>CAZCPD010000109.1:3932-10146 GCA_964500425.1 uncultured Rhodocyclaceae bacterium
TGCTCGATGTGTTGTCCTACTACCACGATCCGGTCAGTCTCAAGCAATTGGCATTGGAAACCGGGCTACACCCTTCGACCGCGCACCGCATCCTTGGTGCGATGACGGCCAGCGGCTTTGTCGAGCGCGCCGATCCCGGTACCTATCAATTGGGCATCCGTTTGCTGGAACTCGGCAACCTGGTCAAATCGCGCATCAACATCCGCGATACGGCGATGCCTTTGATGCAACGCCTGCACCAGCAACTCGGCGAAAGCGTGAATCTCGGCGTGCGCCAGGGCGACGAGATCGTCTATGTCGAGCGCACTTCGAGCGGACGTTCCTCGGTGCGCGTGGTGCACCTCGTCGGCGCGCGGGCGCCGTTGCACGTGACCGCTGTCGGCAAACTGTTCCTGATCGAGGACGGCGCACAGAAAGTTCGCGAGTATGCCAAGCGTACCGGCTTGCCCGGCTTTACCCCCACCTCGTTGACCTCGCTGCAGGCCCTGGAAAAGGAACTCGACCGCGTGCGCCGCCACGGCGTCGCCTTCGACAACGAGGAAATCGAGCAGGGACTGCGCTGCATCGCCGCGCCGATTCGCGACGATGCCGGCGATCTGGTCGCCGGGCTTTCAGTATCGGCGCCGGCCGATCGTCACAACCCGGACTGGGCAACGATCGTGCGCAACACCGCGGACGAGATTTCCGCGGCAATCGGTTACGTCAAGCCGGTCCGCTGACCCGAGGGGTCAGCCAGCGAACTGACGATGCGGCAAGGGGCTGTTTTCGACCCAATGCTTGATGCGATTGGCATCACCGAGGCGTGTCATCTTGCCCAGTGAATCGAGCAGCACGATGATGGTCGGCTTGTTGGCAAGCCAGGCTTGCATCACGAGACAACGGCCAGCTTCATTGATAAAGCCGGTTTTCGACAGGCCGATTTCCCAAGACGAGCTTCTCACCAGGCTGTTGGTGTTGCGAAAAACCTGAGTCCTCCCGGCGATCGGAACTTCGTATTCCGTGGAGGTGGAAAACTGGCGGATCAAGGGATATTGCTGGGCGGCGCTGACCATCCTGACCAGATCGCGCGCACTGGAAACATTGGCCGCCGTCAGGCCGGTCGGATCGGCGAAATAGGTGTCCTGCAATCCCAGCATGTGCGCCTTGCGGTTCATCGCCGCGACAAAAGCCGGACGTCCGCCTGGAAAATGGCGGGAAAGCGCCGAGGAGGCACGGTTTTCCGAGGACATCAAGGCCAGCCTGAGCATGTCTTCACGACTGAGCTGCGTGCCGACTCTCAAGCGCGAATGCGTGCCTTTCAGTGTATCGACATCGTCGTCGTCAATCGCGAGGACTTCATTCAGGTCGGGTTGGGCGTCGAGGACAACCATGGCCGTCATCAGCTTGGTGATGGAGGCAATCGGCAATACGGCGCCGGCATTCTTCTCGAACAGGACGGCGCCCGTCGATTGATCCAGAACCATGGCGGCGGAAGAGTGCAGCTTCAGGTTGGAAAAATCTTCCCAGGTGGCCTTGCGGATATTTCTCTTCACGGCCGGCTTGTATTTCTTGACGACTGGGGCCTTCTCCTGGCGAGCCATCGCTTCGCCAGGCGCACCACCAAGGCCCAATGTCAATCCTAGCAGTGCAATCAGCAATGTTGCGGTCTTTCGGGACATATCAAATTTCCTCGTTACCTGTGCTGCAGCAAAGCAATTCCAGAACCTGAAAAGCGGCAAGGACGAACCGGGAGTTCGTCATTGCCAATGGCGAATTTTACAGCATTGTCACAAACGAATCGTATCCTGCCTCTTCCAGTAACGGCCTTCATTGCCAAAGGTTAAGTCTGGACAGCCTCATTTTGATGATTTATTTCAAGAAATTCGAGAATTTCTTCACGCCGGTCTTGTGCGTCATGGTATCCCAGATCGATCAACGCCCGCGTGTAGGATGATTCGAACAATAAATAGCTGGCGAGCGCACCGCCGCGCTTGTTCAATGCCCCGATATTTCCAAGCAGTGCGCGCAACGCCCATGGCAGGCTGCGAACATGCCGAGCGGCGATATGGTCAAGACGCTGGGATGGAAAGATTTCCAGCACCTCGATGGATCGCAGTGGCAGGCCGTGCTGCCGCCGCACCTCGTCGGGAATCAGGCTGACCGTTCTGTTGATTCGCGTCAGGCGTTCAATGTCGACGGAGAGGCTGTCGAGGAAGATGCTCGACAAGGCATGGCCGGCAATCTGCGCCAGCGAGGGGTAGCGATCGCCCTGCTCGCGGTAGCTGTCCCCGGCATTGCGCTGCCCCGCGCCGACCACCAGTATCTTGTCGGCCCCCAGATGTATCGCCGGTGAGATCGGCGCCATCTGGCGCATCGATCCGTCGCCGAAATACTCGCGGTTGATCTTGACCGCGGGAAACACGAAAGGTATCGCACTCGAGGCCATCAAATGATCGAGCGTGAGCTTGGCATGCGCGCCAAATCGCTGGGAGCGCTGCCATGGCTCGAGGTCGGCACGTCCCTGAAAAAAACTGACGCTCTGGCCCGATCCATAGCCGGAACAGGTGATGCTGACAGAATGCAGGGCCTGACTGGCGATGGCGGAATCGATGCGGTCGAAATTCAGATGATGCGTCAGCAATTCGCGCAAGGGCGCGTTGTCGAGCAAGGCGCGCGGCGCCGTCTTCACCAGCCAGCCACCCATCAGCGATGCCAGCCAGCGCGCCCCACTCAGTGAAATGCCGAGCGTATCCGAGCGATAGACCTGGTGAGCATGGAAGTTTTCCCAGATCGCATGCAGCCGGGTGACTGCAAAATCGAAGTCCTCGGCCATCGTCGCCAGGGAAGCTGCATTGATGGCGCCCGCCGACGTGCCGCAGATGATGGGGAACGGATTCCACTGCGGATTCGGCAACAGATCGCGGATCGCGGCCAGAACCCCGACCTGATAGGCAGCCCGGGCACCACCGCCCGTCAGAATCAACGCGGTTTTCGACCGGGCGGCGGACATCAAGCCGTCGATTTGCTACGCTGGTTGGCGGCTTCGACGGAAAGCAGCGCCGTCACATTGACAATGCGGCGCACGGTCGCCGTCGGCGTCAGGATGTGCACTGGCTGGGCGGCGCCGAGCAACAGCGGCCCGAGCGTCAGGCCATCGCCGGCGGCCGTCTTCAGCAAACTGAAGGCGATGTTCGCCGCATCCAGCGTCGGCATGATCAACAGATTGGCCTGCCCCTTGAGGCGCGAATTGGGAAATACCTGGTTGCGGATTTCCTCCGACAACGCGGCATCGCCGTGCATTTCGCCCTCGACCTCCAAGTGTGGCGCGTTTTCCTGCAATAGTTGCAGGGTGCGGCGCATCTTGAGCGAGGTCGGCGTGTCCTCGGAGCCAAAGCTGGAATGGGACAACAGACCGACTTTCGGCGTCAGGCCGAAGCGCTGCACGACATCGGCGGCGAGCACCGTCATCTCGGCGAGCTGTTCGGCGGATGGATCGTAATTCACATACGTGTCGCCAATGAACAGAGTGCGCTTGGGCAGCAGCAACATGTTCATGGCATAGAAGTGCTTTACGCCAGGCTGCAGGCCGATGACGTTCTCGACATAGTGCAAATGCTGAGAGTGTCTGCCATACGTGCCGCATACCATGCCGTCGGCGTAGCCCTTCTTGACCATCAGCGCACCGATCAACGTCGTGCGACGACGCGCCTCGCGCTTGGCGTACTCGATGCTGACGCCCTTACGCTGCATGATTTCGTAGTACTCGGTCCAGAAATCGCGGAACCGCGGATCGGAGTCGGGATTGACCAGGCCGAAATTCTCGCCCGCCTTGAGTCGCAGACCGAACTTGGCGATGCGTGCATCGACCACGTCCGGACGGCCGATCAGGATCGGCTTGGCCAGACCTTCGTCAACGACGGTCTGCACGGCGCGCAGCACACGCTCGTCTTCGCCTTCGCAGAAAACAATGCGCTGCGGACTCATTTTCGCCGCAGTGAATACCGGACGCATCTGCAACCCGGAGTGATAAACGAACTCCGACAACTGCTCCCGATAAGCTTCGAGATTCAGCAGCGGGCGAGTGGCCACACCTGAATCCATGGCGGCCTTGGCCACTGCCGGCGCGACCTTCATGACCAGGCGTGGATCGAAGGGCATGGGAATCAGGTAATCCGGGCCAAACTTGAAATCCACCTTGTTGTAGGTCGCCGCGGAGACATCCGGTTGCTCGGCGTGAGCAAGATCGGCAATCGCCCAGACGGCGGCGATCTTCATTTCCTCGTTGATCGTCGTCGCGCCGACATCAAGCGCGCCGCGGAACATGTAGGGGAAACAAAGGGCGTTGTTGACCTGGTTCGGATAATCCGAGCGGCCGGTGCCGATGATGACGTCCGGCCGCACCGCCTTGGCCTCCTCGGGCAGGATTTCCGGGGTCGGATTGGCCATGGCCAGAACGATCGGATTCGCCGCCATCGCCTTGAGCATTTCCGGCTTCAGAGCACCGGCAGCCGACAGCCCGAGGAACACGTCGGCATCCGGCGTAATGTCGCCCAGCGTGCGCGCTTTGGTGTCCTGAGCATAGCGTGCCTTCGACGGGTCGAGCTTTTCATCACGGCCGACATAGACGACGCCCTTGCTGTCAGCGATGTAGACGTTTTTCGGATTGACGCCGAGACTGACCAACAGGTCGAGACAGGCAATGGCCGCTGCACCGGCGCCTGAACAGACCAGCTTGATCTTGCCAATTTCCTTGTCGACGATGCGCAAGCCGTTGAGCACAGCAGCGGCGGCAATGATCGCGGTGCCATGCTGGTCGTCGTGAAAAACGGGGATCTTCAGGCGCTCGCGGAGGATCTTCTCGATATAAAAGCATTCCGGCGCCTTGATGTCTTCAAGGTTGATGCCGCCGAAGGTGGGCTCCAGCGAGGCAATGATGTCGATCAGTTTGTCTGGGTCGTTCTCGGCAATTTCGATGTCGAACACGTCAATGCCGGCAAACTTCTTGAACAGTACCCCCTTGCCTTCCATGACCGGCTTGCCGGCCAGTGGGCCGATATTGCCAAGACCGAGCACCGCCGTGCCATTGGTGATCACCGCCACAAGATTGCCACGCGCGGTGTATTTCTCGGCATTCGAAGGATCGCGCTGGATTTCTTCGCAAGGGACCGCGACGCCGGGCGAATAGGCCAACGCCAGATCCTGCGGGTTGAGCATTGACTTGGTCGGCGTTACGGCGATCTTGCCGGGCTTCGGCTGAAGATGGTATTCGAGTGCTGCGGCGCGAAATCTCTCATCCATTATTTTTTCCCGCGATTGATGTGATGTGTGTAAAGGTTGCTGACTGTCGGCGTCGCGATCTCGGCGGACGGCGAGGCAAAACCTCTATTGTATAGCTACGGGCATTTTGTTGCTGACGACCATCACTGCGGCTGCCTGTAACAACGATCAACCTGCCTTCCATCACAAGCGGTTCAAAGAAACTCGCCCCGCCACCGCGCGCGACGCTACGCAAAACAACTGCAAACCAGGCAGCGCCAGAAGGCGCCAATGTCATTTCTTTTCGGACTACCAACAAACGCGGCCGCACTGCGCCTCACGCAATCGGCAAGCCAATCCGGTCAATTCACTTGTGATATTTCTTCACCTAACTTGCTCTTCGCGCAGGAAAATGGGAAAATGCTCGGCTACGGGTTCAGCAGATATTTATTTGCCTCCACCCCTTCCGCGCCGGGCCACCCCCGATCAGCTCGGAAAGCTGGAAGCCCACCGATCACCCACCCAGCGCGATCGATCGACTTTCAGGTACTTTCCCATTATTTTTCATTTGGAGAGTTCCGCATCATGACTCAAACCGCAACAAGCTTTGCCGCTCCTGAATACGTCCGCAATGCCAAGCTGAAAGCCTGGGTCGCCGAAGTCGCCGCGCTCACCCAACCCGACAACGTCGTCTGGTGCGACGGCTCCCAGGAAGAATACGACCGCCTCTGCAACATGCTGGTCGACGCCGGCAAGATGATTCGCCTCAATCCCGCCAAGCGTGCGAACTCCTTCCTCGCCTGCTCGGATCCGTCCGACGTCGCGCGTGTCGAAGACCGCACCTACATCTGCTCAGCCAACAAGGAAGACGCCGGCCCCACCAACAACTGGGAAGACCCGGCCAAGATGAAGGACAAGCTGCGTGGCCTGTTCAAGGGTTGCATGCGCGGTCGCACGATGTACGTGATCCCCTTCTCGA
>CAZCPD010000110.1:0-9847 GCA_964500425.1 uncultured Rhodocyclaceae bacterium
ATCCAGCACGCGGCCGACGTCGCGGATCACCGCCTTGGCCGCCATGGTGCCGAAGGTGGCGATCTGCGACACGGCATGAGCGCCGTACTTCTTCTTGACGTAGTCGATGACGCGGTCGCGGCCATCCTGGCAGAAGTCGATGTCGAAGTCGGGCATCGACACGCGCTCCGGATTCAGGAAGCGTTCGAACAGCAGGTCATAGGCCAGCGGATCGAGATCGGTGATGCCGATCGCGTACGCCACCAGCGAGCCGGCGCCCGAGCCGCGCCCCGGCCCTACCGGTACGCCGTTCTGCTTGGCCCAGTTGATGAAGTCGGCCACGATCAGGAAGTAGCCGGGGAAGCCCATCTGCTGGATGGTGTTGATCTCGAAGGCGAGACGCTCCAGGTAAGCCGGTCGTTTCTGGTCGCGCAAGGACTCGTCGGGATAGAGCTGCGCAAGCCGCCGCTCCAGGCCCTCCGCCGCCTGCTGGGCGAGAAACTCGTCGATGGTCACGCCTGGCGGCGTCGGGAATTGCGGCAGCCTGCTCTTGCCGAGCTCGACGCTCAGATTGCAGCGCCGTGCGATTTCGACAGAATTCTCCAGGGCTTCGGGGAGGTCGGCGAACAATTCCGCCATTTCCCCTTGCGACTTGAAGTATTGTTGATCGGTAAACATCTGAGGGCGCCGCTTGTCGGCCAGCACATAGCCTTCGGCGATGCAGACACGCGCCTCATGAGCCTTGAAATCGTCGGCATCCATGAACTGGACGGGATGCGTCGCAACCAGCGGCAGACCGAGACGACCGGCCAGCGCAACACTCAGCGACACGAGCGTTTCGGCCTGCGGCTGGCCATAGCGCTGCACTTCGAGATAGAAACCGCCGGGAAACAGTCCCGCCCATTCGCGCGCGCGACTCTCCGCCTGATCCTGCTTGCCGCCCAGAAGCAACTGGCCAACGTCGCCAAAATGCGCGCCGGAAAGCGCGATCAGGCCGCTGTTGTCCCCTCTGGCGAGCGCAGCCCGGGTGATCTCGGCACGCCCCTGGCGACGCACGCCGAGATAGGCTTCGCTCAACAACTCGCAGAGACGCAAATAGCCTGCACGATTCTTTACCAACAGGAGCAGACGACTGGCGCCATCGCGCGCGCCACCGCCTTCATCGGCAATCCAGGCATCGCAACCGATGATCGGCTTGACGCCGGCGCCGCGTGCCCCCGTGTAGAACTTGACCATGCCGAAGAGATTGGCGAGATCGGTCAGCGCCAATGCCGGCATGCCATCCGACACGGCGCGGGCCACCGCGGCATCGAGACGCACGATGCCGTCGGTGATCGAGTATTCGCTATGGAGCCGGAGATGGACGAACTTGGGGGCGGGCATAAGCCATCATTTTACTCCCCGGCGCACAGTGCGGCGAACTCCGCACGGCACGAGAGGGCAATGCGGCGAGTCAGCCGTCGGCACTCAACGTATCCGCCTTGAAGCCGACGCGGACCGCTCCCCAGTGACGCCGTTCGACGATGATGGGCATCGAATAGTCGTTCATGATCTCGCCGGTATCGCGCAGGTAAGTCTGAAACAGGTTCGGCTCGGTGTTCTTCGCCAGCTTGATGCCGACGGGGTCATTGAATATCCGTTTGTCGCGCGAAAGCCGGTTGTCATGATCAAAATTGCCGGTGTGCTGCTCCGAGAATTTCTTGTTATGGGTCGGGGCATAACCGTTGCTGTCGACAGCCAGAGCATAGATGAAGCTCTTGTGCGCAACGAGAAATTCGTCGTATGTCCGCTGCAACTCAGCCTCCAGCTGGCCATCGTAGCCAGTGCGATAGCGCTTGGGGTTGGTGCCGGCGATTTCGACATAATGCTGATCAAAGACATTCACGCCCTGGCGCAATTGTCGCGCGAGCACCTCGGCCACGCGGTCACGGAATTTTTCCGTGATCTTGTCGATCTCGTCGAAGACCGTGCCCCCCGTCTTGAGCTGGGTCAACAAGCCCTGAATCGCTTCGGTCGAGACGCGCAGATCATGGGAATAATCGACCGACTCGGCGACCTGCCTGGCCACCTGCTGGCTGGTCTCGCGTATCTCGGCGGCTATGCCGTGGGTGCTCTCGCTGATGTTCTGCAGCGACTGGATCGCTTCGCTGACCTCGGCAAGCTGCCCGGCCATCCCCTGAAAATCCACCACCATTGCCGAGAAGTCGCCAGCCGACTTGGCCACCAGCTGCTTTGAGCTGTCGATGTCCTGATCGATGGCCCGGGTCGCCTCGAGCGTTGCCTGAACCTGGGAAATCATGTCGCGGGTGCTGTCGCCGATCACCTGAGTCGCCGACTTCGCACGCTCGGCAAGCTTGCGAACTTCATCGGCGACGACGGCGAAACCGCGCCCACTCTCGCCTGCTCGCGCGGCCTCTATGGCGGCATTGAGGGCAAGGAGATTGGTCTGATCGGAAATTTCCCCGATCATCGACACCACCTGATCGATCCTGACCGAGCTTTGCTCCAGAGTCTCGACCGTTGCCCGGAAACCAACCAGACGCTGGCTGACCCCGCTGACGCGCGCGGTGATTTCCTGCATCGCCTCCAGAGAACTCCTGGCAACCTCGAGATTGCTGCGCGTGATGTCAGAAGCGGAGCGGGCGTTTTGCGCAATCTGCGTCGCGGTATCGGTGGCCTCGCTGGAAGCCTCGAAGATGCGCTCCGAGAGTTCGCCCTGCTTGTTGGCATTGCTGCCCGACAGCAGCACGACGTTGTTCATTCTGGTTGCGCCAATGGCGATCTTGACGCTCATCTCGCGAGCATTGACCATCATCTTGCGTATCATGCCGAGCAAGGCATTGAACTTCGCGGCGATCTCGTTGTAATCGCCAGAGCCATACTGGTCGAGCCCGTGCGAAAGGTCGCACCTTCCTTCGGTGACATCCTTGAGACGCGCACCGAGCAGTTGCAATTCACGGGCACAGCGGCGGCGCTGCCAGTTGAGAACGGCCAGCGTCACTGCCGTCAGCAGGACAAGTGCAACAAAGCTCTCGACTGAGAAACCGCCAACGCCGAACAAGGCCAGCGCCTGAGCAGCCAATAGCAAGGCGGCAACAACAGTCAGCGACAACCTCATGCCGGAATCTCCCATTTGCATCGAACACCCTTGACGGGGGCAATGCTAGCAGAAGCCGCACCCTGCGGAGACGCACATGTGCCCGACGTCAGGGCATCAAGTCCTCGAGTCCGGCGCGCAGTTCAGCCAGCGGCGGCATCTCGTCAAGAATGACGCTGGATGGCAAGCCAAGAACCACGGCCAATTTTGCCGGGCAAGTGGCGCGTAGTTCATCGGCGCTCAAGCGAGCTTCGTCGGCTCGCGCGACCCACGCCGCAAGGTTCAGGATGACGCCAAGTGAATTGAATGATTTCGGGTTGACCGGCCGAGAGAATGCGCTGATCGCGGCGACCATCGCCTCGGGAAACTTCCAGCGGGAGACGAGTTCCGCGCTGACATCGGAAAAGTTGAAACCGAAGACATCCTGTTCCATTTGCAGGCGGTTTTCGTGGAATGGCGAGGCGATCTTGTCGAGCGTGGCCATCTCTTCGGGCATGCCGAGATGCATCATCAGTTCGCCAATCGAATGGACGATGCCGATGGTGAAGGCCAGTTCGGCATCCTCGCCGCGCCTCTTCGCCAACCATTTGGCCGCGACAGCGGTCGACAGGCTGTAGCGCCAGAACTGCTTCTGATCGATACCGGGCGTGGCCTTGAAGCGCGTGACAAGGCTGCAGGTGATCACCAGGGTGCGCACCGTGACGAAACCAAGCATGGTCACCGCCGCTTCGACGCTGCTGATCTGACGCGAAACCCGGTAATACGCCGAATTGGCGAGGCGCAGAAGGTTCGCGCTGAGCACCGGATCAACGGCAATCCGGCGCGCGAGCGCATCGCTGGAAATGCCCTCATTGGTGAAACTGTCGATCAGTTCCTGAATGACCTTGGGCGCGGTGGGCAGCGCATTTTCATGGTTGAACAGGGCAGCAAGCTTCATGGCGATCCTGTTGGCAATTGGCACGCCCGCTTCGACTCATGGGAGAAGGAACCTGCTGCTTAGCGAAGTCCGGCATTTCCTCTGCGGATTTTGTCACGCCCATCCACCGACCTCCAATAGGTCGGCGGTCAATTCGTGAAATATTTCACGTTCCCCGCCCGCTCGACAACCGCTTCGGCTTAAGGCAGGTCGAACAACAGCAGTTCAGCCGGGCCCTGCGCCAGGATCACCAGTTCAGCTTCGTCAGCGATCTTGGCGCCGTCTCCGGCTCTTAACGTCACGCCGTTGAGCATGATGTCGCCGCTGATCACTTGCAGATAAGCACGACGACGCGGCTGCAAACGGTATTCGAGGCTCCTTCCCGGGCTCAGCAGGCTCGCAAACAAGCGCGCATTCTGGTAAATGGTCAGACTGTTCTCGGCGCCGTCAGGCGAAGCGACGAGACACCAGCGATCGCGCTTGCGCTCGTCGGCGAAGATCCTCTCCTCCTGCTCTGGCGCAATGCCACGCACATCCGGCTCTATCCAGATTTGCAGCAGATGCAGATTCTCATTTTCCGAAGCGTTGAACTGGCTCAGCAGAATGCCGCGGCCTGCACTCATGCGCTGCACGGACGGCCGACGAACCTGCTGCTCGCGAGGATTGTCGTCCTCGTATTGCAGAGGACCGTCGAGCAGATAGGTAATGATTTCCATGTCGTGCGGCTTGTGCTTGCCGAAACCGCAACCAGGCGCCAGAAAATCCTCGTTGAGGGCACGCAACGGCCCCCAACCCATCTCTTCCGGGTCAAAATATTCGGCGTAGGAAAAACTGTGCCAGGACCGCAGCCAGCCATGATTCGCATAGCCACGTGCGCAGGCAGGTCGCAACTTGATCATGCCGCCAGACTCCATGAACATGATTCCCACCCCTCCCGCAAACCGGGAGACATCACGCAATATAGAACATCGGCATGACCATTGCAATGGCATTTAAAAGATTCTCGTCATACACTCCCCAAGAGCGGGAAATTTGCCAGCAGACGGATGGACGATGAAAAAAATCGAGAAATGAAATCCCTGCAACAGCCGGAGAATGCCTACATGCCCTGAAGTGACGGGTGTGCAAGCCAGTCGAAGATAGGCTGCCATTGCTCCCAGTCGCGCGCCGCACGCGACGCGGGCAAATCGAAGATGGTCATGCCGTGAGCGGCAACCTGCACGTAGTTCTGGGTATCGCGCAGCAAAGTCAGTACCGGCAAGCCCTGCATCATCAGAAAGCGTTCGAGTTCCTGCGCGGCGCGCGTCCGGGCATCGACGCGCATGCCGACGACGGCGACGAACTTGTCATGGCGGCGCACCGTCTTTTCCTCGAGCAGCACATCAAGGAAGGCCCGCGTCGCCAGAATGTCAAACAGCGAAGGTTGCAACGGAACGATAACCCGATCCACCAGCTTCAGCACCTGAACGAGCTTTTTGCCGTGCAATCCGGCCGGGGTGTCGAGCACGGCATGGGTGGTACCCCAGGGCGGGCGTGCCGGCTGGCCCGGTTCGATGTTCCAGCCAGTGATCGGCGGTAACGCCGGATGACGCAACTTCAGCCATTCGCGTGACGATTGCTGGCGATCGATATCGCCGAGCATGACCTGATGCCCCTGACGCGCCAGCCAGCCAGCGAGATTGGTGGCCAACGTACTCTTGCCCGCACCGCCTTTGGGATTGGCTATCAATATGGATTGAAGGGAAGAGTCCATGGCCGCCTCGCGCTTGAAAATTCCGGATAAAAACCGAAGCATGATAACGCACTGAAACCAGTGCAGCGCATGGTGTGGCAGAATGGAGCGTTCAAGAACTTCCGGGGACCATCATGCGTCGTGTCGTTTTCAACCAGAAAGGCGGAGTCGGCAAGAGCACCATCACCTGCAACCTGGCGGCCATCGGCGCCGCCCAGGGCGCGAAGACGCTGGTGATCGACCTCGACCCGCAGGCCAACTCCACCCGTTACCTGCTCGGCAACGCCACCGATGAACTGGAGGTCAGCGCCACCGACTTCTTCGACCAGATGCTCAGCTTCAAGCTGCGTCCGCGCACTACCGAGGAGTTCATCGTTCCGACGCCGTTCGAGAATCTGCATGTACTGCCCTCGCACGCCTCGCTGGAAGAACTGCAAGCCAAGCTCGAATCGCGCTACAAGATCTACAAGCTGCGCGAGGCGCTCGACGCCCTGCCGGGCTACGATCAGGTGTGGATCGACACGCCACCGGCGCTGCACTATTACACGCGCTCGGCGTTGATCGCCTGCGACCGCTGCCTGATCCCCTTCGACTGCGACGAATTCGCACGGCGCGCGCTGTATTCACTGCTCGACAACGTCGCCGAAATCCGCGCCGACCATAATCCGCGGCTCGAAGTCGAGGGCATCATCATCAACCAGTACCAGTCGCGCGCCAGCCTGCCACAGCAGCTTGTCGACGAACTGCGCGCCGAAGGACTGCCAGTGCTGGACACGATGCTTTCATCATCGGTGAAGATCAAGGAATCGCACCAGCAGTCGCTGCCGATGATCCACCTCGACCCACGCCACAAGCTGGCGCAGGAATTCAGCGCGCTCTACGCCGAACTCGCCGCCGGACAGAAGGCTTCCGGCAAGGCGGGCAAGACGCCGAAGACCGCGGCGCGCCAGCGTGGCTAGACCGGTCCGGGCAAGCCGGGCCCGCAAACAGATCATCTGACGCGCCATGTCGGTCAAGACTGAAATCGAAGCCGCTCTCGAAGCCCATGCCCATTGGCGGGCACGCTTCAAGGACTTTCTGAACGGCCGCGCCGCGTTCGATATCGACGGCATCGACAATGACGCCGACTGCGCTTTCGGCGACTGGCTGCTGCACGAAGGCCGGCATCTGCTGGCTGCCGACATTCACGAGCAGATCCGCACTGTCCATGCGGAATTTCATCACATTGCCACCAGCATCGTTCAACACATCCGGCAGAAGGATTTCGCCACGGCGCACGCGATGATCGCGCCGGATGGCGCACTGAATCAGGTCAGCAACACACTCAGCGAGCTGCTGCTGAAAGCAGCGCTGCATGAAAGCGATTCTGGCGTTGCCGGGGCCGTGGATGCGACCAGCCCGGCAAAGACCGAGGACGTGTAAACCCCTACGAATGCGTCGCCAAGCCCCCAGCACCAGCGGCGACAGCGGCGCCATGACCCAGCGCAGGGCGCCGAGGCGCCGCTGCATGTCGGCCTTGTAGTCGGCGAAACGATGATTCTGGAAGCGCAGGATGTCCTGCGATTCCGCCGTGTCCATCCACGAAGTGTAGAAACGCTCGGCGCCGAGCATGTCGCGCGGCAACTGAATGCCCAGCGCGTTGATGGCCGTGCCGAGGAACTCGTGCTGAGTGATTCGGCAATCGCCGCCGCCGCCGAGCAGGAAGATCTTGCCGACGGCGCGCGGGTTATCGAGGCTGTTGGCCACCGCCGTCGCCACGTCGCACGGATGCACGTATTCGAGCGGATTATCCGGACGAACGTTGAACAACTGGCGCAGCGTCACCAGGTCAGCGCCGAGCGTGCGCGAATCGACCGACACGCCGACGCGCAGCACGCACCACGGGATGGAACTGGCAGCGAGGCGCTGCTCGATCTCGACCTTGTGGCGAGTGTAGTTGTCGCTCGGCGAAACGGGATCGTCGGCGCGCATCAGCCTGTTCATCGGCTCCGGATAACCGAACACCGTGACCGAGGACGGATAAACGAGCAGCGGCTTGCTGGGGCTGGCCTCGATGGCGTCGATCAGGCGGAAGGTTGCCTTGACGTTGACGTCATGCGCCAGCGTCGCCGCGGTTTCGGTGAGCGGCGGCAGTATCGCGCCCAGATGCACCACCGCGCTGACGCCTGGCAGCAGCGGCTTGAATTCGACCTTGCGCAGATCGGCCCAGACCACGTCGTCATACAGCGCGGCCAGTTTGCCGGCGACCTTGCGATTCACGGGATTGTCGAGGTCCATCGCGACGACACGATAACCACGCTGTTTGAGTTCGGCGATCACCATCTGGCCGAGACGACCGAAGGCACCGGTGACGATGACGGATTTTCCTGCGTTCATATGGGAGCCATGTTCCTGAAGTAATCACCTAGGCCGGCGTCAGCTTGGCCACGGATAGCGCCAGCCACTTGGTGCCGGCATGACTGAAATTCACCTGGACGCGCGCGTCGCTGCCAGAGCCCTCGGCGCTGACGATGATGCCGCGGCCGAACTTGCTGTGCATGACGCTCTGACCGATATGCAGACCACTGTCGCCGGCATCCGGCTGACGCAGCCGGGTCGCGGTGGCGGCGGTGGCGGCTGGGCGAGCCCCCCCGCTACGCGCGTACCCCGACGGCTCGGCGACGTAACCGGCATTGCCGCCATAGCCCGATTTCGCCGCGCAGGCATTGCCGAACTTCGGCGTCAGCCACTTGAGCAGCTGCTGCGGAATCTCGTCGAGAAAGCGCGAAACGATGTTGTAGCGCGTCTGGCCGTGCAGCATGCGCGTCTGCGCGAAAGACAGGTAAAGGCGGCGCCGCGCGCGCGTCACGGCGACGTACATCAGGCGCCGCTCCTCCTCGATGCCCCTGGTTTCGAGGATGGCGTTCTCGTGCGGAAACAGGCCTTCTTCGAGGCCGCTGATAAAGACGACGTTGAACTCCAGGCCTTTCGCCGAATGGACGGTCATCAACTGCACGGCGTCGTCGCTGTCGCCGGCCTGGTGCTCACCAGCCTCCAGCGCGGCGTGGGCGAGGAAGGCGGCGAGATCGTCGCCGTACCGCGGGGTCTCGGTCTCCGCATCCGCGGCATCCGCCTGACGCAGCCCATTCTCGGCGACGAAACTCGCGGCGGCATTGATGAGTTCGTCGAGGTTGGCGAGGCGGTCCTGGCCTTCCTTCTCGTTGCGGTAATGCTCGCGCAGGCCGGAGAGTTCGACGACATGATCGACGACTTCCGGCAGCGGCAAGCCTGAGCTGCCGTCGCGCATGCGGCCAAGAAGCTCGACGAAGTGGCTCAACGAACTCTGCGCCTTGCCGCTGAGGTGGGGGATCGCCTGATGCAGGCTGGATTGCTGCGCGCGCGCCGCGTCGGCAAGCTGCTCCAGCGAGCGGGCGCCGATGCCGCGCGTCGGGAAATTGACGACGCGCGCGAAGGCCGTGTCGTCGTCGGCGTTGGCGATCAGCCGCAGATAGGCCAGCGCGTGCTTGATTTCCTGGCGCTCGAAGAAGCGCAGCCCGCCATACACCCGGTAGGGCAGGCCGGCGTTGAACAGCGCGTGTTCCAACACGCGCGACTGTGCGTTGGAGCGATAGAGCAGCGCGATCTCGCTGCGCGCATGTCCGTCGCGCGCCAGCGCCTTGATTTCCTCGACAATCCAGCGCGCCTCTTCGAGATCGCTGTTGGCCTCGAAGATGCGGATCGGCTCACCGCTGCCGGCGTCGGTCCACAGATTCTTGCCGAGGCGCGCCTCGTTGTGCTTGATGATGGCATTCGCCGCATCGAGAATGTTGCCCTGCGAACGATAGTTCTGTTCGAGACGGACGACCTTCTCGACGCGAAACTCGCGCTCGAAGTCGCGCATGTTGCCGACGTCGGCGCCGCGGAAGGCGTAGATCGACTGATCATCGTCGCCCACGGCGAAGATCGAAGCGCCGGTGCCACCGTCTGCCAGCAGTTTCAGCCAGCGATATTGCAGCTTGTTGGTGTCCTGGAACTCGTCGACGAGGATGTGGCGGAAGCGCTGCTGATAATGGCGACGGATGTTTTCGTTGCGCTCCAGCAGTTCGTGGGAACGCAGCAGCAGCTCGGCGAAATCGACGACGCC
>CAZCPD010000110.1:9857-10141 GCA_964500425.1 uncultured Rhodocyclaceae bacterium
CTCGCGCTGGCACTGGCGTTCGTAAGCTTCGTAGAGCTCGACGCGTTTCTTAGTGTGGTCGTCCCAGGCCTCGACAGCGCTGGCGCGCTCGCCCTGCTCCTTGTGGGCATTGATGAAATGTTGCAGGTCGCGCGGCGGATATTTCTCGTCGTCGACATTCAGCGATTTCAGCAGGCGCTTGATCGCCGAAAGTTGATCGGACTGATCGAGAATCTGGAACAGCTGCGGCAGCCCGGCCTCGCGGTAGTGCGCACGCAGCAGGCGATTGCAGAGGCCGTGGAAGG
>CAZCPD010000111.1:0-10017 GCA_964500425.1 uncultured Rhodocyclaceae bacterium
GCTCCCCTCGCCCGCTTGTGGGAGAGGGGTTGGGGGTGAGGGAAACGGACATGACTTTCATGCTTCGGGGCGTCTTCTTCAATGTCATGTCCGTTAGCCCGTCAAATTTTCAGAATATTATCCGAAGGATGCCCAAGCGAAGCGAAGCGAAGCGACGCGCAAGCCTTTGGGCGGGCATCTCCTTCAGCCATTTCGATGCGAGAACCTTACGACATGATCAAAGCAAGCATCCTGAAGCCTTGCGGTCTGCTGCTGATCGTCGGCGCCATTGCCGCCGGCTGCGCCGGCAAGCCCGACCGCTACAAGCAGCCGCCGCCGCGCAACACCCAGCCACTGCCAGATGCGCGCGGCGTGCTCTACGGCAAGGCGCTGGCGACGATCGCCAATCCGTCCGACCGCTGCATCACCTCCGCCGGTCATTGCCCGCTGCCGGGGCCGACGGAAACCGGCCTGCCGTGCACCTGCGATGCGAAGGGCGGGGAATACACCTATGGCGGCAGCACGGGACCGATTCCGCCAATTCCCGAGTGGGCCGATCCGCGGCTGAAGCACGCGAACTGAGGCGGTCAGGGTGTGGAATCCCTGTGGGGTTCCCACATCGGCTTACAGCTTGCGGATCTTGTCCAGCAGCGCCGTCGTCGAGCGCTCGTGGATGAAGGGGATCGAGACGACCTTGCCGCCGCGCGCCAGGACTTCGGGAGCGCCGACAATCCTGTCGACGGGCCAGTCGCCACCCTTGACGAGGATGTCCGGCTGGCAGGCGAGGATGCGTTCGATTGGCGTGTCCTCGTCGAACCAGGTCACCAGGGAGACGCATTCGAGCGCGGCGAGCAACGCCATGCGGTCGCTCAGGGCGTTGACCGGGCGGTCGTCGCCCTTGCCGAGGCGTTTCACCGAGGCATCCGAATTCACCGCCACCACCAGCGCCACGCCGAGCGCACGCGCCTGGGCAAGGTAGGTGACGTGGCCGCGATGCAGGATATCGAAGCAGCCATTGGTGAATACCAGTGGCCTCGGCAGGGCGGCGGCGCGCGCCGGCAGATCCTGCGGTGCGCAGAGCTTGGCTTCGAAGGCGGGCGCCGGGTGATTCACGAGACGCCGATTATTTCTTCTGCTGTTCCGCCGTGGCGGGCGTCAGGTTGTCGAGCTGCTGGGCCTTTTCGTCGCTGACGATCTCGAAGACGCGCACGACCTTCAGTACGCCGCCGGTGGTGCGGGCGATCTCCACCGCCGCGTCGGCTTCCTGGCGGGTGACGAGGCCGAGCAGATACACCGTGCCCGCTTCGGTGATCACCTTGACGTGATTCACGGCGAACTTGTTGGCGTCGACGAAGCGCGCCTTGACCTTGGAAGTGATGTAGGCGTCGTTGCTGCGCGAGCCGAGAGAGCTGATGCCGGCGATCTGCAGTTCATTGCTGATCGACTTGAGGTTGGGCACGCCGCTGACGATCTTCTCGACTTCCGCCTTGGCGGCGGCGTCCGGTACCTCGCCGGTAAGCAGGGCGCTGCGGTTGAAGCTGCCGACATTGACATGCACCTTGTCGCCGAAGCGCTCTTTGATGCGGGTTCCGGAGCGCACCTCGATGCCTTCGTCGGTCAGATAGGTTTCCGTCGGGCGCCGATCGGCGATCAGCAGTGCGCCGGCGCCGACGCCGACCACGGCCGCGCCGAAGCAGCCGCTCAGGGCCGGCGTCAGTGCGGCGAGCAGGGTCCAGGTGGCGATGCGCCTGGCGTTCAGGAGCGACAGCGGCTTCTTCATTCGAATTCTCCCAATAACATGGTGTCGATACCGTCGCACAGGCAGTGCAGGACGAGCAGGTGGATTTCCTGGATGCGCGCGGTGCGCGGGGTGACGTCGCGCGGCACGCCGATATGCACGTCGGTGTCCCTGAGCAGTTCGCGCATGCGCCCGCCGTCCTTGCCGGTGAGGGCGACGACGCGCACTTCGCGCTCGTGGGCGGCCTTGATCGCCTCGATCACGTTCGGCGAGTCGCCGCTGGTGGAAATCGCCAGCAGCACGTCGCTGGGCTGGCCGAGCGCGCGCACCTGCTTGGAAAAGACTTCCTCGAAGCGGTAATCGTTGGCGATCGAAGTCAGCGTCGAGCTGTCGGTGGTCAGCGCCACGGCGGCCAGCGGCGGCCGTTCCAGCTCGAAGCGGTTGAGCAGTTCGGCGGCGAAGTGCTGGGCATCGGCCGCCGAGCCGCCATTGCCGCAGGCCATGATCTTGCCGTTGGCATGGAGGCTGCTCACCATCAGTTCGACGGCGGCGGCGATCGGCGCGGAAAGAACTTCGACTGCGTCCAGTTTGGCCTTGGCGCTATCCTGAAACTGGCGGGCAATGCGGGTGACGAGATCCATGGGCGGAGAAGACTTGACGAATGAATGCTTGAACAGCCGGCGATTCTAACACCGCGACCGGCGCATAACTGCCTGAAAACAGAAGGGGACAGTGGCCGCTATTCGCGGGGAACCTGCGACCTAGTGGTCAGTCACCGAAGAATTGATGGATAAAAACCGCAGAACCGTAGGTCGGGTTAGCGGAGCGTAACCCGACTTCATTGCCTCCAATTGTCGGGTTACGCTCCGCTAACCCGACCTACAAAAGTTTATCCATCATTGACTGAATGAGAACACGCCCTAGAGCACGACGAAGACTTCGACCAGCACCCGCTGCCAGGGGTTCCGGTGCTCGCGCAGGCGGGCGATGCGCGCCTCGACGCGGCCGCCGCGATCCATCTCGGCGGCGACCGCCCGGTTTTCGGCGCGCGGCAGATAGCCGAGCTGCTGGCCGCGCCATTCGACGCGAACGGCGTTGCCATCGTGCGCGTTGGCGGGCTCGCGCCTCAACTGCAGGGCGTCGCCGACCCGCAACTCGCTCCAGACGTCGGCGCCGGCATGGTGCTGAAAGCCGGCGAGCGGCGAGCTTTGCACCAGAATGCGGATGCTCGGCGCCTGCGCGTGCGCCGTGGCGGCCATCCAGCAGAAGAGGATGGCGAGGAGAAATTCAGTCAGCCGCGAACGCATCCTTGATCCACTCCAGTCGGGTTTCGTCGAGGCCGTCGAGCAGCACCGCATCGAAGCGGCAGGGCCGCTCGCGCTTGCCGGCCAGATAGTGCCGCGCGGCCAGCACGATGCGCCGCTGCTTGGCCGGCGTGATGCTGGCGGCGGCGCCGCCAAAGCCGCTGCCGCTGCGCAGGCGCACCTCGACGAAGACCAGGCACTCGCCATCAGTGCAGATCAGGTCGATCTCGCCGCCGCGCACGCGGAAGTTGCGCTCCAGCACGCGCAGGCCCCGCCGCGTCAGGAAGTCGGCGGCGAGCGCTTCGGCACTGACGCCGGCGGCGGCCGCCGGTTTCTTTACTTGCATGCCAGGGGCGCGCGCCGGACAATGCGCTGCTGAATGTGATGAAGAGACATCGGATGGATGACACGAACAAGACAGCGGCATTATATGTGGTGGCCACGCCGCTCGGTAACATTACCGACATCACGCTGCGCGCGCTCGATACCCTGCGCGCGGCGGATGCCGTCGCCTGCGAGGATACCCGTCACACGCGGCGGCTGCTCGACCACTACGACATTCGCGTGGCGACCTTTCCGCTGCACGAGCACAACGAGGCCGGCGCGGCGCAGAAACTGATCGGCATGCTGGCGGAGGGCAAGCGCGTCGCCCTGGTCAGCGATGCCGGCACGCCCGGCGTCTCCGACCCCGGCGCGCGCGCCGTCGCCGCGGTGCGCGCCGCCGGCTATCTGGTGATTCCGCTGCCCGGACCGAACGCGGCAATCGCCGCGCTGTCGGCGGCGGGGCTGGACGACGACCAGTTCCTCTTCGTCGGCTTCCTGCCGAGCAAGCCCGGCGCGCGCCGCCAACGGATCGAGACGCTGCGGGCGACGCCGGCGGCGCTGGTGTTCTACGAGGCGCCGCACCGCATCGTCGAGACCGTCGCTGATCTCGCCGAGCTGCTCGAACCGATGCGCACACTGGTCGTCGCGCGCGAAATCACCAAACTGTTCGAGCAGATCGAGAGCATGCCGCTCGCCGCCGCGCCGGCCTGGCTGGCGGCGGACGCGAACCGCCAGCGCGGCGAATTCGTCCTGCTCGTCTCCGCGCCGCCGGTCGCTGAAGGGCTCGACGCCGATGCGCTACGCACGCTGACCCTGCTGCTCGCCGAACTGCCTCTCAAACAGGCCGTCAAGCTCGCCGCCGAAATCAGCGGCGCGCCGAAGAACGCGCTTTACGAGCAGGCGCTGGCGCTGAAGAACGAAGGACTATAATTTCGACCATGCAAACCTTGACCGACACCCCCACTCTCACCCTCACCCGCCCCGACGACTGGCACCTGCATCTGCGCGACGGCGCGGCGCTGGCGGCCGTCCTGCCCGACACGGCGCGTCAGTTCGCGCGCGCCATCGTCATGCCGAACCTGCGGCCGCCAGTCACCACGGTCGCGCAGGCCGCCGCCTACCGCGAACGCATCATCACAGCGTTGCCGGCCGGGATGCAGTTCGAGCCGCTGATGACGCTTTACCTGACCGACAACACGCCGCCCGCCGAGATCGACGCGGCGCGGGCGAGCGGCTGCGTGCATGCGGTGAAGCTCTACCCGGCCGGGGCGACGACCAACTCCGACGCCGGCGTCACCGACCTGGCGCGCTGCCGCGCCACGCTGGCGCGCATGGAAGCACTTGGCCTGCCGCTGCTGGTGCACGGCGAAAGTACTGACCCGGCGGTCGATGTCTTCGACCGCGAGGCTGTCTTTATCGAACGTGTGCTGCAGCCGCTGCTCAAGGATTTTCCCGGGCTGCGCCTGGTCTTCGAGCACATCACCACGCGCGAGGCGGCGCAGTTCGTTCTAGCGGCGGGGGACAACGTCGCGGCGACCATCACCGCGCATCACCTGCTGCTCAACCGTAACGCCATCTTCGCTGGCGGTATCCGCCCGCATCACTATTGCCTGCCGGTGCTGAAGCGCGAAACGCATCGCCAGGCGCTGGTCGCCGCGGCGATTTCCGGCAATCCGAAATTCTTCCTCGGCACCGATTCGGCGCCGCATGCCAAGGGCGCCAAGGAGGCCGCCTGCGGTTGCGCCGGCTGCTACACGGCGCACGCGGCCATCGAACTGTACGCCGAGGCCTTCGATGCGGCCGGCGCGCTGGACAAGCTCGAAGGCTTCGCGAGTTTTCACGGGGCTGACTTCTATGGCGTGCCGCGCAACAGTGGCACAATCAACTTGCGCAAGGAGGGCTGGTCCGTACCGACCAGCCAGCCGTTCGCCGATGGCGACACGCTGGTGCCCCTGCGCGCTGGTGAAACGATCCCCTGGAGGATGCAGCCATGACACGAAAGTCGATGACGATTCTGGCATGCACGGCGGCGCTGCTGCTGAGCGCCTGCGCGCGCGAGGAGGCGGCTTCCTACACCATCGACGGCGATCAGAATCACAGCCTGTCGCTGCTGCGCGAGATTTACCCGTGGAGCAGCGGCTGGGAGGTGAAGCTGGTGACCACCAATTCGCCGGCATGCCTGCGCCGCCACCCTCTCCTGGAAACGCCGGAGACCGATTTCCGCGTCGAGCTGTTTCGCCCGGAAGAAGGTGTGTTCATCCTGCGCCAGGGCGACAACTGGTATGTCACCGAGATGGGCCAGTGTCGATTCCAGCAATTCAAGGCGCCGCCGCCGGCGCCCGGCGGGCGCATGGGTGAGTTCGTCGAAAGGAAAGGCAAGCTGGTCTTTGTCGACGCGTCCGGGAACGTCGCCAAGCCAGTCCCCATCGTTCGTTGAACGCCTGGCGCAAGGATACGCGTGCATCAAACCTTCGTCAGCCAGCCGCTGTATGCGCCGTTGCGCCCCTTTTTGACGGGGTTGCGGGCGACTGGCGCGCCGCCGACGGTAGACCGGTTCAACGAGCTTGCTGCCGGCCGCGGCGTCCTGAGCGGCGGCGGCAAGCCGCTGCGCTTCGTCATTCCACATGGCAGCGGCATGTCCTACGAGGAGCGCGTCTGGTGGCTTGGTGAAGTCGAGACCCGGCCGGGCAACTGGCATGACGGCTTCAATGCTCTGGCCTGGCTGGCCTTTCCGAAGATCAAGGCGGCGCTGAATCTGCGCCACCACCAGGCGATCGCCGCGCAACGCAACGAGCCAGCGCCCGGCGGCAGGCGCGGCCCGTTGCGCGACGCCGTGACGCAGTTCGACGAGTGCGGCGTGATCGTCGTTTCCAGCGATCTCGAACTCTGGGAAGGCATCCGCGCCCATCGCTGGAAGCAGGTGTTCTGGGAGGCGCGCGCGCGGGTGCAGCAGTCCTTGCGCGTCTTCGTCGTTGGCCACGCCACCTATGATCTCCTGCGTCATCCGCACATCGGTCTGTGCGGCAAGGCGATCTTCCTGCATGTCGAAGCGTCCTGGCTGGAACGCCCGCTGGCCGAGCAGATCGCCGACGTCGACGCGCGCATCGCCAGCCGCTTTGTCGGTGGTCCCGGCAATCTCAACACCTGCAGCCGTCCGCGCGACTTCCATCCCCTGCCGCTGCTCGGCATTCCCGGCGCGACGCCGGACAACGAGTCGGCCCTGTACTACGAGAACACTCGGCAGTTCAGGCCGTTGCGGGTCGTGGGGGACTAGCCCTCCGCCGGTTTTCCCCACAGCCACGCCGCGCCGCGCACGCCGGAAGAGTCGCCGTGGCGATGACGCAGCAGGCGCGTGGTGACGCGGTCGGAAAAGACGTGCGCTTCCCATAGCCTCGGTACGTTGGCATACAGCCGGTCGATGTTCGACAGGCCGCCGCCGAGCACGATGGTATTCGGGTCGAGGATGTTGATGACCTGCGCCAGCGCGCGCGCCAGGCGCTGTTCGTAGCGTTGCAGGGTGGCTTCGCAGGCGGTGTCGCCGCTGGCGGCACGGACGACGATTTCCGGCGGGGCGATGTTTTCGCCGCTGCCGAGGCGGTGTTCCGCCTGCAGCGCGGGTCCGCCGAGATAGGTTTCGATGCAGCCTCTGCGGCCGCAGTAGCAGGCGGGGCGCAGCTCTTCGGGCGTGGTCTCGCCGGGCATGGCGTTGTGTCCCCATTCGCCGGCGATGGCGTTCTCGCCGCTCAGTACGTGCTGGCGCACGACGATGCCGCCGCCGACGCCGGTGCCGAGGATAACGCCGAAGACGACTTCGGCGCCGGCGCCGGCCCCGTCGATGGCTTCGGAAAGGGCGAAGCAGTTGGCGTCGTTGGCGAGGCGCACTTCGCGGCGCAGGATCTGTTGCAGATCCTCGCGCAAGGGCTTGCCGATCAGGCAGGTGGAGTTGGCGTTCTTGACGAGGCCCGTGGCGGCGGATATGGCGCCGGGGATGCCGACGCCGATCGTGCCGCGCTGCCCGAGTTCGCGTTCGGCTTCCTCGACCAGCGCGGTGATGGCGGCGAGCGTTGCCCCATAGTCGCCCTGCGGCGTCGCCACGCGGCGGCGCAGGAGTTCGCCGCCCTTGTCGTCAAGCGCGACGATCTCGATCTTGCTGCCGCCGAGGTCGATGCCCAGGCGTATTCCTTGCGGTACTTGCACTACTCGTACTAATCGCACGACATGCGGATTTTTTTGCCGATGTTGTCGACGGTGTCCCAGTACACGGCGGCGGCTTCGTCGCGCGAGGAGGCGGCGACGCCCATTTCGCGCAGCAGGCCGTCGTCGATGCCGTACACCCAGCCATGCACCGAGAGGTTCTGGCCGCGCTCCCAGGCATCCTGCACCAGGGTCGTGCGGCAGACGTTGGCCATCTGTTCGATGACGTTGAGCTCGCAGAGGCGGTTGACGCGCTGTTCCTCGGCGGTGGCGGCGAGCACGGCGCGATGCTTGTTGCGCACGTCCTGGATGTGGCGCAGCCAGTTGTCGATCAGGCCGTGGCGCTGTTCTTCGATGGCTGCGCGCACGCCGCCGCAGCCGTAATGGCCGACGACCATGATGTGGCGCACCTTGAGCACGTCGACGGCGAACTGCATCACCGACAGGCAGTTGAGGTCGCTATGCACGACCAGGTTGCCGACGTTGCGATGCACGAAGACTTCGCCCGGCGCCAGGCCGGTGATCTGGTTGGCCGGCACGCGGCTGTCGGAGCAGCCGATCCAGAGATATTCCGGATTTTGCTGAGCCGTGAGGCGACTGAAGAACTCGGGGTCTTCGGCGCGCTTGCGCTCGGCCCAGGCGCGGTTGTTGGCGAGCAGATGTGATAGTGGCATGGCTTGTTTTCCCAACGGGGCCTCGAAAATCCGGGCGAATGTCAGTCTTGCTTGAACGCCCGTTTCTTCACGGCGGCATCTCCGACGATTTTAATGGAAGCCGCCGGTTCCGCGAAATCGTCGCGCCGGTGTGGCGACTCATCGGGTGCTTTGAGCGCGGGGGCTGGCGAGGTTGTCATCGGCAGTGCGGATGTCCAGGCGCAGATTGCGTGTCGTGACGCCGGATATGCGCAGCGTGCCGATATGCAGCGTGCCGTGCAGATCGAGCTTTTTCAGCGCCGTCAGTTCGATTTCCTTTTCCGCGCTGGCAGAGTCGGTCTTCGCCGCCGGCCGGGCGCCCCGTTCGGGTTGCGCCAGATATCGGTCGGCATCGAGCTTGTCGATGGTGATTGCGAAACCGAGCGCCAGCGGCGCGTAGCGTTCGATGCTGAATTGCGCGGCGAGTCTGCTGTCGTCCAGCTGGCTGGCGAAATTGCCGGTCGCCGACTGCCGAGCCAGGTCGGCGCGCAGGCTGCCCCGGATGGGCAACTTGAGCGGCTTCACTGCCAGGCGCGGGTGTGCGAGCGCGAACTCTCCGGCGAACGGTTCCAGCACCAGCGTCCGTGTCTCCGCCGTCAGGTCTGCGGAGAGCGGCGAGTCGAGCGTTCCGTGCAGCGTGCCGCCGTCCGCCTTGTCGGCGTCCAGGGTCAGCGTCAGTTGCTGCGCGCCGAGCTTTCCGGCGCCGAACAGCAGTTGCGGCGTGCCGAGCGCGATGGAGAAGCTGCCGTCCGCGTGTCTGCCGCGAGCCAGCAGGGAGAAGCCGCTCAGGGTGATTTCCCCCGGGGTCGTCCGACCCGGGCCGGCCTCGATGGCGGCAGCGCGAAGCACCAGTTCGAGTCCCTGCATGCCGGCCAGTTGTCCGGTCGTCGTGGCTTCGAGTCGGTTCGCCGCGTAGCGCTGCCGCGTCCGGTCGATCGCGTATTGCGCGGCGAGCCTCAGCTGGAGGTCGTCGGCCGGAGTGCGCGCGGTCCGCAGCCTGCCGGATATTTCCAGCTTGCCCGTGGCGACATCGGCGACGCGGCCGGTGCGCAGTTCGAACTCGTCGAAGGTGATGTCCTGGCCGCTGGTTTCATCACGCCAGGCGAGTTGTCCATTGGCAAGATGAATGGCGGCGACGTCGAATTTCAGCGTGCCGGGTTCCTGGTCCGGGACGAGCAGATCGGCGATGTTCAGGCGGCCGTTCTTGTCGCGCAGCAGCGTGGCCCGAACGCCGGCAATCTCCAGGTCGTTGACGACGATCCGCTTCGACAGCAGCGGCAGCCATTGCAGCGAGGCTCGCGCCGAGTCGAGCGTGGCGAAAACCGTTTCGCTGCCGGGTTCCGACAGCGATGCCGCGCCGAGCCGGATGCCCAGGCCCGGCCAGAAAGTCAGCGACAGCTCGCCGTCGATCCTGAGGATGCGCTGCTTCTTCTCAAGAACAACCCTGGCGAGCTCTTCCTTGAGGCGCGCTGAGTCGAAATACAGGGCGATCGAGCCGAGGCCGATGGCCAGCAGGCCGATGACGACCGCGATGCCGATGACGAAACGCCTGAGCGCCTTCATCGGCTGCCCGTCCCGCGAAATACCTTGTGACGACGGAAACTCATGCGCGTAGAATCAGCCAATTAGACATCCGACATTATCAACCACAAGGAGATGCTCATGAGCGTCATGCAGGAGTTCAAGGAGTTCGCCGTCAAGGGCAACGTGATCGATCTTGCCGTCGGCGTCATCATCGGCGGCGCGTTCGGCAAGATCGTCGATTCGGTGGTCGGCGACCTCATCA
>CAZCPD010000112.1:0-9878 GCA_964500425.1 uncultured Rhodocyclaceae bacterium
CGCATCTGGGCATCAACACCTTCGAGAACTTCATCCAGACCGATGCCGCCATCAATCCGGGGAATTCCGGGGGCGCGCTGATCGATGCGCAGGGCCATCTGGTCGGTATCAATACCGCGATCTATTCACAGAGCGGCGGTTCGATGGGCATCGGTTTCGCCATTCCGGTTTCGCTGGGCAAGTCGGTGATGGAGCAGATCATCAAGTCCGGCTCGGTGACGCGTGGCTGGATCGGCGTCGAGGTTCAGGAGATCACGCCAGAACTGGCCGAATCCTTCAAACTGCCGGACACCGATGGCGCGCTGATTGCCGGCGTGATGCGCGGAGGACCGGCCGACACGGCGGGCATCCGCCCCGGCGACGTGCTGATGGCGGTTGCCGGCAAGCGCATCGTCGACGCACAGAGCATGCTGGAGCAGGTAGCCGCGCAGACACCGGGAAAGAAGGCGCTGCTGCGGATACACCGCCAGGGCAAGGAAATCGATGTGGCGGTCACAGTCGCCAAGCGGCCGAGGCCACGGCCGGAGTAGGCGCTGACTCGGCTGGGTTACTTGCCGGCGTCGCTCGCGGAGTTGGTCGTTGAACTGGTCGTCGCGAGGGAACGGGATGCCGCTGCCGGTTCGGGCTTCGTGAGGAAGCCGGCGATGATGATGCCGGCCTCGTAGAGCAGGCACAGCGGCACCGCCAGCAGGAATTGCGACAGTATGTCCGGCGGCGTGAAGATGGCGCCGACGACGAAGGCGCCGACGATCACGTAGGGCCGGATTTCCTTGAGCTTGGCGATGCTGACGATGCCGGTCCTGACCAGGACGATGACGACGACCGGCACTTCGAAGGTCACGCCGAATGCCAGGAAGGTGGTGAGGACGAAGGTCAGGTATTTGTCGATGTCCGTCATCACCGCGACGCCTTCCGGGGCAAACTTGTTCACGAAGACGAACACGGTCGGGAAGACGACGAAGAAGGCGAACGCCATGCCGATGAAGAACAGCACCACGCTGGCGATCAGCAACGGCAGGGTCAGCTTGCGTTCTTTTGCGTAAAGGCCCGGCGCGACGAAGGACCAGGCCTGGTACAGCACATAGGGCAGGGCGATGAGGAAGGACAGCATCAGCGTCACCTTCATCGGCACGAAGAAGGCGCCGGCGACGTCGGTGGCGATCATCTGGCCGCCCTGCGGCAGGGCGGCCAGCATCGGCTGGGCGAGCAGCGAGTAGATGTCGCGCGCCCAGTTGACGAGGCAAAGAAAGACGGCGATCACGGCGATGAGCGAACGGATCAGGCGGGTGCGCAGTTCGATCAGGTGCGAGATGAAAGTGTCTTGCGTTTCGCTCGTCATGCTCAGACTTTGGGTGGGGGAGGTTCGCCGCGGTAGAGTTCCTCGACGGGCGCCGCCAGTTGGGCCTGCGCGGCCTCGGTCGTGGCGTTGGCGTCGGCGGCGATGGTCTTGCCGGCTTCCTCGATTTCGCGGCCGGCCTGCTCCACGGCGTCCGTGAGGCTGCGGGCGGACTGCGTCAGCGCCGCCTCCGTTTCCAGCATTTCCTTCTTCATCGAGTTTTCCAGCTCGCGCGCCTGGGCGGTCATCTGCTCCTGGAGGGCCTTCAATTCCTCGACCTGGATCTGGCGGCTGATGTCTGTCTTGATGTCGCCGACGTAGCGCTGCGCGCGTCCGAGCAGGATGCCGGCGGTGCGGGCCACCTTGGGCAGTCTCTCGGGCCCGATGACGACAAGCGCCACCAGGCCGATGACGACCAGTTCGGAAAAGGCGAAATCAAGCATGGCGATATGCGAACGGCGCAGCGGGAGTCCGGATTTCAGGAGCCGGCCCGGACCATGCCCGGCGTCTCACTCCTCGCATCCCGCGTCTCACGCCTCACGCAATTTCAGCTCTTGACCTTTTCCTTGATCTCGCCTTCGATGGTCTGGCCGCCGGAAACCTGTTGCGGCGGTACATCGCCGGGGGATTTCTGGCCTTCGTTGGCGTCGCGCATGCCGTCCTTGAAACCCTTGACGGCGCCGCCGAGGTCGGAGCCGATGTTGCGCAGTTTCTTGGTGCCGAACACCAGCATGACAATGGCCAGCACGATCAGCCAGTGCCAGATACTCAAGCTTCCCATTTGATTCTCCTAATGCCTAAATTTGTTTGACGATCATCCCGCCCAGAGGTTCCGGTCCGCCGAGGATGTGAACGTGCAAATGATACACCTCCTGACGCCCGATCCGGCCGGTGTTGATGATGGTGCGGAAGCCGTCGGCCAGCCCCTGTTCGCGCGCCAGGCGGCCGGCCACCGCCAGCATCTTGCCGAGTACCGCCGTGTGCGAGGGGTCGGCTTCGGCGAGCGAGGCGATGTGCTGTTTGGGGATGATCAGGAAATGCACCGGCGTGGCCGGGTTGATGTCGTGGAAGGCGAACAGATCCTCGTCTTCATAGACCTTGCGGCTCGGGATTTCGCCGCGGACGATCTTGCAGAAAATGCAGTCGCTCATGCGCTCTCCTGAGGATTCTGGCTGCGGGATTTCTTCTCGTCGATGCCCGAAATGCCTTCGCGGCGGCGCAACTCGCCCATCACGTCATCCACGCCGACGCCGAAATGCGCCAGCAGGATCATGCTGTGAAACCACAGATCGGTCACCTCGCGCACCAGATGCAGGCGATCGCCATCCTTTGCGGCCATGATGGTTTCCGCCGCTTCCTCGGCGATCTTCTTGCAGATGCTGTCGGTCCCCTTGGCATACAGACTGGCGACATAGGACGAGCCCGGAGCGGCATCCTTGCGCTCGACCAGTGTCGCTTGCACGCGGCGAACGATTTCGAGATCTATCATGTCGATATCCTTGGGTGGGCTTGGTCCGGCGAAGCGCGCCGAATGGCGCACCGGCGCAACTTGAAGGGCGAATCATACAGCTTGAGACAGCACAATTCAAAGCTCGGCCGGTCCGCTGGCTGATGTGCCGGTTGGCGGGATGCCCCGATACTCCGGTCGGGGGAGAAATGTTAGGCTATGCGCCAGCATCACCCGTTGAAGGGCGTGATGGCTGAGCGGATGGCAACCCTGGCTCGCGAAAATCTCATGACGACTGACAAATCTCCTGAAGAACCGAACATCGAGCAGGATGTGGCATCCGGCGGGTTCCGGAACGCCATCGGCGCCGCGGTGCTGGGACGCATCGACACACTGATCGGCGGCTTGCAGGGCTTGCGCAATCGCCTGGCGGTCGCGATCGGCGCAGCAATCCCACACGATGGCCAGGATGCCGCGGCGCCGGAGAAGAGACCGCCGACAGCGGTCCGCATCTCCTTCATATTCTTCCTGGCATTGGTGCTCGGCGGTTTTCTCGGCTTCCACCTTTCATACGGCCGGTTTTCCGCAAGCCTTGACGAGCAGGCTGAGAAAATCAACCGCCAGCGCAGCGACCTGATCGTGCTCGAACGGGAGAGCGAGCGTCTGCAGAAGTCCGAGGCGGAATACCAGGAGGCGCTCGCGGCGACGCAAAAAAAGCTGGTCGAAGCCCAGCGCAGCCTGCGTCTGGCGACTCCGGCGGCTAACAGTGAGCCGTCCGATACGGGCGGACAACCCGCCATCGCGCGAGTCGGCGGCACTGGCCGCGGCGCCAAAGCAACCAAGGCGACCAAGCCGGCGGCGGCTCCGACAGGCGCCATAAAGCCATCCGGCACCTGCGATCTCAATGCCAGCGACCCGGCGCAGAGTCTGACGCGCTGCCTGGAGGAGTTCAACCGCTGACGTAGCCGCGTTCTGCGACGGGTTGCGGATCAGTCGTGGAATCCGAGGAAGTCGCGCAGAACCTGCTGGCCGGTGGCGTCGAGATCGATGAATTGCAGACCCGTCTTGAAGCCTTCGGCGCAGGGGATGCAGTAAACGATGCGCCCCGGCGCGCTGATGCGTCGATCCTTGCCGGCAAGCGGGACATCGAAACCAACCGTGCAGTGGCTATCGGTTTCCAGCTGAACCGGGGTGATCACACACATTCCTCCGATGCCCAGGTCATAGCTGCGGGCGAGGTAGGTTTGTCCGCTGGCCATGGAAACCATGGTCGGGACGCGGAAGATCTTGCGTGAGCTTTTTCTGTGTTCGGTCATCGTGACTGCCGCGCTGTTCGGCGAATTGGAACGGCGCGGCAGTCACGATTATACGGAGTGTCGGGCGTTGTCGGGAAATCCAGGGATGCCCTGCCGCCTTCAAACCGCCGGCAGCCACCCCGGACTCAGCGACTTGAGCCCCGCCCGATCCTGGCGTTCGCCCTGCCAGATGGCGAAGGCGAGCTGCTTGAACTGGGAGAGGAGAGGCCATTCGGCGATGTCGAAGGAGACCGTCCAGCGGCCATTGGCGTGCTCGGCGGCGACCTTCCAGTCCTGCGGCGCCTCGGAGCGCGTCATGGTGCCCAGTCCCTCGGCATGCATGCGCCAGGGGCGCTCGCGATCCGCCTTCCAGAGGATGCCCTCGACCGCCTTGCCCGGCTCGCCCATGGTGATCCACTGCGCATCCTCCGTGGCGGGGACGAGCAGCGCGCAGGCATCGAGGAACTTATCGGTCTCGTTGGCGATGCTCTTCACCGGGGCGGGACACGCCCAGGAAATCGTCACCTTCCAGCCGGGCTTGCCTTCTGCGGCGGCCTCGACGGAAAGCTCGGCCTGGGAAACGGTCGGCGTCGTCCGGTCGGCATACGCCTTGGGCACATATCCGCCGGGTTGCGACGCTGTCGGCGCCGCGATCAGGGAAATAGTCTTCTTCATAAAGTGATCATCCGTATCATGCGCCGTTCAGATTAACGCTGCTCGCCGAACACTTCGCGGCTTTGCGGCGGCAGCTTGAAATTGTCGTTCCAGTTGTAAGCGATCAGGAGATCCATCAACTCGCTCTTCTCGCCGCGCTTCTTCTTCTCGCGCTCCGCATGCAGCGTGTCGAGTATCTCTTTCACGCGCGGCCCGAACAACGACTCCAGATACGCCAGCGGTATGCGCGCTTCATCGGTCGGACGACCCTTTTCGTCGAGCTTGGGCGGGCTCATCGGCGGCACATAGAACACATTCGGCTCCAGGCCCCACTCGGCATGCAAGGGAACGGCGACCTTGTACTTCTCCACCAGTTTCCAGATCGGGCCTTCCTGGTCGTCGCGGTAGCCGACGAAACGCAGACGCCCCGGACACTGGCGCGCGCAGGCCGGCGCGACGCCTTCTTCGACGCGCGGCGCGCAGAAGATGCATTTCGCCGAGACCTGACGGACGTGGTCGAAATACACTTTCTTGTACGGACACGCTTCGACGCAGAAGCGATAGCCGTGGCACTTGTCCTGGTTCACCAGGACGATGCCGTCATGCTCGCGCTTCTCGATCGCGCCGCGCGGGCAGGCATCCTTGCAGGCCGGATGGGTGCAGTGATTGCATAGGCGCGGCAGATAGAAATAGTGGTTGTTCTGCGGATAGTGGCCTTCGCCGACATCCTCGTCGAAGTTGGGGCCCCACTTGACCTCCTCCTTCGGCTTGATCCAGACCTTGATCGGCTGCCCGGCGGAGGCCAGGGCATCCTTGTGGTTGAAGGTCCAGGCGCGGCCGTATTCGGTGTCGATGTTCGGTACCTTGCCGCGTTTGACTTCGCCCTTGTCGGTGCGCCCGCCGATGGCCGGGTAGTTGGCCGGGAAGCCCGTGCCGGGCAGGGTCTCGACGTTGTTCCAGTACGCATAGTCGGTGCCCTGGTCGGTGTTCCACATCTTCTTGCAGGCGATCGTGCAGGTGTGGCAACCCAGGCACTTGTTGAGGTCCAGCACCATCGAAACCTGGCGCTGCTTGGCTTGTTGAGTCGTCATCGTGATTTTCCTGTCATGCCTTGGGCTTGGTTTCCGCGGCGGCCTGCTTCACGACCGGGTGCGTTTTCGTTTCCTGGCCGCGCCACGGCTTGATGCCAATGCGCGTGTCCTGCACGGCGCTGCCGGGCTGGTAACGGTTCATGGCGTGGTTGATCTGGCCATAACCGCCGGCCATCAGGAGCGGATTGACGATGCCGGGGATCAGCCACTTGTACGATTGGTGGTTCGGGAACTGATGCGGCTCCCACGCATGGTAGTAGTAGGCGACGCCGGGGCGGACCATGGTCGAAATCTTGACGCGCATGCGCACCGAACCGTAGTTGTTGTAGATCTCGACGTATTCGTAGTCCTTGACGCCGGTCTTGGTCGCGTCGGCCGGGTTGATCCACACCTGCGGCTCGCCGCGCTGCAGGCGCAGCATGATGGGCGTGTCGCGCCAGGTGGAGTGGATCGACCAGCGCGCATGGCAGCTGATGAACTGGAACGGATAGTTGCCGCCGGCCTTCGGGCTGTCCTTGTGGATCGGGAACTGCTCGCGCATCTCGATGAACCACGGATGGTCGATGAAGCTGGTGATGCGGCCGCTGTAGGTCGGCCACGGCTCCTTGTGCGTGGTGAAGCGCGTCAGCGTCGTCATGACGCCTTCGCCCTTCCAGTCGGGGTTGTTGATCGCGTCGGCGGCCACCGGCTTGCCGGCCGAGGTGAACTTGGCGATGCCGGTCTGCTTGAGGCCTTCGATGGTCATGCCCTCGGTGGCGTCGCCATGGAGGATCTCCTTCATGACCTTGTCGTCGTCATTCTGGCCGAGCGCGCCCTGGTTGGTGTAGCGCTGGTGCAGGGTCTTGAAGTCGTTCGGGCCGCGGCCGCAGCCGTCGAGCACCGGCAGGTTCTTCTCCTTCGCGTAGCGCTCCATCTCGCGCGTCAGCAGCCAGAAGATTTCCCATTCGCCCTTGGACTCGGCGAGCGGCGGCACGGCGACGTCGCAGTAGTGCAGGTAGGGAATGTAGGACATCGTGTACTTGATGCCCGACTTCTCGTACCAGCCGGCGGCCGGCAGGATGTAGTCGGACTGCGTGCCGGTGAAGGAATACTTCGGGTTGATGTCGACGACGCAGACCATGTCGTCCCAGATGTGCGCCTTGAGGTACTGCGGGATGTTGTTACGGCGCATCATGTTGGAGCCGCCGCTGAAATAGACCTTCACCGTCGACTTGCGCGGCAGGCCCTGTGACCAGTTCTTCTCGCGCGCCTCCTGGTAGTAGGCCTCCAGCGAGCGCGGCTGCATGCCTTCCTGTTCCTTGACCAGCGCGGCGCGGTAGCCGGGCGCCTTGAAGTTGGTCTCCACCACGTCGCTGCTGCACAGGTGGTTCTTCAGGTAGTTCATCTCGGTTTCGAGGGCGACATCGCCTTCGGTCTTGCGCTTCATGACGATGTCGAGCACGGCATTGAACAGCTCGCCCGGCGGCATGATGCCCAGCAGCGCGCCGAGGCGGCCCTGAACGCCTTCCTTCTCCATCTGCATGGCGTTGTTGAAACCCTCCATGTCGACGATGCCGGTGGCTTCATAGCCGCAGCCTTTCTTGCCGAAAGAGCCCTTCAGCATCAGGCAGAGGATTTTCGCCCGGTTCATCAAATCCGAATGAACGAAACGGTTCGAGCCCCATGACGAGAGCACCTTGGGCCGCTTGGCCTTTGCCCAACCTTCGGCAAACTTTTTGATCTGGTCGACATGCAGATGCGTGACTTCGGCGGCGTGCTCGAAAGTCCACGGCTCCAGATGTTCCTTGAGCAGCGCGCCGACCGGCGCCACGGCAACCTCGTTGCCGTCCTTGAGCTTGATCGTCCACTGGCCGTCGATCGGCGCCTCGAAGTCCAGCGTCAGCTTGCGCGTGATGTTGCCGGTACAGCCGGGCGCCGGGACTGGCGCGTTCTTCTGCGGATGCCACATGAACAACTGGTCGGCGCTGGCGCCGGCCTTGAGGTCTTCCTCGCGCAGGAAGCGGCCGGTGTCGAGACGCACCAGCAGCGGCAGGTCGGTCTGCTCACGCAGGAACGGCAGGTCGATGGCGTTGACTTCGAACAGGTGGCGCGCCACGGCCAGGCCCAGCGCGGCATCGGTGCCGGTCTCGATCGGCAGCCACTGGTCGGCGTGGATCGCGGTGGCGGAGTATTGCGGATCGATCACGCACAGCTCGGTGCCGTTGTAACGCGCCTCGTAGAGGAAGTGCGCATCGGGAATCTGCGTCACCGACGGATTCATCATCCAGACGACGATGAAGTCGGAGAGGAACCAGTCATCCGACGAGCCGCCGATCTGCGCCGCGCCGAGAGCCATGGTGGCGCCGAAATTGAGGTCGCCGATCTCGCCCCACATGTCGGAGAAGATGCTGCCGGCCTGGTACATGAACTTGAAGCGGCCGGCCGTGCTCGGGCCGAAGTCAAAGTTCGGGCCGAGATCCTGGAACACCGTGTCGGTGCCGTATTCGACGACGGCATCGACGGTCTTCTGGGCGATTTCCTTGATCGCCTGCTCCCAGGAAACCTTCTCCCACTGGCCGGAACCGCGCGGGCCGACGCGCTTCAGCGGCACCGTGGTGCGCGACGGACCGTACATGACGTCGGTGTAGCAGGCGCCCTTCTGGCAGCCGCGCGGGTTGAAGTCGGGCACGCCGGGTTCGGAAGCCTCGTAGGTGGCGCTCTGTTCCTCGCGCACGACGATGCCGTCCTTGACGTAAAGATCCCATTCGCATGCCGAGCGGCAGTTGGCCCAGCCGTGCGAACCCTTGGTGATCTTGTCCCAGGTCCAGCGCTGGCGGTAGAGGTCCTGCCAGTTGTTGAGCTTGGGCGTGCTGCGCGGGCCGAGGCCGCCCGTGGCGCCCGTCTTGGTCTTGAAGTGGAGCAGCGGCAGGCCGTCGCAGCCGGCGAGGCCGGTGGCCGCAGCAGCTCCGGCGGCGCCGGCCATGATGAGGAACTTGCGCCGGCTGGCCGATACGATGCCCGAAGTGAGGTAACTACCCATGTTTTCTCCGCCTGTTATTCAGGTTGACTATTGACCAGGCTTCGAAAACCGCCGCATGAAACGCTCGATGCAAGACGTTGCGGCACGATGGCCGTGACGGCTGGCGATGATCGTGGCGACCGGACAATCGTGCGGAGCGAGGAAACGAAAACAAGAAGAGTTCGAATGCCGCGCAATGTCATGAATCCATGAATTCACTAATTCACGAATTCACTTATTCGCCGATAGTCCGCTGCGGGAGTTTTTTCTACACCCGTGTAACTTTGTGGGTGTGCATCCTACCCCATTTCGGCAAACACTGCACGTTGCCGCACACCTCGCGCGAGGCCGGCAATATCCGCTAAGCCTTTATTTCAATGTGGATTTAGCGGGCGGCGACGGTTGCGCTGACGGCGTCCGCGAGGTGTTCGCGGAAGCGTGCCAGCAGCGCGGCGAGAATCGGGTTTGCCTCGGCATTGACTTGCTGCTGCGCCAGGTCGATCCAGGGCTGCAGGTAGCGTTGCGCGAGGGTGTCGACGATCACCGGCTCCTCGCGTTCGACGGCCATGGCGAAGATCTCGCAGGCCGGGCCGAGCTGATCCGGCGGCAGCAGGGCGTGCGACCAGGTCAGATCGAGGTAATTCGCCGCACGCATCCAGTCTTCGCGCACGCCGGCCCCGTCCAGGTTGAGCATCGCATGGATCAGGGCGGGCAACGGCGGCTGCGGAATGCCGGCGTGGAAGGTGCTCCAGTAGGGAACGCGGACGTCTTCGAAGTGCCCCGGCAGTTCCAGCGCCTGCCAGGCCGCCTCGCGCAGCTCGTCTTCCGTCAGGGAGCTCCAGAGGGCGCTCCAGGCCAGGAAGTTCAGGGTCTGCGGCTTGAGTTCCTCGGCGGGCGATGTGGTGTTCATGGCGATGGTCGGGGCGAGAATGAAAGTCGGGCATTGTAGGCCGGACTGGCCCGCGTAAGTCGCCCGGCCCGTATTTTTGCGCTTACTCGACGGCCTGCCACCCCGGACTCAGCGACTTGAGCCCCGCCCGATCCTGGCGTTCGCCCT
>CAZCPD010000113.1:0-9875 GCA_964500425.1 uncultured Rhodocyclaceae bacterium
TCCCGACAGCAGACGCGCCAGATACTTGTTGAGTGCGCCCACCGGCGGTGAGATCGACATGTCGTTGTCGTTGAGAATGACCAGCAGGTTGGCGTCGATTACGCCGGCGTTGTTGAGCGCCTCGAAGGCTTGACCGGCCGACATCGCACCGTCGCCGATGACCGCGACGACACGCCGTTGCTCGCCCTTGTTGCGGGCGGCGACGGCCATGCCGAGCGCCGCCGAGATCGAGGTCGAGGAATGGCCAACGCCAAAGGTGTCGTAGGGGCTCTCGCTGCGCCGCGGAAAGCCCGAGACGCCGTCCTGCATGCGCAGGCGGGCCATGCCGGCACGGCGGCCGGTGAGCACTTTGTGGGCGTAGGTCTGGTGGCCGACGTCCCAGACCAGGCGGTCTTCCGGTGTGTTGAAGACGTAGTGCAGGGCGATGGTCAGCTCGACGGTGCCGAGGTTGGACGACAGATGGCCGCCAGTCTTGGAAACCGATTCGATCAGAAAGGCGCGCAACTCCTGGGCGAGTTGGGCAAGATCGTCGGGTTCAAGCCGGCGCAGGTCGGTCGGGCTGGCGATGGTGTCGAGTAGGGGCGTGCTGGGCATGAGGCTTGGGCGTGGCTGAGGATCGTCAGAACTTGCGGTCGACGATGAAATCGGTGAGTTCGCCAAGGCGTCGCGCGGCAGTGCCGAAGCCGGCCAGCGCGGCGTGCGCTTCGGCACGCAGCTCGGCCGCCTTGGCTTTGGCCTGGGCCAGACCGAGCAGGCTGACATAGGTGGGCTTGTTGTGCGCGGCATCCTTGCCGGCTGTCTTGCCCAGCGTCGCCGTATCCGCCTCGCTGTCGAGGATGTCGTCGACGACCTGAAATAGCAGGCCGGCGATTTTGGCGTAGTGGTCGAGGCGGCTGCGCGCCTCCTCGGCGAGACCATCGCCGCAGGCAGCGCCAAGCAGAACCGAAGCGCGGATCAGGGCGCCGGTCTTGTGGATGTGCATGAACTCCAGCTCGGCCAGCGTCAGCGGCTGGTCGACCGCGGCCAGATCGATGGCCTGACCACCCGCCATGCCGCGCGAGCCGGCGGCCTGGGCGAGCAGGCGCAGCATCTCCAGTTGGCGGAGTGCCGGATTGTCGCCGGCGCACAGCGGATGTTCGGCGAGCAGCTGAAAGGCCAGCGACTGCAGCGCATCGCCAACCAGCAGCGCGGTGGATTCGTCGAATTCGACATGACAGGTGGGCTTGCCGCGACGCAGGACGTCGTCATCCATGCAGGGCATGTCGTCATGCACCAGCGAATAGACATGGATCAGCTCGACCGCGGCCGCGGCAATGTCGAGCCGCTGCGGGTCGGCGCCGTGCAAGGCGCCGGCGGCATGGCATAGCAGTGGACGTACCCGCTTGCCGCCGCCGAGCGCCACGTAGCGCATCGCCTGATGCAGGCGTTGCGGGGCGATGGTTGCAGCGGGCAGCAGGCGATCGAGCGTGCTCTCGCTGCGTTGCTGCATGGCATCCATCCAGGTTGCGAAATCCATGTCTGTTTGATGAGTCGGGAGTGAGGTCGGGTGGCGAAGGGGCGGTCAGTCGGTATTCTGGCCGGCGTTGCGCGCGGCGGCGGGATCGAATTCGCGGAGGCCGCCGTCTTCGAGGATCCTCAGCTTCTGCTCGGCGGCGCCGAGCGCTTCCTGGCAGTGCTTGAGCAGCGCTGCGCCGCGCTCATAGGCCGCCAGCGATTCCTCCAGTGGCAACTGGCCGGCTTCCATTGCCCGAACGATGTTTTCGAGTTCGGCAAGGGCAGCTTCGAAGGAAACAGGGGTTGCGTTGCGGGAGGGCTTGACCATGGCGGGGGGGCGTGACTCGAGCGACGAGTTGCGACGGCAATGAAGCGTGGCGCAAAGATGAAAAGGTAAAAGGCGAGAAAATAACGCATTCTGCGCTGTCTGGTCAAACTGGCAATGATGGCAAGACCTGACAATTCGGTTGTTTTCCGGGGCGTTCGCGTTGGGCATCGGGGGAGTGGTCTCAGCTATAATCAACGGTTTTTCAAGGCCATGAGGCCTGCTCCTGGAGGCTGGCTATGTCCGACATCGCTCTACCGGCTCATGCGGCCGGGCGCATTGCGTCCGGCGCCCCGCAACTGCCGGTGTCCTGGTATTTCGACGATAAGCTGTTCGAGCTGGAGAAGAAGCTCTTCTTCGATGCCGGGCCGGGTTACGTTGGCCATGAGCTGATGGTGCCGGGAGCGCATGACTATCGCAGTCTCGAATGGCTCGACCATGCGCGCCTGCTGGTGCGCCAGGGCGAGGAACACAATGGCAAGATCGAATTGCTCTCGAATGTCTGCCGGCACCGCCAGTCCATCATGTTGCAGGGCTCCGGCAACGCAAAGCACATCGTCTGCCCGATCCACCGCTGGACCTACGACACGCAGGGTAGTCTGATCGGCGCGCCGCATTTCCCGGCCAACCCCTGCCTGCACCTCGACAAACAACCACTGGATAACTGGAATGGCCTGCTCTTCAAGGGGCCGCGCTCGGCGCGCGAAGACCTGGCCGGCATGAAGCTCGCCGCGGACGGCGTTTTCGATTTCAGCGGCTACAAGCTTGACCGCGTCGAGATGCACCAGTGCAACTACAACTGGAAGACCTTCATCGAGGTTTATCTGGAAGACTACCATGTTGCTCCCTATCATCCGGGACTCGGCAACTTCGTCACCTGCGACGACCTGACCTGGCAGTTCGGCGAATGGTATTCCGTGCAGCGCGTCGGCATCACCTCGCTGCAGAAACCGGGTTCCAAGGTCTATGAGTGCTGGCAGAAACAGCTGCTCGAATACAGCAACGGCGAGAAACCGAAGCAGGGCGCGGTGTGGCTGACCTACTACCCCAACGTCATGGTGGAATGGTACCCGCACGTGCTGGTCGTCTCCTCCCTGATTCCGCAGGACGTGAACCGCACCCTGAACGTCGTCGAGTTCTACTATCCCGAGGAAATCGCCCTCTTCGAGCGCGAGTTCATCGAGGCCGAGCAGGCCGCCTATATGGAAACCGCCATCGAGGACGACGACATCGGCGAACGCATGGACCGCGGCCGCCATGCCCTGCTCAAGCAGGGACTCAACGAGGCGGGGCCCTATCAATCGCCGATGGAGGACGGCATGCGCCACTTCCATGAGTTCTACCGGCGCATCATCGAGGGCGTGCGCTAGACCTCGCCCGTTTTATGTTGTCATCGCGGCGCCCCGTTCGGCGGGGTGTGCCATCGACCTGTTTCAGCGGACCGACTACCGACCGATGCATGCCCTCTGGATGATTGCCGCCAGCCTGCTGTTCGCCTGCATGGGCGTCTGCGTCAAACTCGGTGCGGCCCAGTTCTCGGCGGCCGAGCTGGTGTTCTACCGCGGCTTCATTTCCCTGTTGCTGGTCTATGGTTACATGCGATTTGTCGGCCTGCCGGTGGCGACGCCCCACTGGCGCATGCATGTCGCACGCAGCATCTCCGGCTTCGTGTCCCTGGTGATGTACTTCATTGCGATCAGCATGATTCCGCTCGCCTCCGCCGTCACGCTCAACTACACGTCGCCGCTGTTTCTCGCCCTGCTGCTGGCCTTCTGGCAGCGCGAGCGGGTCGGACCGCTGCTGGGGTTGGCGACCGTTGCCGGCTTCGTCGGCGTCGTCCTGCTGCTGCGCCCGGCCTGGCATGCAGAGCAGATGGCCGGCGGCTGGTTCGGACTCGGCTCCGGCATCGTGTCGAGCGTTGCCTATCTACACGTGCGCAAGCTCGGCGAGATCGGCGAACCGGAATGGCGCACGGTGTTCTGGTTTTCCCTGATCTCGGCCATCGGCGGGCTGCCCTGGGCGCTGGCGGCGAACCCCTTTCACGCCATCGACGCGCGCGGCTGGCTGCTCTTGTTCGGCGTCGGCGGCTTCGGCGCAGCGGCCCAATTGTGCATGACCCGCGCTTACAAGCGCGGCAAGACCATGGTCGTCGCCAGCTTTGCCTACACGACGGTGGTGTTCTCGTCGCTGTTCGGCTACTGGCTGTGGGGCGAGAGTCTGCCGCTGATCGCAATGGCCGGGATCTGCCTGATCGTCGCCAGCGGTGTGATGGCGACGGCCTTCTCCCGGGCAGCCCCGCTGGAACAGGATTAGGCTATATTCGCAGGCATTGAAAGGATTAACGAAGGACTCGCCATGATCAACACCGACCACAAGGACAGCATCGTTTCAGTCACCGTTTTCGGTGAATTCACCCTTGCCGATTACAGGGAATTCGAGGAACTGGTTCTTTACAAGCTCAAGTTCGAAGGCCCGGTGAGCCTGTTCTTCGACCTGCGCCAGATGGCCGACTTCACGCTCGATGTGGCCTGGGAGGAGATTCAGTTTTCGCGCCAGCATGCCCACGACTTCCGGCGTATCGCCGTGCTCACCGCCAGCCAGTGGATTGCGTGGACGGCGTGGTTGTCGCAAGCCTTCGTCGATGCCGACCTGCGCGTGTTCGACGATGAAGGCGAAGCGCGCGCCTGGCTGGAAGAAATCCGGTAACTCCGCTCAGGTCGCTTCAGGTCGCGTGATGGCGCGTCAGCGCCCAGGCGACGTGCTCGCGCACCAGCGGCGAAGCGTCGTCGCGGCGCGCCCGCAGGGCGGCGACGATCTTCCCTGTGGTCCCTGTGGTCCCTGTGGCCGACGCATTGCCCAGCGCCACGGCGATATTGCGCAGCCAGCGCTCGTGACCGATGCGATAGATCGGACTGCCGGCCATCTTCTCCATGAATTCCGTCTCGCTCCAGGCGAACAGGTCGACCAGGTTCGCCCGGTCGAGGTTGTGGCGCACGGCGAAGTCGATTTCGCGGGTGATTCCGGCGTTCTTCTGCCACGGGCAACATAGCTGGCAATCGTCGCAGCCGTAGATGCGGTTGCCGATCAGCGGGCGCAGTTCCGGAGGAATGCTGCCGTGTAGCTCGATGGTCAGGTAGGAGATGCAGCGGCGCGCGTCGACCCGCCAGGGGGCGACGATGGCGCCAGTCGGGCAGGCGCGCAGGCAGGCCGTGCAAGTGCCGCAGTGGCCGTTCTGCGGTGGATCGGCGGGCAGCGGCAGGGCGACGACGATCTCGCCGAGAAAGAAGGAAGAACCGGCTTCGCGCGTCAGCAGCAGCGTGTGCCGCGCCAGCCGAGGCCGCCGCGCGCGGCGAAGTCGACTTCCAGTATGGGCGCGGAATCGGTGAATACCCGATGGGTGTAGGGGCCGATCGCCGACCCGATGCGCTCCGCGAGCTTCTGCAGGCGCGCGCGCAGCAGCTTGTGGTAGTCGCGGCCGAGCGCATAACGCGAAATGTAGGCGCGTTCGCCGGCGGCGAGATTGGCCTGTGCAGCGCTCGACTCCGGCCAATAGCCAAGACGCGCCGAGATGACCGCCAGCGCCCCGGGCACCAGTTCCGCCGGCCGCGCCCGCTTGAGACCGTGGCGTGCCATATAATCCATTTCGCCATGGCAGCCGGTCTCCAGCCAGGCCAGCAGCCCGGCTTCGGCATCTTTGCCGGCCTCATCGGTCAGTGCCGAACTGATGCCGATGGCATCGAATCCGAGCTCGCCGCCCCATGTCTTGATCTGCGCGGCGAGCGCATTCCAGTCCGGTAGGGGAGAATCCTGCGCATGCATGACAGCGATGATAAACGATGCGCCTTGACTCTGACGCTGCCCGATGAGGCGGCGACGCTGGCGCTTGGCTCGGCGCTGGCAGCGGCGCTCGCAGCTTTGACCGCAGCCGGGGAACATTCCTGCGCCGGGTTGGTCATCTATCTTGAAGGCGATCTCGGCGCCGGCAAGACCACACTGGTGCGCGGCTTGCTGCGTGCGCTGGGTTTTGCGGGGAAAGTGAAGAGTCCGACCTACACTTTTGTTGAACCTTATGCTATTTCTAAATTAAACTTATATCACTTTGATTTTTATCGGTTCGAACACGCGGAAGAGTATCTGGATGGCGGCTTCGAGGAATATTTCGGGAATACAGCGATTTGTCTGGTCGAATGGCCCGACAAGGCGGCTCCCTATCTGCCAGCCGCGGACCTGCGCCTGCATCTCGGCGTCGTCGATGACGGACGCATTGCCGAGTTGTCCGCCGTCAGTGTCGAGGGGCGGCGATGTCTGACGAATCTTTCCCCGGGCACATCTCTCGCCGCGACGTCCTCAAGTTCGCTGCCGCCACGCTGACGCTGCTGGTCACGCGCACCGGAGAGGCAAGCAGCCGTGCGGCGGCCAGCTTGCTCGCGGTGCGTGTCTGGCCGGCGCGCGACTACACGCGCGTCACGCTCGAGCATGCTGCCCCGCTCAAGTTCAGTTATCTTCAGGTGAGCCATCCCGAGCGGCTGGTGGTCGATCTCGAAGGCGTTGAATTCAACTCGGTGCTGCAGAATCTGCCCGGCAAGATTTCCGAAACCGATCCCTACATCAAGCTGATCCGCGCCGGCCGCAACAAGCCTGGCGTGGTGCGTCTGGTGATCGAACTCAAGGGTGATGCCGGTGCAGTCAAGCCGCAGGTCTTCACGCTGAATCCGGTCGGCGAATACGCGCATCGGCTGGTGTTCGACCTTTATCCGAGTGAACCGCTCGATCCGCTGATGTCGCTGCTGGAAAGGGAAGGCGGCGAAGCGCGCGTCGACAAATCCGGCGATCCCGCGCTGAAGCTCGACAACCGGCTTGAGCGGGACGATCTCATGGACAAGGCGGAGACCACCGCCAGGTCCGGCAAGCGGGATAAGGCAGGCAAGACCGAGAAGGTTGAGAGGGACAGCATCTCGCGCCTGATCACCGTCGTTCTCGATCCCGGACATGGCGGCGAGGATCCTGGCGCCGTTGGTCGCGGCGGCAATTACGAGAAGAATGTCACGCTGTCGATCGCCCGGCGTCTCAAGTCCAAACTCGACGCCGAACCGAACATGCGCTCGGTTCTGACTCGCGACGGCGATTTCTTCATTCCGCTGCACCATCGCGTGCAGAAGGCCCGCCGGCTGCAGGCCGACCTGTTTGTCTCGGTGCATGCCGATGCCTTCGTCAAGCCGACGGCGCGCGGCTCCAGCGTCTTCGCTCTTTCGGAAACCGGCGCCTCATCGGCCGCGGCGCGCTGGCTGGCGCAACGGGAGAATGCCGCCGACCTGATCGGCGGCGTCAATCTTGGCGTCAAGGATCCCTACCTCGCGCGGACGCTGCTCGATCTTTCCCAGACGGCAACGAACAACGACAGCCTCAAGCTCGGCAAGGCCGTGCTCGGTGAGCTCGGCGGCATCAACACGCTGCACAAGCCGCAGGTCGAGCTGGCCGGCTTCGCGGTGCTCAAGGCGCCCGACATTCCCTCGATTCTCGTCGAGACGGCGTTCATCTCGAATCCCGAGGAGGAAAAGCGCCTCATAGACGAGGCCTATCAGGACACGATGGCCGAAGCCCTGCTGCGCGGCATCAAGCGTTATTTCGCGGCCAATCCCCCGTTGGCGAAGTCGCGTCTGACTTGACCGGTTGTTGCCGCATGCGCGTGGCTGGATCCCTGGAGGTCAAGTATCCATGCGGCTTTCGGCGCATGCCACGACAGGATCAAGCATTGGCGCACCTTTCCGGCAGGCTCTCGGGGAAGACGTCCTTATCCTCAGTCTACGCGGCAGGCCGATAGGCCTCGCTGCTATAATCCCAATCTTTTCCGCACGTTTTCCCCGACGATTCCCATGCAGGTCTTTCGCAGCGTCCCTGAGCAGGCGGTGACGCCGTGCGTGCTGACCATCGGCAACTTCGATGGCCTGCACCGCGGCCATCGGGCGCTGCTCGACCGTCTGACGGCGAAGGCGCGCAGTCTCGGCCTGCCGGCGACGGTGATGACCTTCGAACCGCATCCGCGCGAGCTATTCACGCCGGAGCAGGCGCCGCCGCGGCTGACCAGCTTGCGTGAGAAACTTGCCCTGCTTGAGGGCAACGGTGTCGACCGCGTCTTCGTCTGTCATTTCAACGCGCGGCTGGCGGCGCTCGAGGCCGAGACCTTCGTCGAGCGCATTCTGGTGAATGGCCTCGGCGTTCGCCATCTTTTCGTCGGTGACGATTTCCAGTTCGGCAAGGCACGGCGCGGCGACTTCGCCATGCTGCAGGGCGCCGGTGCGCAGTTCGGCTTTGGCGTCGAGGCGATGCATACCATCGACTGGCAGGGTGAGCGCGTGTCGAGTTCCTTCATTCGCGAGGTGCTGGCGACGGGCGACCTGGAACACGCCGCGCGTCTGCTTGGCCGAACGTATTCGATCGCCGGTCGGGTCGTGCATGGCGACAAGATCGGTCGCCAACTCGGATATCCGACCGCCAACGTGCAGTTGAAGCGCAAGCGCGTTCCGCTCTCGGGGGTGTTCGCGGTGCATGTCGAGGGCATCGTCGACAAGCCGCTGCCGGGGGCCGCCAGCCTCGGCGTGCGACCGACCATTGCTTCCGGGCTCAAGCCGGTACTGGAAGTTCACTTGCTCGATTTCGACCGTAGCATCTATGGCGCTCATGTCGCGGTGAATTTTCTCCACAAGCTGCGCGACGAGGCGCGGTTCGAGTCGCTCGAAGAGCTCACGGCGCACATCGCGCGCGATGTCGCCGCCATCCGCAACTATTTCCAGAACATCCAAAATGGCTGACTACCGCAAAACCCTGAACATGCCCGACACGCCTTTCCCGATGCGCGGCGATCTCGCCAAGCGCGAACCGGGCTGGATCCAGGCGTGGCAGGAAATGCAGCTCTATCGCAAGATTCGCGAGACGGCGCAAGCCGAGCAGCGGCCGCGCTTCGTCCTGCATGACGGCCCGCCTTATGCCAATGGCGACATCCATATCGGCCATGCGGTGAACAAGATTCTCAAGGACATCATCATCCGCGCCAAGACGCTGTCCGGCTTCGATGCGCCTTACGTGCCGGGTTGGGACTGCCACGGCCTGCCGATCGAGCACCAGATCGAGAAGCAGCATGGCAAGGGTATCCCGGGCGAGAAGGTGCGCGAACTGTCGCGCGCCTACGCCACCGAGCAGGTGGCGCGGCAGAAGAAGGACTTCATTCGTCTCGGTGTGCTCGGCGAGTGGGACAACCCGTATCTGACCATGGCATTCCAGACCGAGGCTGACGAAATTCGCGCGCTCGGCAAGATCCTCGAACAGGGTTATCTGTATCGTGGTCTCAAGCCGGTCAACTGGTGTCTCGACTGCCACTCGGCGCTGGCCGAGGCGGAAGTCGAATATGAGGACAAGAAGTCGGATGCCATCGATGTCGCCTTTCCGGTGGTTGATGCTGCCGCACTGGGCGCGGCGTTCGGCGTCGGCGTCAAGCATCCGGCCTATGCAGTGATCTGGACGACGACGCCGTGGACGCTGCCGGCCAACCAGGCCGTCTGCGCGAATGCGGAGCTGAGTTACGACCTGATCGAAACGGAGAAGGGCCTGCTGATCCTCGCTCACGATCTGGCCGAGGTCTGCCTGGCCCGTTACGGCCTGGCCGGCAGCCGCGTGCTGGCGAGCTGCCTGGGCAGCAAGCTGGAAGGGCTGCAACTGCAACATCCCTTCCTCGAACGTAAGGTGCCGCTCATCCTCGGCGCCCATGTCACGCTCGATGCCGGTACCGGTCTGGTCCATACCGCGCCGGCGCACGGCGTCGACGACCATCAGGTCGGCCTCAGATACCAGCTGCCGATCGACAACCCGGTCGGCGACGACGGCAAGTTCATTTCCACGGTGGCGCTGTTCGCCGGGCTTTCGGTCTGGCAGGCGAATCCCAAGGTCATCGAGACGCTGACGGAAAAGGGGCTGCTGCTCAAGCATGACAAGCTTCAGCACAGCTATCCGCACTGCTGGCGCCACAAGACGCCGATCATCTTCCGCGCCACGACGCAGTGGT
>CAZCPD010000114.1:0-9637 GCA_964500425.1 uncultured Rhodocyclaceae bacterium
TTTTTCAAGGATCGTCTCCAGCTAGCTGTTTTTGTGGTCATTCGACGATTCATTCAATAGCAAGGCATGAATTTTGCTTTTAACAACAAAATACCGTTTTTGGTCAATATTTCTCTGGAGGGGTCTCATGCGTGCTTCAAAACTGCTGGTCGCGATGATTGCCGCGTCGCTTTGTTCCGCCGCGATGGCTGTCCCCGTGCAATGGACGGACTGGACTTCCGTTTCAACTGTCGCGTCGGCCATCAACGGCAGTATCCAGATTGGCGCGACTTCGATCGACGTCACCTATTCCGGTGCGTACAGTGGCGTCCAGCTGAGCGGCGGAACCAACTACTGGGCGCCCAACGTTTACACCAGCGCGACGGTCGACAACGCGCCGAGCTCGCTGAACAACGACATCATCCGGTTGAATGTGGGTGGAGTGAAGACCATCACCTTTTCGGAATCGGTTCACAATCCCCTGCTGGCGCTGGTCAGCTGGAACAGCAACACGGTGGATTTCGGTGCGCCGATCTCGTTCCTGAGCTTTGGTCAAGGCTACTGGGGCAACGGCACGCCGATCATCAATGGTTCGGGAACCGGCTTTTTCGGCGCCGGCGAGGTGCATGGCGTGCTCGAACTGCTTGGCGATTTCACCTCGATCAGCTTCGTCGATACCAGCGAGTACTGGCATGGCTTCACCGTCGGGGTCAGCGAACTGACCACCCATGGCGATCCTTTCGACGTTCCCGAACCGGCATCGATGGCCTTGATGGGAGCTGCGCTGGTGGGTTTCGGCATCGCGCGGCGTCGTTCCCGTCCGGCCTGATGGGCTGACGTGGCTTCGGCCTGACAACAAAAAACCGCGCCATGGCGCGGTTTTTTGTTGATCTTGGAGCACGCCGGGCAGCGCGAGCTACTTCACCTCCTCGATCACCAGCAGCGCGGCGCCGTAGGCATTCGAACAGCGCTTGCGGATGGCGAGGGTGCGCGTCTTCGGCGCCATGCATTCGAGCGAGGAGGCGTTGGCCGAACTGGTCGACGCGAGCTGCATGTCGCGCGAGCCGTTTGGCGTGCTGTGCGGGTCGATCGAGGAGAACGGGCCTGCCGGCTGCATGCCGATGTTGGAGAAGTCGCGCGGCGAGTCGGCGACGATGGCGAGCAGCGTGTCCTTGCCGGGGGGGCCCTGCACGCCGAGTTCCCAGGAGGGGCGCGGCAGCTTGAGGGTTTCGCCGGCGCTGATCTCGTTGCGGTTGTCGAGCTGATTGGGGAACAGCAGGTCGAAGGAGTGGCCGTCCGAGCCGACCATCAGCAGATAGACGTAACCGGCGTTGCTCGATTTCACGGTGAATTCGAAGATGTCCTTGTCGATGACCAGCTTCGGCTTGACCGCCTTGAACTCGACGATGCGCTTGTCGTCGCGGTTGTTGTGGATGTCGCGCAGCGTGGCGATCGGGTTGGGTTTGGCGGCCGCCGCCGGTGTCGCCGCCGGCTTGCTCGGCGCGGGTTTCGCAGGCGCTGCCGCCGCTGCGGGCTGCGGCGGCTCGGCCGCGACCGGTGCAACGGTGGGCGCAGTGGCAGCGGGCGTGGCGGCCTTCTCGGTAAAGCCGACCGTCAGCGCCGAATTGCCGGTGATCGAGACATGGTGCGGCAGCACGCCGCGCGCCTTGGCCAGCTTGGTGTCGATCTTGTCCTGGGCGCAGTTGCGGATCTCTTCGGCGCTCAGGCTGCCGCTGCCGTCGAGGTCGACGGCGTCGCCGCTCATGCAGGCGAGCCAGGCCTGCGAGGCGACGCCGCCCTTGCCGGGCTGGTCGAGCGAGATTTCATTGTCGCGGGCGGCGGCGATGTAGGTGTAGTTGTTGGCGCCGCTGCCGGGTTTCTTGAGGTTGGCGTTGATGCCGCGCGTGACGATATTCACCGGCTTGGCGCAGGCGTCGACGCCACCCTTGCGCCAGTACTTGGGCGCAAATTCCGGTTCCTTGCCGCCGAGCGACCGGGTCGTGATGCCGCCGGAATGGCAGGCGTCAATCAGCACAATCAGCTTCTGCGCCTTTTCGGCGAGGCGCTTCAGGCGCGCTTCGACTTCGCTGTCGACAAAGCCGTCGCCGTCGACGGCGAGAAAGGCTTCGGCGCAGCGCTCGCCGCGATCCGCTTCGGTGACCAGTTGGCGGCCGCCGTGGCCGGAATAGTAGATGAACACCTGGTCGTCCGGCTGGATGCGCTCTTCGAGCTCGTCGAAGGCCTTGCGCATCCCTTCGAGGGTCAGCTGACCATCGCGATAGACGCGGATGTTCTCTTCCATCACGCCCATTTTCCTGGCGATCTGAGTCGCCGTCTCGACATCATAGGGGACGCCTTTAAGCGGCGCGATGCCCTTCTGGTATTCGCTGATGGCCATGATCATCGCGTGTACCTGAGGCGAGGGCGGTTTCGAAACGCCGGCGTTGGCGGCATGGGCCGGCGCGATGCCGGGCAGGCTCGCGTAAATGGCGGTCGACAGGAGCAGGGGGGCAAGCACTTTGAAGCGCATGGAAGGATTCCCGACATGGACAATGGGGCGATGATAGTGCGGTTTCCAGGAGTTTGCCAACGGGTAGCCAGGATCGCCATGGAAGGTGGCCGACGCCGCGCTGCGAGGCGTCGCGGCCTGAAGGCAGCTCCCACCTGAGTCAGCGCAGCGGGGCCAGCAAGGAGTCGTGACGCACGCCGAGGGTTGCGAGCACCTGCTCGGCGGCCCGCACGCCGTGGTGGCTCGCTTCCTCGAACAGCGACATGCCGGAGAGGTCGGCGTGGGCCAGATGGATGCGGCCGAAGCCCTTGCCCAGCGCCTGACGCGGCGAGTCCGCGCTCCACAGAAGGCCGGGCAGCGGCTTCACCATCGCGTGACCATGGCGGAAGACGTCGAGCCGGGCCGTGATTTCACGCAGCTCGGGATGCGGGGCGGACAGTTCGCGCAGGATTTCGTCGGCCCAGGCTTCGCGCGGCGTCGTCATCAGCCTTTCGCGCGCGGCGCGCGGCGGCGCCTCGTCGAAGGCGCGATACCAGGTGATCACCGTCGCGCCGGGGCGGACGCGCAGCTGCTGGTGGGTGGCGACGACATAGCCGAGACCGGCGCCGTCATGCAGCACGTTGTCCCAGGCCAGCGGCGCGCCCCCGCCGGCGCGGGTACGCGGCGTCTCGGACAGCGTCAGGTTGGCGACCAGCCAGGGCGCGTATTCGAAGGTCTGCGCGGCGCGGCGCACCGCGGGCGGCGCATCCGCCCAGACGTGGCCGAGCACGAACAGCGGCCCGGCCCAGATCACTTGTGCGGCCTCGATGCGCAGGTTGCGTTGCTCGCGCTCCAGCCACAGGTCGACCTCGACGTGCCGCGCCTTGGGTCGCAGCGCCGTCGCCAGCGCGCCGCAGAGCAGGCGCGGCGCCAGCCTTTCTTCCAGTTTGCGCACCAGCCAGCCGTTGCCTTCCGGCGCGGTGAGCACCGTGTCGCTTTCGGCGTTGGCGGCCTGGCCGTCGCGGCAGGCGAAGTAGTGCAGGCCGGCCCAGGCCGAGACGGCGTCGATGCCGGCGCCGAAGTCGTCGCGGCTGGTGTAGTGGAGATACCAGCGCAGCGCGGGGCAGTCCAGCCCTTCGCGACGCAGCCAGGCGCCGAGGGTGATGCGGTCGAGCGCCAGCAGTTCGGGGTCTTGCGACGAGTATTCCAGCGGGATGGCGAAGGCGCGCCGGCCGTGGCGGTCGCGCCAGCGTTTCCAGTGCTCGACCCGCCGCTGGAATTCCTCGATGCGCTCGCGCTCGGCGTCGTCGGCGGCGGGCGGCAGCAGGCCGTCGTGCCAGTGGCCGCGATGCCAGAGGCGCTCCTGCGGCGTCGCGCAAAGGTAGCGTTCGTCGTAACTCGGCCGCGCCGCCAGCGGGTCGCCCTGCAACACGCCGAAGTCGGCGAGCATTTCGCGCACCACGCGCGCCTCGCTGCCCGGCAGCGGCAGGTAGTGGGCGCCGAGCGGATGGCGGCTGATGGCATTCTCGGCGTAGCGCGAGTTGCCGCCGACGTGGTCTTCCAGTTCGGCGATCAGGAAATCGGTGAAACCGGCGCGCTGCAGTTTCCAGCCCGCCGCCAGCCCGCCGACGCCGCCGCCGACGATCAGCAGCGGCAGCCGGCGCACTTCAGGCGGCTCCCCGGAGCCGGAGAAGCGCGCCCCGCCTTGATCCTGGCGCAGTCGATGGCCGCGCTGGAGGCTGCTGCCGGCCAGTTCGCCGGGCGGCAGGGGCGGCTTCGCCTTGCCGCTGTCGCAGGCGGCGAGCCCCAGCGCCGCGGCGCCCAGGTTGAGGCCGAGGCCGAGAAACTCGCGCCGTTTCATCGAATCACCTTGCGCCACTCTTCCTCGAAGATGCGCACCAGCACCTGATTGTTGAGGCGGTTGGGCTCGACGGGTTCAATGCCGCCGCGCGCCATGTCCTTGGGAAACTGGAACAGCTGGGCGGTCGACTCGGGATTGAGGAAGCGCGTGGCGACGGGATAGGCGGCCGGTGGCCGGTATTCGCTGCGTCCGGCGATGATGAAGCCCCACTCGCCGAACGAGGGCACCAGGGCGTGGTAGGGCGTGGCTTGCAGGCCGACGCTTTCCAGCGTCGTCACCACGCACCAGAAGGAGCGCCGCGCATAAAGCGGCGAAGTGGACTGGATCACCGCCAGCCCCTGCGGCGCGATGTGGCGATTGAGCAATCGGTAGAAGGCGCTGGTGTACAGCTTGCCGACGCTGTAGTTGGACGGGTCGGGGAAGTCGACGACGATCAAGTCATAGATGTCGTCGCGTGCTTCCAGCCAGCCCATGGCATCGGCATTGACCACGCTGACGCGCGGGTCCCGGAAGGCATGGCCGTTGAGCTCGGCGAGCATGGGCATTTCGGCGAAGAGGCGCGTCATCTCGGGGTCGAGGTCGACCAGCGTCGCTGCCTGGATGTTCGGGTACTTGAGGATTTCGCGCAGCGCCAGACCGTCGCCGCCGCCGAGCACCAGCACCTTGCGTGCATGGGGCAGGCTGGCCAGCGCCGGATGGATCAGCGCCTCGTGATAGCGGTATTCGTCGTGCGAGGAGAACTGCAGGTTGTTGTTGAGGTAGAGGCGCAGGTCGTCCTTCCAGCGGGTGACGACGATGCGCTGGTACGGTGAGCTTTTCGCGTAGATGACGTTGTCGGCGTAGAGGCTCTGCTCGGCGAAATCGGTGAGCCGCCCGGCGCCGGCGAAGCCGACGAGCAGCAACGCGATGGCGAGGCCGGCCTGCACGCGCAGGCCGACGAGACTGGGCAGGTGCTCGCGGAACAGCCAGGTGGCCCAGAGCGCGATGGCGACGTTGAGCAGGCCGAACAGCAGTGCGGTGCGGATCAGACCGAGGTGCGGCGCCAGCAGCAGGGGAAACAGGATCGAGACGAGCAGCGCGCCGAGATAGTCGAAGGTCAGCACCTGCGACACGACATCCTTGAAGGCCAGGTCGCGCTTGAGGATGCGCATCACCAGCGGAATCTCCATGCCGACGAGGATGCCGACGAGGATCACGACGACGTAGAGCAGCAGGCGGAAGGGGCCTTCGAGCCAGGCGTAGACGACGAACAGGAAGGCGGCCGAAAAGCCGCCGAGCAAGCCGACCAGCACCTCGATCTGCACGAAGCGGGCGACCAGGCCGCGGCCGATGTAGCCCGACAGCCAGGCGCCGATGCCCATGGCGAACAGATAGGCGCCGATGACCGTGGAAAACTGCGTGACCGAGTCGCCGATCAGATAGCTCGCCAGCGCGCCGGCGATCAGCTCGTAGGCGAGCCCGCAGGAAGCGACGACGAAGACGGAGGCGAGGAGGGCGAATTGCAAATCAGTGGCGCCAGCGGGGTCCGCGGGAGAGTGCTGTGTGGTGGATGCCGAACTTGATTACCGTTCGACCTGAGCCTGTCGAAGGGTGATCGGTGCTTCGATGCGCTCGTTCATGATTCGACAGCGCTGTCCTGAGAGGCTGTGAAAATGTCACCTCGTTTTCGCCAACCCAACGTGGCTTGCGGTGGGAGCGGCCTCCAGGCCGCGAATCGCTCGGTGGTCACGGCCACCATTCGCTGCCTGGAGGCCGTCACCGAAGGAAACCCCTTGAGGGGCTCCCACGGATAATCCCGCGAGCACGTCGCTCGTGATAAATCTTTACAAGCGCTGAGTTCGGCCGATGAGCTCACCACGAACGGAATGACGCGCGTGCTTCGCTTCAATGGATCGCCGACGCCACGATGATGGCGATGCCCAGGCACATGGCGGCGACGACGATGGCGAGCGCGATGTTCTTTTCTTGGGTGATCTGGCCCCAGAGGTCGTGCGGCGTCAGCTTGTCGATGATGATGAAGGATATCCAGAACACGACGATGCCGAGCAGCGAGTAGATCAGCGAGTTGGCGAGCTGGTGCAGATTGATTTCCATGGCGGTGCTCCTATTTGTGGAAGGTGCGCGAGGCGGATCGGTTGAATTGCGATGAGCTGTCGGCGTAGGAATCGAACGGACTGGTGCCGCGATACTGGGCGTAGCCGAAGGTCGTCAGTGCGAAGATGCCGGCAATCAGGTAGAGGCGGGAGAACATGGCGGGGCGTCGGTTTCCGGTTCGGTGGTCGTCGGATGAGGATCAGTCGTCGTCGCTGACCGGCGGATGGTCACTTTCCATCCAGCGCTTCTTTTCGAAGCTGTTCATGCGGATGAAGGCCCAGACCGGGAAGACCGCGAGAACGCCCAGCAGCAGAAAGAAGTTGGTCCACAGCGCGCCGGCGCGGCGCACGCGGGTCTTGATCGTCGCCGTGCCCCTGGCCGCGAGTTCCGGGCCGCCTTCGCCGTCGATGGCCAGGTGATAGGTGCCCGGCGGCACGTCGAGGAAGACGACGTCGTCCGACTGCGAGCCTTCGCTCCACGACTCGCCGCCATCGACGCCCGAGTAGTAGCTGATGCCACGCGCCGCCTGCCAGGACTCGCCGGTCTTTTCGTTGATCAGCTGCATGTTGAGGTCGACCCAGGTGTTGTTGAGGTCGCTTTCATTCTCGACGCGCAGGGTGGTTCCCGATTTTGTAAGCTCGAAGGGCTTGCTGGTCAGCGCGCGTTCTCCCGCGCCAATCGTGAACACCTCCTCGGTCAACGTGCCGCCGAGGCTGAACAGCATCAGCAGCAGATGAACGGCGAAGCCGGCGACCATCAGCTTCCAGCAGAAGCTCAAGGTCTGCCGGAAACCCTCTGCGCGCGGGTTGGGCTGGTTGGCATACACGCCGCTCGGCCGCGGCAGCGGTTTGGCCAGCTTGAAGGCCTGGGCGACTTCATCGGCGGGCAGGTATTCGCCCAGGCTCCAGGTGATTTCGTTGGCGGTCTTCTCGATCGACAGCATGCGCGGCGGCGCCACGTAGTCGCCGATCTGCGCCGACTCGCCGACCGAAACGCGCCAGTTGAAGGCGCCCAGCACATAGGCGACATTGGCGGTGCAGGTCTGGAAATGCTTGTAGGTCTCGTTGTCGTGGCGGAGCGCCGGCATCGTCACCGATTTGCCGGAAGCCGGTGGCCGGGTGAGCACGGTGACGAAGTTCCAGTGGCCGTCGGAACATGACAGCCAGCGGAATTCCCCGCGCGCATCGAACAGCAGGTATTCATCCCAGCGGTAGGTGATGCCCTCGATGCGCGTCTCGCGGCGCAGGAAACCGATCACCTCGTATTCCGCGCCGCGCAGGCGGCCCTTGCTGCCGATCGGCAGGGCCGGGGCGACACTGAGCTTGTTGTGGGCGCGCTCGACCAGCTTGAGGCGGCGGTCCTCGGCGTCGAGCAGGCTGCCGCAGCCGGTGCAGGCGACGCGCTGGATCGCCGTCGAGCATAGCTCGATGGGCGCGCCGCAGTTCGGGCAGTCGAAGGCCTGGAGATCCTTCTCGACCGGTCCCGCGCCCGGCGGTGTCTGCTTGAGTTCCGTGAGCGCCAGGCTCTCGCGGTCGACCGACTCGCCGATAAACACCAGCGGCGGATCCTCCGAGTAATCGACGGTGGCGAAGATGCTGCCGAAACGCGCATCGACCACCGGCGCCGGATAGCCCGAGCCCACCTTGAACGGCAGTTCGCCCTCGCCGGCGATGCACATCCCTTCCTCGCGATTGGTGACGGTGAACGCGTTGCCGCCAAGCGTCAGCATCTCGCCGGGTTCGAGGCTGGCGAACGGCGGCAGGCTGGCCGGCGCGGGTTCGGCGAAGCTCACCGTGTAGTCGCCGTTGGCGTCCGAGAGCCAGCCGGTGCGGGCGTCGTCGAACAGGATGTACCACTCGTTCCACAGCCCCGCCGCATAGCGCAGCTGGATGCGCCCGATCGCCGAAAAATGCACGCCGCGATAGACGCCCTGCGTGCCGATGCGGATCGCCGAAAAGTCCTCCAGCAACTCCGCCATGCGGCCGAGATTCTCGATCTTCTCTTCGCTGCGTAGCAGCGTCGAGCGGCAGAAGGGGCAGACGAGCAGTACCGAGGCTCCCGCGTGAAACTCGACGGGGGCGCCGCAGGAAGGGCAGATTGCGGTCGATATGGGCATGCGGGTTAGGGGTGGGGGGCTGGAATCATGGCTGATGAATAACGAAGCATGCTCGTGTAGCTCGTGTAGCTCGCGTAGATTGTGTGTCTTGTGTAGGTTGGGGTAGCGGCTTCATCGCGTAGCCCAACAAATCGAATTCCTGCATCGACAGATATTCCGCGCACTTCCATGCTTCCCTCGTTGGGTTACGGCGCAAAAGCCGCGCCTGCCCCAATCTCCGTTTCCTGCGTTTCCCGCCATTGCAGGATGAATTTGTCATCCCCGCGAAAGTGCCGCGAAAGAATGATGTTGTCCGCGCGTGCCTTGCGGTCTTTAACGTGAAAGTCGCGTTAGCGACTCTGGACACTCCCCTCGCCCGCGCCCGGGAGAGGGGTTGGGGGTGAGGGAAACGGGCATGACTTTCATGCTTCGCGGCGTCTTCATCAAAGTCACGCCCGTTAGCCCAGCTTCGCCAGCAGCTCGGCTTTCTTGGTGTCGAATTCGGCCTGGGTCAGGATGCCCTTGCCGACGAGACCGTGGAGCTTTTCGATGGTGGCCATGATTTCGTCGACCGAGGGGGCGGCCGCGGGCGCGGCGCCTGTCGGGGCCGGGGCCGCCTGCGGGGCAAGCCCCTGACCCAGCGCCTGCGCCATCTGCTGGCCGATGCCGAAGCCGACGCCGACGCCCGCGCCCATGCCGGCGAGGCCGCCCTCGTTTTGCGCCGCGAGGGGAATCGCGGTGGCCGTCTGGTACTGCGTATAAGCTTGCATGCCGCCCATCATGTTCACGCCGATGCGCGCGTCGAGCATCTTCTGGAGCTCCTCGGGCAGCGAGATGTTCTGCAGGACGAAGGTGTCGAGGGCCAGGCCATAGTTTTCGAGCTGGGGCGCGAGCTTTTCGCGGATGCGCTTGCCGAATTCCTCCTGGTTGCCGGCCATGTCGATGAAGGCCACGCCGGATTCGCCGAACAGATCGCTGATCGAGCCGACGATGGTGTTGCGCAGCTGGCCTTCCATCTCGTCGACGGTGTAGGTCTCGCGCGTGCCGGAGACATTCAGGTAGAACGTCTTCGGATCGGCGATGCGATACGAGTAGATGCCGAAGGCGCGCAGGCGGACGA
>CAZCPD010000115.1:0-9613 GCA_964500425.1 uncultured Rhodocyclaceae bacterium
CAGGCGTTCGACGCCGCTGGCCGGATTGGCGATGACGACCAGATCGGTCGCCGCCCGGGCAGCGCCGACGGGGAGGGCCAGGATCAGGCCGAGAGCGAGGCTTGGCAAGAGGGGCTTCATCGCGCGGCTAGAAAATGAAATCGAGAACCGCGCTATAGGCGGTGGCGCGTCCGTCCCAGCGCGTCGGCAGGCTGGGCCACAGCAAGGGGGTCGAACAGGCGGGCGAGGCGCCGACGACAGGCAGACTGATCGGCGAGCAGGTCTTGTTGCGGATCAGGTCGGCCTGCAGTTTCAGCGCGACCTGGTGGGTCAGCGCGTAGCGCATGCCGAGGCTGAGCGTGCGCTGATTCTCGTCGGCTGACGTGAATAAGTAATCTGCGACGCTCAGCAGAGGCTCCAGTCCCGTGCCACGCCCGCGCAACTCCTCGGCCCGGTAGTTCTTTTCGCTCTTGACGGCGGACACCGCCGCATAGGGAGTGAATCGGCCAAGGCGATAGCCGACCGACAGGAAGCCTCCCTTCGAGTCGGGAAGCAGCAGCGTTTCCGATTTAAGGTGGCTGACCGCGCCCTGTATCTGCAGCGGGCCGTCTTCATAGGCCAGTTCGAAGCTGGTGAATCGCGTGTGCTTGCCGGCGACGGCGATGCCACGTCTGATCGAGTTCAAGGCATCCCTGATTGCGGGATCGTTCTGCGAGTTGCCAACGTCATCAAGCAGCAGCGGAAAGTTCAGGCCGCCATAGGGGAATTCCCTGGCCAGTTGCGTTGTTGCCTGGCCAATACGGAAGGTCCAGTGATTGTCCTGGTAGTCGAGAATGCCGCCGTAGGTCCGCGATCCGTCGAGATTCTCGGTGAGCCCGAACTGGGTAGGGATCACCTGGCGATCGAGACCGCTGTAGATTTTCATCCGTCCGACGCCGTCGCCGAGCGGCAGGCGGAATATCGCGTCGATGCCGTCGAGGTAGGGTACGGTCAGCACGCCGTAGAACTCGACGGGTGGGCGCGCCCAGAGATAGGAAAAGCCGACGTCGCGCGAATCCGCGGCGAGAAAGGCGTCGAATCCGATGCGTCCCGCGCGCAGGCTGATGGCCTCGTTCGGCGTGTATTTCAGAAATGCCCAGGTCAGTTCGGGTTGGAAGTTGTTGTTCCAGCGATAGTGGCTGACCACCTGGGCCACCGCTTCGAGTTCTTCGCTGGGCCGGAAGTTGGCCTGCAGTCCGATGCGCGTATCGGTTTCCCACGTGATCCCGCGGTTTGCCGCCCCCTTGGGCTGGGTGAGGTCGCGGACCATTTGCGCGCCATCGCCGCGATTATGTAGCGCGCCGACGGTACCGAAGCCGCTGAAGCTGACATATTGCCGTTCGTCCGCCGGCGCCGGTCTGGCGGTTTCGGCCTGAAGCGGCGCGCAGACGGCCAGACTGGTCAGCCAGGCCAGCGCGGCGCGCTGAACATGCTTGAGCACCTTGTTCTCCCTTTGATTGTGCCCTGCTGTCCGGCAAGCGCCTGAAATATCGAGAAAGCGATATTTGAGGAGGGCGCCGTATTTTTTGTTTGTCAGCGCGAGCCGTCATCACTTCGATGGCGACTGGTTCTGGCGCAGGGCACTTATTATTTCGACATGATACCGAAAATCCATTCGGCGTATCAGTGAATTTTGATGTTTGCCGCATCTTCGTTTCATTGGCTCGGGTGTTCGGGCTTCTTCAATTCTCGCAATTTGCGGGATGCGTTGGTCCGCCGTGTAAAATGTCCGCTTCCATTCGGGAGGCGCCGTGAGTTACGAATTGATTGCCGCTGTCGATCTCGGTTCCAACAGCTTTCGTCTGCAGGTCGGACGCATCGTCGGCAATCAGATCTATCCGCTCGATTCGCTCAAGGAATCGGTGCGTCTGGCGGCGGGGTTGACGGCCGATCGCATGCTCGATGGCGCTTCGCAATTGCGTGCGCTGGAGGCCTTGCGGCGTTTTGGCGAGCGTCTGCGCGGCTTCGTGCCGGGGGCTGTGCGCGCGGTGGCAACGAATACCTTTCGCGTCGCCAAGAACGGTCCGCAATTCCTGATCCAGGCCGAGGCGGCGTTGGGCTTTCCGATCGAAGTGATCGCCGGGCGTGAGGAAGCGCGCCTGATTTATCTCGGCGTGGCGCATACCCTGGCGAATCCGGCCACCCAGCAACTTGTTGTCGATATCGGCGGCGGCTCGACCGAGTTCATCATTGGTCACAGTTTTTCACCATTGCAACTTGAATCGCTGTACATGGGGTGCGTCAGCCATACGCTGCGGTATTTTCCCGGCGGCCACGTCGACAAGCCGGGCATGAAGGCTGCCGAACTGGCCGCCAGCAAGGAGTTGCAGACCATCGTGGCCGCCTACCGGGAGACCGGTTGGGAGCAGGCGGTCGGTTCCTCGGGTACGGCGAAGGCCATCGTCGACCTGCTTGAAATGAACGGCCTGAACGACCTGGGCGGCGATGGAACGCCGGAGATTACGCGTGGCGGTCTCGAACGCTTGAAGGCCATGCTGTTGCGTGCGGGCGACATCGGCAATCTCCGCCTCGACGGCTTGCGTCCAGATCGCACCGGTGTGTTGCCGGGGGGGCTGGCCATCATGTCGGCAATATTCAAGGAGTTCGAGCTCGAACGCATGGCGTTCTCCGAGGGTGCTCTGCGGCTCGGCGTGCTTTACGATCTGCTCGGCCGTTATCACCACGACGATTTGCGCGAGGCGACGGTCAATCTTTTCATGCAGCGCTATGCGGTGGACCGGCGTCAGGCCGCGCGCATCAGTCAAAGTGCGTTGAACCTGCTGCGGCAGCTGTTGCCGGAGAGCGATCCGCGCTACGAGACGGAGACTCAGTTCCTCGTCTGGGCTGCCCGCCTTCATGAAATCGGCATCTCCGTGGCGCACGCCAGTTACCACAAGCACAGCGCCTATATCATTGGCAACGCCGATATGCCGGGCTTCTCGCGCATGGATCAGGGGCGCTTGTCGCGTATTGTGCTGGGTCATCGCGGCAAGCTGGAGCGCGTTCAGGCCGTGACCAACGACCCGCGTGAGTGGTTGCTGATTTTCTGCCTGCGCCTGGCGGCCCTCCTGCATCGAGCTCGCGACGATGCCGCGCTGCCATCGCTGCATGTGATTTCAGTGGAGCGCGGCTTCCATCTGTCCGTCGATGGCGCCTGGCTGGCGGCTTCGCCGCTGACGGCGGCGATCCTCGACGAGGAAGTCCGTCAATGGACTGCGCTCGGCATGGAGCTGAAGGTTCGCCGCGAAAGGTCGAAGGGGTCGGATGTGGCGATCGCTTCCTGACATGGCGGACCGCTCCGGGGGCAGGGCATGAATCAGGGCGGGATGCCCCGCGTCCTTCATGCTGTGCGCGACAACGGCGACCGTGAGGTGGTGCTCAGTGGCGCCTGGACGTTGGCGAGTCTTGGCCCGACGATCCGGGCGCTAAGCGTCGAGCTGGCTGCCCATGGGGAAAGTCCCGATGTGACCTGGAATTGCCTGGGCATCGAGACCATGGATAGCACCGGCGCAATGCTGCTGTGGGGCGCCTGGGGCCGCAAACTGCCAGCCAGGCTGCTGGCGGATGCGGAACAGTTGCGCATTTTTGGCCGCATTGCCAGCGCTGAGCAGATGCCGGGCGTCAGCAAGGCGCCGAAGTCGCTCTTCATCTCGATCGTTGCGTTGGGCGCGAACCTGCTGAACTTCGGCGATCATCTGCGCGGCTTCGTTATCATGATCGGTCGGCTGGCGATCGACTTCGTTCATTTGCTGCGGCGGCCGGGGGAGATTCCGCGTCGCGAGATTTCCGCCAATCTCTATAAGAGCGGTGTGCGTGCGATGCCGGTCACGGCCCTGGTCGGCTTCCTGATTGGCGTCGTCATGTCCTATCTTTCGGCACTGCAGTTAAAGCAGTTCGGCGGCGAAGTGTTCATCGTCAATATCCTCGGCATGGGCATCATCCGCGAACTCGGTCCTGTGCTGGTTGCCGTCCTCGTGGCCGGGCGCTCCGGGTCGGCAATGACCGCCCAGCTCGGTGTGATGCGGGTGACGGAGGAGATCGACGCGCTGGCGACGATGGGCGTTTCCCAGAGTCTACGCCTGATTTTCCCCAAGGTTGTCGCCCTGGCCATCGCAATGCCGTTGCTGGTGTTGTGGCTAAGTTCCGTCGCCATGATCGGCGGAATGGTTGCCGCCCAGGTTCAGCTGGATATCTCCTTTGGCTTCTTCTTCGAGACACTGCCCAAGGTGGTGCCGATCGCCAACCTCTGGATCGGCCTGGTCAAGGGCTTCCTGTTCGGCATCATGGTGGCTCTGGTGGCCTGTCACTTCGGCTTGCGCGTCAAGCCGAACACGGAGAGCCTTTCGGCAAATACCACCTCTTCGGTCGTCACGGCCATTACCGTCGTGATCCTGATCGATGCCATCGTCGCCATCGTGACACGCAAGATCGGATTGTTCTGATGATGAACCCGCCCGTCATCGAGGTTCGCGATCTCTTTACCCGTTTCGGCGAGGTATGGGTTCATCACGGACTCGATCTCAAGGTTGAGCGCGGCGAGGTTCTGGCGCTGGTGGGCGGCTCGGGTAGCGGCAAGACCACCTTGCTGCGGCAGTTGGTCGGCTTGCTCGTGCCGAACCGAGGCGATATTCGCATTTTCGGCGAGCCTCTGTTCGGCGGTGGTGTCGAACGTGAGCGGGCCTTGCGGCGCCGCTTCGGCGTGCTGTTCCAGCATGGCGCCCTGTTCTCGGCTTTCAATGTTTTCGATAACGTGGCATTCCCCTTGCGGGAGCTCGGAATCCTCGATGAAGGCTTGATTCGCGATCTGGTGATGCTCAAGCTGGCGATGGTCGAGTTGTTGCCACGTCATGCCGATCTGATGCCGGCCGAACTCTCCGGTGGCATGGTCAAGCGCGTTGCCCTGGCGCGCGCCCTTTCCCTGGAGCCGGAACTGCTCCTGCTCGACGAACCTACCGCCGGCCTTGATCCGGATCGTTCGGAGAGCTTCGTCCGCCTGATTCGCATGCTGAGCGACGAACTCGGGCTGACGGTGGTGTTCGTCACCCATGATCTGGATACCCTGGCGGGATTGTCGGCACGCGTCGCGGTGTTGGCCGAACAGCGTATACTCGCGGTCGGCCGCATCGAAGAAATCATGCACTTCGATCATCCATTCATCCGCAACTTCTTCCTGAGCGAGCGCGGCCAGCGCTCCCTGCATGTCAATCCCTGAGTATGGAAAATCGCGCCCACGCCCTCGCTGCCGGTTTGTTCGTCATTTTGCTGGGTCTGGCTGTCGCCTTGGTGGTGTGGTGGATGGGCGGCACCCGTACCGAAACGCGCGATCTGATTCTTGTTACCCAGCGCAACGTCAATGGGCTGAATCCTCTGGCGCAGGTCCGGTATCGTGGCATCAGCGCCGGCAAGGTGATCAGCCTGACGCTGGATCCGCAGGATGCGCGAAATATCCTGGTGCTGGTGCGCGTCGATGCGGCATTGCCACTGACCATGGGTACCACCGCGCAGCTGAATACTCAGGGGATCACCGGTCTGGCGTATGTCCAACTCGAGGACAACGGCAAGAGCGGCGAGATGCTCCCGGTCAATGACGAGACGCCGCCGCGAATCCCGCTACAGCAAACCCTGATGGAGTCGCTCGGCGATCGCGCCAGTGACATCGTCGGCCAGGTAGGAATTCTTGCCACCAACCTGAATCGGGTGCTCGACGAGCGCAATCTGCGTCAGCTGAATCGAACTCTTGAGAATGTCGCCACGGCATCCGAAGGCCTCAGGGAAATGCCCAGGTTGATCGAGTCCGCCAAGCTTGCACTGTCCGCCGAGAATATGCAGCGCCTGCAGAGCATCCTGTCTCATCTTGAGCGCACGGCCGGCGAAACCGCCCCGCTGACGGTCGAAACGCGCGCCCTGGTGGGCTCGATGCATGGCCTCGGCAAGCGCCTTGACGAGATGAGTGGCCAGATCGGCGGCACGTTGAGTGACACCACGCTGCCGCAGTTCAACGCGTTGGTCGGTGACCTGCAACGCAACAGCCGGCAGATGCAGCGCATTCTCGATGGCCTTGAAGTCGCGCCGCAGTCGCTGATTTTCGGTAGCCCGCCGCCGCGTCCGGGGCCTGGCGAGAACGGCTTCGTCCATCCTGTCAGGTAGGAATTTTCATGTCCGGAAGATACATGCGCTTTGTCCCTCTGCTGCTGAGCATGTGGCTGGCAGGATGCTTCGGTGGAGTCGGAAATCGCGTCGAAACTGCGTTATACGATCTCGCCGGCGTTTCGGTGGCTGATCCGGTTGCTGCGGATGTGCCGGATGGAAGCGGGGTGTCGCCTCCGCTGCTGCGCCTGGCGGAGGTTCAGGCGCCGGTCTGGCTCGGAACGCCTGCGATGCAGTACCGCCTGGCTTACGCAGAGCCGGAGCGGCGCTTTTCGTTTGCCGAGAGTCGCTGGGTGGCGCCGCCCGCTGAATTGCTCGACTCCGCCCTGAGGCGCGGCAAGATAGTCACTCGAAACCGCTTCGAGGCTGATGGGTGTCAACTGCATGTCGAACTCCAGGAGTTCATCCAGGTGTTCGATGCGCCGGCCAGCAGTCGAGCCCTGATGGAGGCGCGGGTCTCGCTTCTGGCGCCGCGCAACGCCAGACTTCTGGCTCAGCGCTCCTTCAGGCAGTCGCCATCAGCTGGCGCCGATGCGAGGGCTGGGGCCGCCGGTTTTGTCGTCGCCGTCCGCGACATGGGGCGGGACCTGGACAAATGGCTGTCGGGCCTGCAGCGCGATAAACCTGAGCTGATGACCCAATGTCGGGCCGGGATGCTTTGAATCCTATCGGATTTCAAGTATAATCCGGCGTTTTTAGCATTTCCTCGTTCAGGGACCGGATCATGGGTTGTGATGAAAAAGTTGATTGCGGCCGGCGGCGTCTGATCGTCGCGACGGCTGCGGTCGGCGGCGCTGCGGGAGTGGCTGCGGTGGTGCCTTTCGTGGCGAGCATGTTGCCGTCGGAGCGTGCCAAGGCTGCTGGCGCGCCCGTCGAAGTCGATATCAGCAAGCTTACGCCTGGGCAGATGATGGTGGTCGAATGGCGCGGCAAGCCGGTCTGGATCATCAATCGCACCAAGGAGATGATCGACTCGCTGAAGGCGACCGAGAACAAGGTCAGCGATCCCAAGTCCGACAAGCCGATGCAGCCCGAGTACTGCAAGAACGATACGCGCTCGATCAAGCCTGAAGTCATGGTGGCGGTTGGCATTTGCACCCACCTGGGTTGTTCGCCGACCGACAAGTTCAAGACGGGAAGCTCCGCCGAGTCGGGCGTCGAGGACGATTGGCAAGGCGGATTCCTGTGCCCGTGTCACGGTTCGACCTTCGACCTCGCCGGTCGCGTCTACAAAAGCAAGCCCGCGCCCGATAATCTTGAAATCCCGCCGCACAAGTACCTGAGCGACAACACGATCGTCATTGGCCTCGGCCAGGACGGCAAGGAGGCTTGAGCGATGAATGCGAAATTGATCGGAATGCTGATGCTCGGCTGGGTTAATGAGCGTTTTCCGGTGATGTCGGCCTATCGGGGCCACATGTCCGAGTATTACGCACCGAAGACCTTCAACTTATGGTATTTCTTCGGCTCCCTTGCGTTGCTCGTGCTGGTGAATCAGGTGGTGACCGGCATTTTCCTGACCATGCACTACAAGCCGGACGCCGCGCTGAACGCCTCGGGCGTGCCGGTGGCATTCGCCAGCGTCGAGTACATCATGCGCGATGTGCCGTGGGGCTGGTTGATTCGCTATATGCACTCCTCTGGTGCTTCGGCTTTCTTCGTCGTGGTCTATCTGCACATGTTCCGCGGCGTGATCTACGGTTCGCACCGCGCTCCACGGGAGTTGGTCTGGATCATCGGCATGCTGATCTTCCTTTGTCTGATGGCGGAGGCGTTCTTCGGCTATCTCCTGCCGTGGGGGCAGATGTCCTTCTGGGGCGCCCAGGTGATCGTCAATCTGTTCTCGGCGATTCCGGTGATCGGGCCGGACTTCTCGGTCTGGTTGCGCGGCGATTTCGTTGTCGGTGATGCAACCCTGAACCGTTTCTTCGCCTTTCATGTGATTCTGGTGCCGCTGATTTTGCTGGCGCTCGTCGGCGCACACATGATAGCGCTGCATGAGGTCGGTTCCAACAATCCGGAGGGCGTCGAGATCAAGAAGAAAAAGAATGCAGACGGCATTCCGCTGGATGGGGTGCCTTTCCATCCCTATTACACGGTCAAGGATATCGTGGGCGCCGTGGTCTTCCTGATGGTGTTCGCTCTGGTGATCTTCTTCGCGCCGGAAGCTGGCGGCTATTTTCTCGAGTACAACAACTTCTTCCCGGCCGATCCGCTGAAGACCCCGCCGCACATTGCGCCGGTCTGGTATTTCACGCCGTTTTATTCGCTGCTGCGCGCCGTGACTTTTCCCTTGTTCGGTATTGATGCCAAGTTCTGGGGTGTGGTGGCGATGGGCGGCGGCGTGGCGATCTTCATCATCCTGCCGTGGCTTGATCGTAGCCCGGTCAAGTCGATTCGCTACCGCGGCCCGATCTTCAAGACGCTGTTGTCGATCTTCATCATTGCCTTCTTCATCCTCGGTTTTCTGGGTACCAAGCCGCCGTCATACGAGTTCTTCGGCGTCATTCCGGGGGCGCCGATTGCCCAGATTCTGAGTGCCTACTATTTCCTCTTCTTCCTGACGATGCCGATCTGGTCGCGCATCGACAAGTGCAAACCCGAACCGGAAAGAGTCACGGGAAAATGAAAAAGATATTGCTTTCTTTGCTGTTCGTTCCGCTGTTGGCCTTTGCCTCCGATACGGTGCATCTGGACAAGGCGCCGGATCGCTCTGGAAACGTCGCCGCACTGCAGAACGGCGCCAAGGTGTTCGTCAACTACTGCATGAGTTGTCATTCGGCGTCCTTCATGCGCTATAACCGACTGGGTGACATCGGTCTTAGCGAAGAGCAGATTCGCGGTAATCTGATTTTTTCGGATGCCAAGATCGGTGATCTCATGAAGATCTCGATGCGACCGGGTGAGGCCAAGGTGTGGTTCGGCGCGGCGCCTCCCGATCTGACACTGGTTGCGCGGGCGCGCTCTTCCGAGTCTGGCACCGGTGCGGATTGGCTATATACTTACCTGCGCGGTTTCTATCGCGACGAGGCACGGCCCACCGGGTGGAATAATGTGGTGTTCGCGAACGTCGGCATGCCGCACGCCTTGTGGGAACTGCAAGGGCAGCAAGTTCTCGGCGAGGACCACAAGTTGACGCTTTCACTCCCTGGCAAGCTCAAGCCCGAGGAGTATGATGCGCTGGTTGGCGATCTTGTCGCTTATCTGCAATACATGAGCGAACCGATGGTGGAAACCCGTCAGCACATGGGTATTGCGGTGCTGATCGGCTTGGCTGTGCTCTTTGTCTTTACGTACGCGCTCAAGCGTGAGTACTGGAAAGACGTACATTAACTTATCTATAGACCTGCGCAATGTTGCATATGGGGCATCGAGAAAACAGCTCGCCAGCGGTACGCCGCGTGGTGCGTGATGCCGACTATTCCTGGGGTACGAGTACCATGATGAA
>CAZCPD010000116.1:0-9520 GCA_964500425.1 uncultured Rhodocyclaceae bacterium
AGCACGGTCTGGTCCACCGGGTCCCAGTTCACCACCTGGGTCTTCTTGTAGGCGACGCCCTTCTCCAGCATGCGCAGGAACAGCCACTGGTTCCACTTGTAGTAGTCGGCATTGCAGGTCGCCAGCTCGCGGCTCCAGTCGATGGCGAAGCCCAGCGACTTGAGCTGCTTCTTCATGGTGGCGATGTTTTCGCGCGTCCACTTCGCCGGCGGCACGCCGTTCTTGATCGCCGCATTCTCCGCCGGCAGGCCGAAGGCGTCCCAGCCCATCGGCTGCAACACGTTGTAGCCGCGCATGCGGTGGAAGCGCGAGAGTACATCGCCGATGGTGTAGTTGCGCACATGGCCCATGTGCAGCTTGCCCGACGGATAGGGGAACATCGACAGGCAGTAGTACTTCGGCTTGCTCTGGTCCGCCTTGGCGCGGAACGCGGAAGATGCCTCCCAGTATTGCTGGGCGGCCTGCTCGATCTCGTTGGGGCTGTATTTTTCCTGCATGCTGGGGCTCGGGTTTCGGGAATCTTCGGGAAAGTCGGCGATTATACCCGGCGGCAGGAATGCTTCTTCGAAAGGTCTTGCGCTGTCAGTGCGCGCAGGGCGGATGAGCGCAGCGTCGCTCAAGGGATACCCTGCGGTCACAAGCAACGACGCGCTTCTCCGCGCCGCCGCGAGTCAGACCGTCACCCCGAACCAGTCCCATGACTGTCGGGCACAGCGCTCCCACCAGCGCAGTGAGACCAGCCATGGCGAGGCGCACAGGCGCAGCAGGTCGGCATTCGAGACATGGCTGGCGAAGTGTTGTGCGCCGGGTCGGGCGAGTGGGCGCGCCGGCATCTCGGACATGAAGCGTTGCAGGGCGAGGCCGATCAGTTGCGGGTCGGGGGATTGCGCGCCGGCGAGGTCGCCGATGACGCCCGACAGCGATAGCCAGGACTTGCGCAGCAGCACGAAGTCTTCCCAGAAGCCGGCGGCGGTGTGCAGGGCGATTTCGTCGAACAGCGTCAGCAGCCAGTCGAAGCCGGGCAGATGACCGTGAAACGCCACGCGGTCGAGGGCGCGCTCGACGGCCTCGGCGAGGATCGGGTCGTCGTGGGTGATGGCGCCCAGCGTCGCCACGGCGCGGCGGATGCTGTCGGCGTCGAGCAGCAGGCCGCCGAGGACGATGGCGACGAGGGCTTCGCGCTGCGTCTTGGTCAGCGCGGCGGTCAGGCTCCAGTCGAGCACGGCGAGGCGTCCGTCGGCGGTGACGAAGAGGTTGCCGGCGTGCAGGTCGGCATGGACGACGGCGCGTTCCCCCGCGCTCCAGAAGGGCTGGCCGAGCAGGGCGGAGACCATGGTCTCCGCCAGCTTCTGGCGCAGCGCCGGCGTGAGTTCGGCATCCGTCACCTTGGTGCCGAAGATGCGCTCCATGGCGGTCATTCGCGGCGTGCACCAGGGCAGCAGGCGCGGTACCTGAACCAGCGGTTCGTCGGCGTAGAACTCGCTCGCCGCCAGCAGGTTGTGCTGTTCGACGTCGAGATGCACTTCGCGCGTCATCAGGCGTTGCACGGTCTCCAGCGTGTCGCGGTAATCGACCGGCGGCAGGCCCAGCTCGCGGCTACGTTGTTCGAGATGGGGCGCGAGTTCGACGAGGATGGCCAGCTCCTGTGCCAGCATGTTCTCGACGCCGGGCTTGAGCACCTTGAACACGCCGTGGCGGATTTCGCACTCTTCCCGGTAGCTGAAGGGCATGACGACGGCGACGCTGCCTGCGGCGAGCGGTGCATCACCGATCACGATCTCCGCGCGCGGGCGCCCGGCGGGGCAGCAACCGAGTTCGTGGCGGATGCGCGCCAGGACTTCGGCATGCGGCGTCGTCGCCGGCAGCGATTCGAGCTGTTGCAACTGGCGGCGCAGCTCAGGGTCGAGCTGCGGGTAGCGGGCGACGACCTGGCCGAGCTTGTGCAGGGTCGGGCAGCGCACCATCAGGGCGACGAGGCGCCTGGCGGAATCTGACCGGGAATGGGGCTGCGTGTCGCCCGCCATCGTCAGTTGTTCGGCGACGATGGCCAGCAGGCGTTCGACGGGCAGCCGTTCAAGGAAGAAGGTCAGGCCATCGATGACCAGCGGTCGCCAGTGCGCGAGCGGCTCGGGGATCAGTTCGTTCAAGCCGAGCGCGGCGTACAGCTCCGCGCCGAAAGGTGAGGCGGGTGAAACGGGAGCGGAGGGACGTCGGTTCTTCCCGTCTGACTCCTTACGCCTCACCGCTCACTCCTCACCGCTCACTCCCCGCCCGGATTGAACAGCCGCAGCATGGCATTGAAGGCCGACGAGCTGTGCTGCGGGTTGTAGCGTTCGAAGAGCTTGCGCTGGCGCTCGTGCTTGGCGGCCGGCAGGCTGTCGAGAATCTGCTGGCGCTCGGCGGCGATTTCCTGGCACATCCGATCGGTGACGAACAGGAAGGGGATCGGCGAGTACAGGTTGTCCGCGCCGAGCAGGTGGTAGCGCATCTGGTGGGGCCCGGACGGTGAGCCCGTTGAGGATTTCTTCATGGCAGGAGGTCGACCCGATGCAGGTCGGGTCTGGCGAAAATTGGTCAGCCGACTATTTTACTTTGCATTTGACATCAAGAATATCCCGCCGGCGTCCGAATTTCCCCAAATGGGGCATTCGTTCATTGCCTGCCGGCTCAGGTGGCGGTGACGCGCCGCCGGAATTCCTCGGGAACCGGCGCGACCTTGCGCGCCGCATAATCGAGGAAGACGATGCCGGCCTTGCCGCGCGCCACTTCGCGTCCCGATTCCTTCTCGGTCATGCACCAGACGAGGTCGCAGCCGTTCTTGCCGAAATCGTTCGCCGCCATGCGCACGACCATGACCTCGCCTTGGAAGGCTTCCGATTTGTACTGCAGGGCCGCGTCGGCAATGATGATGCCGACGCCTTCGACATTGCCCTCGTGATAGCCGAGTGACTTGAAGAATCGCGAGCGGGCCTCCGAGACGATGGTCAGCAGCAGCGCGTTGTCGAGATGGCCGCCGTAGTTCATGTGGCTCTGGTAGAGCGCGATCTCGGTGGCGAAGGGGAAGCTCTCGGGGAGTTCGATCTTGATTCTGGGCATGATTATTTAGCGTGAAAGTCGCGCAAGCGACTCTGGAAGCTCCCCTCGCCCTCTCGCGGGAGAGGGGTTGGGGGTGAGGGAAACGGACATGACTTTCATGCTTCGGGGCGCTTTCTTTAAAGTCATGCCCGTTGGGGCTAGGGGTGGCGGGTGCGGGCGGCCAGAACCGCGCGCAGGCGCTGCGACTGTTCCGGGGTCGGACGCGGTTGGGCCAGCGCGTCGGCGATCAGGGCGTCGATGTCGTCGGCGTGTCGGACCTCGCGGGCTTCGAGGGCGCGCTTCATGGCTTGCAGCTTGAGTTCGCGGCGTGCTGCCTGATGCGCGGGCGGCGAGGCGATGTCGAGCGCGGCTTCGAGGCGCAGCAGAAAGGCGTCGATGGCCGCGACGTCAGGCGATTTCGCATCGGACGTGTAGCGGCGCCGGACCGCATCGATCCAGGCGGTCGGTAGCGGCGCGGGCAGCTGTGGCAAGGTGTCCCAGCGCGCGGCGCGGGCGGCGGCATCGTGGTCTGCTGCATCGGCTGCGTCGGCTTCGCATCGCGTCAGCCGCTCCAGCAGAGCGTCGCAGGCCGTCTGCCAGAGGCGCTGCTTGCCACGGGCAGCGTGTTGCAGCGCCTGCGCGTGAGCGTTGCGGAAGGCGGCGTCGAGCGTGCCCGCGACGGCCTTCGGCGCAGGGCCGGCGTTGCGCCATTGGGTTTCGATTGCCGCGATCTCGCGCTTGAGCTCGTGCGGCGCCAGGGGTTCGCCTTGCGCGAGTTCGGTCAGCCGCGCGATCAGCGCTGTGCGGGTCGCCTGGTGCGCCGTCAGTTCGGCATCGCGCGCCTGGTGGGCGTCGTCGCGGGCCTTGAATATGGCGTCGGTGGCGGCCTTGAATTCGGCCCATAGCGCGTTTTCTTCCTTGCGCGCAAGCGGATGCGCCTTGGCGTGCTGTTGCCATTCCGTCTGCAGGGCGCGGACCCGGGCGACGACCTCGCGCCCATCGGCCTGCGCCTGCAGGTGAATGGCACGGGCAATCAGATGGCTGCGTTCGGCGTGCACTCGGCGCCGGGCAGTCTTCAGCGGCGCTTCGAGGCGCGCGACCGCGGCGGCGAGACGCGCCTGAATTGCCGGCTTTGCTTCGCGCGGCACGGTGTGTTCGAGCGGACCGAGCTTGCGCCATTCGGCCTGGAATTGTTCGAGAGCGCGCGCCACGGCGCGCCAGTCTGCTTCCGCATGTTGCCCGGAAAGGTCCGTCGATGCTTGGTCTCCGGGGTGGTCCCCGGAAAGGGGCGTCGTTGCTTGATCTCCGGGCGGTTCGCCAGCGGGCGACGGTGTCGCTTCCAGGGTAGCGAGGAGGGCTTCCCGTGTCTGCAGGTTTTCGCTGCGAGTCTCGGCGAGCTTCTGCTGCTGTGCGGCGACCGGTTGCCAGGCTGCATGCAAGGCGGCATCGAAGCGCTTCCAGAGCGCCTGGCTGGCGGCGTTGCCGAGGTGGTCGCGGCCGAGCGCCTTCCAGCGTGCGCGCAATTGCTCGATCTCGTGGGCGTGCTGCTTGAGATCGAGCTTGCCGCTGACGGCGGCCGCCAGCGCCTCGGCTTGTTGCGTCAGTTCCTCGCGCGCCTGCTCGCCACCCCAGGCTTGCCAGCCCTTGAGGCGCGCATGTTCGGCCTGCAGGACGTGGAGTCGGTTTTGCTGCCCGGCATCCGGCTTGAGCGGCTTGCCGTGGGTGAGGTCGCGCAATTCCGCCAGCTGCTTGCCGACATCATGCAGGCGGCCGGCGGCGAGCGCCTGTTCGGCGGCGTCCAGGGCGGTGTTCAAACGGGCGGCGAGCGCCGTGCGTGCCTGTTGCGTGGTCTGCTCGGCGTGCTGGCGGGCATCGTTGCGCGAGCGGGTGCGCTGCTCCTGTTCGGCTTGCTGCGCCGCCCGGGCGGACTGCTCGGCGCGTCGAATGCCGGTTTGCGCGGCGAACTGCAAGGCGGCTTGCAGTTCCTCTGCCGCGGCCTGACAGGCGGGATCGTCGGGATCGGGCAACGTTGCCCGGGCAGCCAGAATCGTCGTTGCCGATTCTTGCGCGGCGGCCAGCGCGGCGGGTTCTTCTCCGTCCGTGGCGGCCTGCAAGTCGTTCAGCGCTCCGGCGGTCTGCTCGGTCCAGCGCAGGATCTGGCGCCGGCGTTCGCTGCGCGCGCGCGCCAGCGCTGCCAGTTCCTCCTGCACGCGGGCGAATTCGGCGGTCTGCGCTGCATCGAGCAGGGTCGGTTCGAGGGCGCGCCAGGAGTGGGCAAGTTCGACGAGACGGTTGGCGGGCAGCAGGGCATCCCGCGTCAGCGCGCGCGCGGCGTCGATCAGCGCGGCGGCTCGGGCGCGTGCTTCACGCTGCCTGACGAGTGTTTCGTGGGCCAGTTTCGCGGCGCGATGGAGGCGTTTGTCGTGGTTGCGGAATTCGCGCTCGGCCTGCCTCAGGGCATTCTCTCCGCGCAGGGCAAGGATGGCGGCATGGCGGATGTCGTGCAGCGGCGCGGTGCGGGCAAGGATCAGCAGTGCATCGTCGTCATCCCGCACGGCTTGCAGGCGGCTTTGCCAGTCGGCCAATACTTCGGGCAGCGCTCTGACATGATCCGGCGCGGGGGGCGGCGCTGCCGTGGCGCCAGCCGCGACGCCGCCGGCCTGAGAGCGGGGGCGTAACTTGTTGAGCAGCTTGCCGAGCATGATGGGTCGCTAAAAGAGGGAGGCAGGTCTGTGCGACTGCTGCCGGTGATGGGTGTCTTGCGACGCGTGTCTTACATCCTGGTGACGGCTTCTTCGGGGATCACCAGCATGCGCGGCGTTTGCGAATGGCCGACGGTGCGCGCGATGCGGATCACGGAGCCCTTGGTCTGATCGAATGCGTCTGCGTAGTCGCGGATCTTGCGCAACTGGTTGATGTAGGTCTGGGTGAAGGCGCCGCCGCCGAGGGTCGGCGATTCGAGGGATTCCTCGTTCTCCGAGGCCGAGACGATGACGATGCGCGTGGTCTTCATATCCTTGGCCTGCTGGGCGAGTTCGCTCATCGCTTCCTGCGGCATGGCGGTGGTGTATTCAGCTTCCTTCTTGCGTACGACCAGCGAGCGGGTGCGCGTCGACAGGAAGCCGGGCACGGCGGCGAAGGTCTTGCCGCTGTAGCAGGTATCGAGGACGACGATGGTGCGCACATTCTTCAATGTCAGCTGGGCGATGAATTTCTGGAAGTCGTCGTCGCTCAGCGCCGTGCTGCGGTCGGTGACGACGAACTCGAAGGCTTGATCCTTGGCGCCGGCCTTCTTGCGCGGGAATTCGGTGTCGTGGAGGATGATGTCGAACTTGTTCATTGCGTTCGGCAGGCCGTGACTGGCGGCGAAGAAGACGACAGTGTCGCCGGCCTGCGTCCTGGCGAGGATGTCCTGCATGGCGGCCTTGACGGCCTTGGCGGTTGCCTTCTCCTCGGTCAGCAGACGCACGGCGTCGCGCGGCATGCCGCCGTCCGGCGCGGTGAGCAGGTTGTAGACGTCGGTGGCGTCCTTGGCGGCGCCTTCGAGGGCCTTGTCGGCGGGCAGGTGCTTGAACTTGCCGACGCCGATGACGAGGCCGAAGCCCTGCGGCGTGCGCGGCGGCGCGGCTTCGCTCTGGGGCGGCGTTGGCGTCGGGGCGGCGGCCGGCTTCTTCATCATCCTGGCGATGGTCGACGAGAAGGCGCTGTCGAAACCCTTCAGGCGGTACTTGATGTTGGACGGTGTCGTCGGCGCGACGCGGCGCAGGCCGACGACGGCGCGCGCGGCGGCGAAGGCGGTTTCCACTTCTTCGCGATTCTCGTATTCGCCGACCAGGCTGATGCGCCCGTCGGCGCCGAGTTCGACGTTCGCCTGGCGCAAGCCGATATCCTTGAAGGCGCTGCGGACTTCAGCGATTTCGGCAGGCGTGACGGCATCGTCGGCGGTCGCGGCATGCGGGGCCGCCGCACCGATCAGCAACGCCAGACTCGCCAATCGAAGGGCGCGACGCAGCGGATGGGCGATCATCTTCATTTTCCTCCCGAAAGATGGCTGGCCGGCAGCCAGCCGCTCTTGCCGCCATCCGCGGTGGCCTTTACCCATTCCTCGGGTTTGTTGTTGACAATGGCCGTGATGCGTTCCTCGACACGCAAGCGCGTGCCCTTGGCCAGTGCGCCGACTGGCTTGCGTTGGGCGGTGGTGTCGCTGAACAGCATTGTCTTGCGGTTCGTCGCCGTGCTGCTGCCGCCGGCACTGGCGGCGGCCGGCGCCAGCGCCCCCGCCGTGGCATGCTGTCCTGGCGTCAGGGCGCTGGCTTGGGACGATGAGAAATAGCGCTTCGGCCGGTCGCCGGTGCCGAGGATCGCAAAGTCGACGCTGCGCGTCCCCTTCATGTTTTCGGCCTCGATGCTCAGCGTATAGCGCATTGGTACCGGCAGCGGCAGGGGCATCTTGGCGCGTGGCGGCACCTGCAGTTTGTGCCGGTAGCGCGCGCGCGACCCCTGCTGGATGACGACGTCCTCGACGTAGTCTTCCTTGCCTTCCTCGGCGATGGGCATCCAGGAAAGGCGTTCGCGCGGCGTTCGCGCGGCTGCCTCGAGCGGAATCTCCTTGCCCGCGCGGTCGCGCAGCGGCTCGCCCTTGTCGTCGGCAAGCACCAGCTTGTCGTCGTCGGAGGCGGTGAAGCGAACGATTTCGACGCGATGGCGGAATTGCGCCTTGATGTCCTTGGCGGCCGGATTCGCGGTGGCCAGACTGAAGTCGAATTCCGGGATCGGTGGATCGTTCTCGGTGCCTTCGACGTGGACTTCGAGGCGGTCGAGGCTCAGGCGCGGCGCCTGGGAAGTGGCCGCCGCCGCTGCTGGCCGGGAGGCTGGCGGCGCGACGACTTCCGATTTGTTATACACGGCGCCGCATTTGCGCCAGGCTGTCATGGCGATCATCGTCGCCGTCGCGACGCCGGCCGCCGTGCCGATGGTCTGGCCGGTTGATTTGTCGCCGGCCATGCCCTGAACCAGTTTGCTGCTGAGTATCCCGACACCAATGCCGCCGATCGCAGCCAGTCCGAGGTTGGAGGCAAAACAGGTTTCGAAACTGTCGAAAGCCTTCTCGCCGCTCGGCATGTGCGTGCAAGCGACCGAGTAGGTCACCAGCAGAAAGGTCGCGATGATGCGCCAGATTCGATTGATACCGTTTGTCCACTGCATGAGTATTTCCGTACGAGTGAGTTGTCTGCCCATTTCGCCATTGCCCTCGGGAAATTCACCGAAAATCCACCACTCCTGGCAAGGTCATGATCTTGGCATGCTTGGCTGTTCTTGCGGTGTTTGTGACGTTTGGCGCTGGTGGCCGCAGGATTATGCAACTATAGGCATTTCTCGATGCTGCTGCAATCTGCATGGGCCGGGGTTGGCAGCGACGCCTGTTCAATGCGCCGATCGACATTGAACCTGCGGCAGACTGGCTTGTCTCATTTTAGACAGGGTGAAAGACAGTTGTGCGATAGTTGTGTTGCAGATTCTCCAATAGTTATTAGAATCGAATCATGGGCAGAAGAAAGCAAGTTGATCTCGGCGGCGATGGCGGCAGGAGCGGCGCGTTACTTGAAGTGGAACGGAGCAAGGTCAGGCCGCCGCGTCTCTACAAGGTCTTGCTGTTGAACGACGATTTCACACCGATGGATTTTGTGGTGGTGGTGCTGGAGAAGTTCTTCGGAATGAATCGCGAGCGTGCAACCGTCGTCATGCTGGCGGTGCATCGAGAAGGCAAAGGGGTTTGCGGGATTTTCCCGCAGGATCTTGCTGCGACCAAGGTTGAACAGGTAAATGCTTTTGCGCGTCAGCATCAGCATCCGCTGGCGTGCGTGATGGAGGAAAACTGAAATGATCGCGCAGGAACTCGAAGTCAGTCTGCATATGGCCTTTGTCGACGCTCGGCAGAAGCGGCATGAATTCATCACTGTCGAACATCTGCTGCTCTCGCTGCTCGACAATCCGTCCGCCGCCGAGGTGCTGCGCGCCTGTGCCGCCGACGTCGAGGAATTGCGCCGCGAGCTCACTCTGTTCATCGCCGAGCACACCCCGACGGTGGGTGGCAGCGAGGACATCGAAACGCAGCCGACGCTCGGCTTTCAGCGCGTGATCCAGCGCGCGATCCTGCACGTCCAGTCTTCCGGCAAGAAGGAAGTCACCGGCGCCAACGTGCTGGTCGCCATTTTCGGCGAGAAGGATTCGCACGCCGTCTATTTCCTGCAGCGCCAGAACGTGACGCGGCTCGACGTGGTGAACTTCATCTCGCACGGCATCACCAAGTCGGCACATCCCGTGACGCGCGGCGAAGCCGAGCAGACCGAACAGGAACAGGAAAACCAGGCCGGCAACGGCGCGCTGGAGAACTACGCGCTGAACCTCAACGTCCAGGCACAGCAAGGCAAGATCGATCCGCTGA
>CAZCPD010000117.1:0-9467 GCA_964500425.1 uncultured Rhodocyclaceae bacterium
AATACTCAACCGTTGGCCGCATGACTGAGGCGACAACTATCTTGACGCGCGCCGGGGGACTGGCACCAAACGGGAACCCGTCTTTAAACCAATGGTGGTCACGGCGATTTGGTGAGTTGATTATGCTGTTTGACACCCAGGTCGATGGCGTGAAAGAAATTTCCAATCGTGTCGTGGCTACTCAGCTTACTCCGTGGGCAAGCCCGCAGTTTGATCCTAACTGCACATTGCCGAGTCGGTCGCATATGCTCAAAGTCGCTGAATCCGCAGTGGATCGCGGCGCATTACTGGTACTAATGCGTTCTGCGAAGCTTTGGAATAGGTCTCCCAAGATCGAAGCGTACAGCAATAAGGTCGTGGCAAAAAATCCACGGTGTTCATTCGTTAGCAAAGGCAATTTCCAGTCGGGCGACTGGGACAAGATCACTGCAGCCGTTTTCAGGTAGTCGACCAAGCGAGAGCCTATTCTCTACTCTTCCTTTGATTCCCTGTTCATTATGTGTCCTTCTTGTGCGCGAATTCAATTTCTGCTCCACATGCATCGCATTTTAAAAGGATGACACGTGAGGGGTCGTTTTTCCACATGCTGTATATCATGCGGAATATCCCAAGAATCAGAAACAATGCCGCGCTTTTATGCCAACTTACCCCTGAATGCTTCACGTAAGAAATAATTACGACGCAAACTGCTACTCCAATGAACGTACCCAAGACCGCAGTTGCCGTTTCTGCCCAAAGATTCTTCTCGAACAGATCCCCCCCACATTTTTGACAATTTCCAAATATTTTTGCTTTTGCCAGTCTCATCAGTTATCACCCTGGAATAATTTGACATCAAATTGACAACTAGAGAAAACACGAATCGACATTCTATGCTAGGAAGATGCTTAACGCTGCAATGAGGCTCTTGTGAAGAGCACTTCCCTCGGGTTGCTATCATTTATGATAGTCGCAACAAGATGAGTCAGTACCCGACATTGGGACGAATTCGTGGACGTTGGCCGGGGTTACACCGACATTAATATGGATTACTCTGACACGCAGAAACTAACCCGACACCTGCGTCGGTTAATACAAAGGTAGGCATCTCAAATGCATACGCCCTCATCAATACAGAGTGTTGCCAAAATTTTCGATACGCGGTCGCCTCTCATTCCGACTGACCCCGGGGTGTACGCGTTCTGGTGGATTGGCGATCGTTCTACGCTGTTGATGTCAAATCGAACTATCGTACTCAAGGGGCCAAACGGGGTTCGCGTGAGCGTTGAGTATCGAGACTGGTGGCCCGATGACCTCACCTACCCCTGCCTGTATGTTGGAAAGACGACCAATCTCCGTAAGCGATTCGGGCTTCACATCAAGAGCAAGAGCCCAGGCCGTCTTCACGAGCCCAATGCAGAGCACCATAAGGTGACCCCCAACACCACTTCATGCCAACTTCGCTGGGGTATTGAACACATCTTTCCAAATGCAGAGAGCCCTCTGAACATCATCCGAGAGTCAGTCGGCTTCTCATACCGGAACGATTTTTCAGACAATGCAATTGCAGAGCGATTCTTTGAAGAAGACAGGCTCGTCGGAACTTGGCGCCCCTGGTTCAACATTGATTCGGAGCGATGATATACGTTCGAAAGGACGCACCCGAACAAGCCGGCCAGCTCCTCTCATGTAAAACATTTGACGGCTGTGTGAAAGGGGCTGCGTTCGAATTTAGGAAGTATCTATCCGGAACCCCAAGGCTGGTTACGTTATCAGAAAAACGAAATGTAACAACGACAGGCAGCTACTGGCCGCCAACTGCCTGACGTAATTCTACAACCACCGGCAGCTTTCGATTGCACTGGAGACTTCCAACCTCATCTTGCACAAAACAGTTCGTCAAGTTTCTGATATTACCAACCAGATTTTGCACAAAACGGAACACTATCAGGTCAAAGTAGCTTTCATGCTTCCAACCTCAGAATGCAAATAGCCTTAAATTCCAGTCTATGACAGACGGTTTGCCACATAGATTGGCTAGATCGTTCATAGCGACCGCCATAATTGCTCTGGCGTGAACGGCAGGTATCCAATGCGGTCCGCATTTCGCCTCGACCACTACGGCGACGCAGTTGCACTGCTCCCCGGCAGTTTTGACTTGGTGCTGCTGGTCTGGCCGAACCTCGACACGCCGTTCGGCGAAAAAGTCGCTCACGCTATGCGCTCCGGACAGATTATGATTCTGGAAGGCGAAGGAAAAGGCGGTAACACGGCGACCGAGGAGTTTTTCGACGTGCTCAGCGCCGATTTTGAACGTCTTGGCGCCGAGACGCTGGCGCTCAACGAACATCACCGCACGTTCCCCGGTTTGCACGACCGGTGGCAAATAATGAGAAAGAAATGATCGAGGCACCCGTTAGCACTCCACCCCAGGCGTACATGGACATCATCAGTCCGTTGATCGACAAGGCGCGGGGGTTTCTGGAGGCCGGCGAAAAGCTTCAGCCGTTCGCATTCGTTGGCAATCTGACCACCAAGCAAATCATCCCGGTAATGATTCAGCCGAGCGCTAGCGACGGGGTCAGGTCTTGAGTTGCCACATGGCAACTCAAGACCTGACCCCGTCGCTCCTTTTAGTCCCGCCTGGTACAGGTCGCGGTAGGGTGGCTGCGGCGGCTGTGTCTGCTCGCCCAGCAAGGGCAATTCCAATTGCGGGGTGTCGGCAAAGGTACGGAAAGGATCGGGCTGGCTGTCCCAGTCCAGCGCGCCGGGTCCCGCCGCATAGCGCTGAAAATGGTGCTTGGTTCGCTGGTGATACTCCAGAACCGTATCGAGCGGGGTGAGGGGCTGTCGCATGGTGTGGTCCGAGGGTGAGCGGCGTCAGGGAGCGGTCATCGGCCGTTTCCTGCTGACCAGCGCCAGCCATGGCTGCTGTGCGCACGGCAGGCCGGCAGGACGGTAGTAGTGGTCGAGAATCTCGAAGCCGGCCTGTTGCCAGTAACGTTCGCTGTCTTCGAGTTCCATCCAGTGCCCGTAGCGCGAACCGGACCAGCCTTCGCCCTGGCCGCGCGGATTGGACGAGAACAGAATGCCGCCCGCGCGCAGCGCCGCATGCAGTTCGCCCAGCACGCGCGGCAAGGCGCTGGCGGGCACATGAAACAGCGCGGCATTGGCGAAGATGCCGTCGAAGCTCTGCGCAGCGAGCTGTAGCTGCAGGAAGTTCTGCTGTAGCACCGCACAGCCGGCGTAGTTGCGCGCCATGCGACAGAAATCCACGCAGCCATCGCTCTACTACGGTCGAATTGATCTGGATCGAGATGCGTTGATGAATGCCCCGGCCAACGCTTGTTCTTCGTATTCTTCATTAATCAGATGGAAGAAGGGAGTTTGCAATGACATTTGTTGTTGAGAGTATTTCAGAATCCGACAAGTCGAAATATCCATATGTAAACACCAATCTTTCGTCAATGTGGGTCATTGACAGGGATCACGGTGTTTTTATGGCGTTGATCAGTAAGGTGGGGGGCGCCTACGAAGGAACTCAAACCACCGAATGCTACGTTCTGGGTGGACTGGAGGCTCAAGTTTTCATCCACGCCGATCCACAACCTCTGCAATTCACGGAGCAAGGGCCTGTAATGAGCTGGCGAGTCCATGAACTAAAGATCCCAACGACACTACAGAACCGGAAACAGGAAATCCTTCAGCTGACTTGCGATGCATTCAAGGCTGTCGGTAGCTGTTTTGATGGTTTCCGTTATTTTGCGGTCAAAGTCGAATTTGATTTCCCATGCGGAAACTAATTGCACAATCTGCAATGGCGATCGTCACGAATGGATCATCCAGCGCTGCGTCGCGCCGATGCATCGTTGCTAAAATGGCGGCTTCATCCTAGCCCGAGGCGCGCGCCATGTCCGAACCCCTCTATCTCGCCAAGTCCGTCGATGCCGACAGCTTCCCGGCGCTGTTGCCGCAGATGGCCAACCGTCATGGCCTGATCACCGGGGCCACCGGCACCGGCAAGACGGTGACCCTGCAGTCGATGGCCGAGCGTCTTTCCTACGCCGGCGTGCCGGTGTTCATGGCCGACGTGAAGGGCGATCTCTCCGGCGTCGCGGCGGCTGGCGCGCTAACGCCCCGGCTGGAGAAGCGCATCGCCGAGCTCGGCCTGGAGGGCTACACGCCCTTTGCCAATCCGGCGGCGTTCTGGGATGTCTTCGGCGAGAACGGCGTGCCGGTGCGTGCGACGATTTCCGACATGGGTCCGCTGCTGCTGGCGCGGCTGCTCAACCTCAACGAGACCCAGGCCGGCGTGCTGCAGCTGGTGTTCAAGATCGCCGACGACCAGGGGCTGCTGCTGCTCGATCTCAAGGACCTGCGCGCCATGATCCAGCAAGTCGGCGACAACGCCAGGGACTTCACCACCGAATACGGCAACGTTTCCACCGCCTCGATCGGCGCCATCCAGCGCGGCCTGCTGACGCTGGAGGAGCAGGGTGGCGACGTGTTCTTCGGCGAACCGATGCTGGACATCGAGGACCTGATGCAGCTGGATGAGAACGGCCGCGGCGTCATCAACGTGCTCGCCGCCGAGAAGCTGATCCACTCGCCGGCCCTCTATTCGACCTTCCTGCTCTGGCTGCTGGCCGAGCTGTTCGAGGAACTGCCGGAGGCCGGCGATCTGGAGAAGCCCCGGCTGGTGTTCTTCTTCGATGAAGCCCACCTGCTGTTTTCCGATGCGCCGCAGGCGCTGGTCGACAAGGTGGAACAGGTGGTGCGACTAATCCGCTCGAAGGGCGTCGGCGTCTTTTTCGTCACGCAGAATCCGCTCGACGTGCCGGACAAGATCCTCGGCCAGCTCGGCAACCGCGTACAGCATGCGCTGCGCGCCTTCACGCCGCGCGACCAGAAGGCCGTGCAGGCGGCGGCGGAAACCATGCGCGCCAATCCGAAGTTCGACGCCGCCACGGTGATTACCGAACTCGGCGTCGGCGAGGCGCTGGTTTCCTTCCTCGACGAAAAGGGCCGGCCGAACATCGTCGAACGCGCGATGATCTTCCCGCCCGCCTCGCGCCTCGGCCCGTTGACGGCCGACGAGCGCCGGGCCGGGATCGACGCATCGCCGCTGCTCGGCAAGTATGGCAGCGCCGTCGATCGCGAATCGGCCTACGAATTGCTCAAGGGCGGCGCGGCGACCAAGGTAGCTGCTCCGTCCGCTCCCGCGCGGCCCGGCGCCATCCCGCCGCCGGCCCGGCCGGCCGGGCGGCAGCCGGCCACCACGGCGACCCGTGCACCCACCGCGCCCGCCGAAGCACCGGCGCCGCAGGCGGAAGCCCCGGCCGGCGGCATCCTCGGCAGCCTTGGCGAAATGTTCGGCGGCACCACCGGACCGCGCGGCGGTCGCCGTGAAGGCGTGCTCGAAGCCGCCGCGAAGAGCGCGGCGCGCGGCGTGGCCGGCACCGTCGGCCGCGAAATCGGCAAACAGATCCTGCGCGGCGTGCTCGGCTCTATCCTCGGCGGCGGCCGGCGCTAGTGGAAAATCACCGTGATAATGACGGGCCATCCGTCGCGGACCTGTAGGACCTGTAGGTTGGGTTAGGCGCGACTTTTGCGCCGTAACCCAACAAAGCCGGCATTGCAGTGCGCGGAAATTCATTCGATGCACGAATTCGAGTCGTTGGGTTACGCGGTGAGGCCGCTAACCCAACCTACATAAGCCACATAAGCCGAGTCTGCCGAAGGCCTTGATTTTTTCGAGCATGCATTTCGACAAGCTCAATGCGAACGGACTTGATCGGGACTCTCCTACCGCGCATGGGGACAGCAACGCCCGCGGGCCGGATGGCCGTGTTACCGGATAGCGGATAGAACGGAGATGGAACGGCGGGAGGCCCTGTTCGCCTCCCGCGTCAGGACATGAACAACAAGCAGAGTTACCGCCTCGGCGTCTGGCTCGCCGTCGGCGCCGCCTTCGGCTTCTCGGCCAAGGCCATCCTCGTCAAGCTCGCCTACGCCTTCCCCGGCCCGACGGCCGTCGAGCCGGTGACGCTGCTCGCCCTGCGCATGGTGTATTCACTGCCGGCCTTCGTCTGGGTCGGCCTGCGCGCCTCGCGCCACGCCGAGCCATTGAGCGGACGCGACTGGCTGGCGATCGTCGCGCTCGGCCTGCTCGGCTACTATGGCGCCAGCATTTTCGATTTCCTCGGCCTGCGCCTGATCAGCGCCGGGCTGGAACGTCTGATCCTGTTCACCTACCCGACCCTGACGCTACTGCTCGGCGTGCTGTTCTTCGGCCACCGCATCACGCGACGCGAAGTAGCGGCGCTGGCGCTGTGTTATATCGGCATCGCCGCCGCCTTCACCCATGACCTCGACGTCGCCGGCGACGAAGCGGCGGTCTGGCTCGGCGCGGGACTGGTGTTCGCCTCGTCGCTGGCTTACTCCGGCTATCTGGTCGGCGGCGGGCAGATGATCCTGCGCCTCGGCGCGGCGCGCTTTACGGCGCTGGCGATGCTGGTGTCGACGACGGCGACGCTGCTGCACTTTTTCATCAGCCAACCGCCGTCTTCGCTGATTGTCCAGCCCTGGCAGATCCACGCCCTGGGCTTTGCGATGGCGCTGTTCTCGACGGTGCTGCCGGTGTTCGCCATGGCCGCCGCCATGCGCCGCATCGGCTCCAGCCGCGCTGCCATGATCAGCACGCTCGGCCCGCTGACGACGATCTTCCTCGGCTGGTGGATACTTGGCGAATCGATCTCCGTGGCGCAGATCGTCGGCACCGCGCTGGTCGTCGGCGGTGTCGTCATCGTCGGCAAGCGCTGAACCGCCAACCTGGCGCGGCATAGTTGCCGAAGATATGAAGATGGTTATACTCCGGCCAAGTTGCCGGGGCGGTCGGCATGGCTCATTCCCGGACATCCAGCGGCCTTCGCGCCGCGATGGCCGCATGCCCCGCGCGACTTGCATCATCCTTGCCCAGTCGAACCATAAGAACATCGTCCATTCAGGAGGCTCAATGAATCAGCACCACCACTACGCACCCACCCCGCGCGCACGCCGTCTGGTGATCGCGACCGCCGTGGCATCCGTCTTCGCCGGCGCCGGCATGGCGTCGGCCGCGGATGCGCCGATTGAGGAAGTCATCGTCACCGCCCAGAAGCGCGCCGAACGCCTGCAGGATGTGCCGATCGCCATCAGCGCCCTGTCCAGCAGCCAGATCGAGTCGCGCGGCATCGCCAACGTGCTCGACCTCAAGGCGCTGGCGCCGAACCTCCAGATCAGCAAGTATCCGACCAGCAACGTCACCTCCCAGGTGGCGCTGCGCGGGGCGGTGACCTTCAACGGCGCCATGTACTGGGAACCCAGCGTCGGCATGTATCTCGACGGCGTCTATCTGGGCAAGGCGGTCGGCTCGGTGTTCGACGTGGTGGATGTGGAACGCATCGAAGTGCTGCGCGGCCCGCAGGGCACGCTCTACGGCCGCAACACCATGGCCGGCGCCATCAACATGATCACCCGCAAGCCCAGCGGCGCCCTGAGCGGTTCGGTCGGCCTGGAGATCGGCAACTACGGCTACCACACCGAGAAGCTCTCGCTGGATCTGCCGAAGTTCGGCATCGCCAGCGTTTCGGTCGGCGTGCGCTCCGAAAACCGCGACGGGCTGGTGAAGACCACCGCCGGCAGCTCGGTCGGCGAACTCGACTCGCGCGACAAGATCGGCGCCCGCCTCGCCGTGCTTCTCGACTTCTCGAAGGACATCCAGGCCGATTACCGCTACGACTACACCAAGGTCGACCAGGCGCCGCCGCACAATCAGCTCTACCGCATGACCGCCACCAGTGGCCCGCTCGCCGGCATGGCCCCGTATGTCGCGAAGGACTGGCAGGAAACCGTCAGCCTCAACTTCCCGGCCTACGAGAAGCTGAACCTCAAGGGCCACGGCCTGACGCTGTCCTGGCAACTCGACGGCAAGAATGCCCTGAAGTGGATCGCCTCGCACCGCAACCTGAAGAACGACGACTCCATCGATCTCGACGGCACGCCGCTGACGGTCTATACGGGCAAGCGCATCGCCGACTTCACGCAGACCTCGCACGAGCTCCAGTGGGTCGGCAACACCGACCGCATGAACTACGTGGCCGGCATCTACTACTACAAGGACGACGGTTACACGGTCAACCCGCACATCTCGCTGGCCGGCACCGACAGCTCCGAGTATGGCTACGGCACCCAGGCCAAGTCGTTGTACGGCCAGGTCGATTACAAGCTGACCGACGTCTGGACCCTCTCCGGCGGCCTGCGCCGCACCGTGGAGGACAAGAACGGCTCGCGCTTCAAGAGCGTCACCGGCTTCGGCATGGGCGCGGCGATCCCCTATGTCGCCGCCAGCGCCTCCTTCTCGGCGACGACGCCGATGGTCTCGCTGGCCTACAAGGTCAATGAGCGCTTCAACGTCTACGCCAAGTATTCGGAAGGCTTCAAGAGCGGCGGCTTCCAGGGCGAGGCGCCCTCGGCGGCCGAAGCGGTGATTCCGTTCAGCCCGGAAAAGCAGAAGACCTACGAAGTCGGCGCGAAGATGACCTCGTCCGACGGCCGCATGCAGCTCAACGCCGCCCTGTTCCAGAACGACGTCCAGAACCTGCAGATCTCCCGCTTCACCGGCACACCGGGCCTCTCGGTGATCCGCAACGCCGGCCAGGCCACGATCAACGGTCTCGAACTCGAAGCCAGCTACATCCCGACGGACAGCCTGCGCTTCGCGCTCGGCTACGGCTACCTCGATGGCGAATACGACGAGTTCATGGAAGCCGCCGCCGCCGGTCAGCCGGTCAGCAACGTCGCCGGCAACCGCGCCTTCCCCCATGCGCCGAAGCACACCCTCAACCTCACCGCCGACGCGAAACTCGGGCGGACCAGCATCGGCCAGTGGCGCGCCATCGCGGACTACAGCTATACCTCGTCCGTCTATAGCTACCCGTACCAGCTGACCACCGTCGATGCCAGCCGGGCCACCGCCGGCAACACCAAGGTCGAAGGCTACGGCCTGCTGAACCTGCGCCTCGCCCTGTCGCAGATCCCGGTCGGCGGCCCTGGCAAGGCGGACATGGCCCTGTGGGTGAAGAACGTCACGGACAAGCAGCAGCCCGTGAACTTCATCGACTTCGGACCCGGCTTCGCCAATCTGACGACCGCCTACTACCTGCAGCCGCGCACCTACGGCGTGTCGCTCAACTATCGCTGGTAAGTCGCCGGGGGGCGGCAACGTCCGCTTCATCCGCATCAAGACCAGGGCCCCGATCGGGGCCCTGGTCTTTTGAAGCGGTGGCCATCCGCGACGAACCAACGCCCCGTCAGCGACCGGGCGCGCGGCGATGGGGCGTTATGATTTGCACAATTCCGCAGTCGGAACGAGATGAAGCGCTTCGTGGGAGCTGCCTCCAGGCCGCGAACGGATGCGGCATTCGCGGCCTGGAGGCCGCTCCCACGAA
>CAZCPD010000118.1:0-9435 GCA_964500425.1 uncultured Rhodocyclaceae bacterium
TTGATGGCGGCATCGGTCTGGATGAAGTTCTCGAAGGTGTTGATGCCCAGATGCGAGCGTCCCAGGGCGCTGACGATGCCGTGCGTGACTGTCTGACCGACGCCGAAGGGGTTGCCGATGGCCAGCACGACATCGCCGACGCGCAGCGATTCGTCGGCGGCAAAGACCACCGCCGGCAGTTTCATGCCGTTCGCCAGGTCGACGCGCATCACCGCCAGATCCGAATCCGGGTCCGAGCCGACCACGCGCGCCGCGTACTTGGCGCCGTCCTGCGTCGCCACCTCGATTTCGTCGGCGGCTTCGACCACATGATTGTTGGTGAGGATGTAGCCGTCGGCGCTGACGATCACGCCGCTGCCCAGCCCCTGGCGACGCTGCGGCTGCGCCTCGAAGCGGTCGCCGAAAAAATGGCGGAAGAAGGGATCGTTGAGCAAGGGATTGCGCGCCGCCCGGGCTTCCTGGCTGGTGAAGATATGCACGACCGATGGCAGCGCCATCTGCGCCGCCATCCGGTAGCCGCCAGTGCCATGCACCGACTCCCCGCCCGGCGTCCCCGGTGCGGCTTCCTGCATGGCGACGACACCGCCGCCCGGCGCTGCGCCCCGGGGCTCGAACCAGAGCGGCTTGACCGCCTGAAACGCGAACAGTCCCGCCACGCTGATCGTGACCGCCTGTGAGAAAATCAGCCAGAGTCGGCGCATACTTCTGCCCTTCGCCCCGTTATACGTAACATGTTGGAGATTGACCATGCAGCGCGATGAACTGGCCCGCTACCTCGACGAATGCCTGGAGTCCGCACGATTCCGCGATTATTGCCCAAACGGCCTGCAAGTGGAAGGACGCGCCGATGTCAAACGCGTGATCTGCGGCGTCACCGCCAGCCAGGCGCTGATCGACGCCGCCGTCGCGCAACATGCCGACGCCATCCTGGTGCACCACGGCTGGTTCTGGAAGTCAGAGGATGGCCGCATCACCGGCTTTCGCAAGCAACGCATGGCCACGCTGCTGGCGCACGACATCAGCCTGCTCGCCTACCATCTGCCACTCGACGCCCACGGCGTGCTCGGCAACAACGCCCAGCTCGCCCATCGCATGGGCTGGCAGATCGGCGGCCGCTTCGGCGAGCAGGACATCGGCTTCTTCGGCGCCCCGGCCGCGCCCGGCATGACCGCCGGCGCGCTCAAGGACGCCCTCGCCGCCGTCCTCGGCCGCACGCCGCAACTCGTCGGCGACGCCAACCGCCCGATCAAACGCCTCGCCTGGTGCTCGGGCGGCGCGCAAGGCTACTTCGAACAAGCCATCGCCGCCGGCGCCGACTGCTACGTCTCGGGCGAGATCTCCGAGCAGACCTACCACCTCGCCAACGAAACCGGCATCCCCTTCATCGCCGCCGGCCACCACGCCAGCGAACGCTACGGCGTGCAGGCGGTGGGCGCTCACTTGCAGGAAAAGTTCGGGCTGGAGTGCGTTTATGTCGAGGTCGACAACCCGGTGTGAATCGGACACCGGCCGGAGAGGCGCATCAATGCTTGCTCTCCGCAGAGGTGGCATTTAACACGAGGGTTGGGCCGCTGGAGCATTGAGCTTCCCTCCGTTTGTGTCTTCCAACCCATCAGCATTATGCCGCGAACTGCTGCGCAAGGAAGAGGCCCTGGCCGAGGCGGCCGCGCTGCTCGTCCTGTCAAAAAAGTCGCGGCGATCTTCAACAAGGGAGAGGACGAATGATCGGCCTCGAAGATCGCCAGGCACTTGCCCGAGACATCGAGATAGCCCACACGACGGGGCCCGGCTCAAGCCGGCCTGCGCCATCGCTGGCATCAGCGTGCGCACCTTGCAACGCTGGCAGGCCACGGATGGCCAGGTTCGTTGGGTTGGTGCGAATGAGATGATATTCTCACAGCCTCTCAGCCAATCTTTTCAAAGAGACTCATGACGTCATGCTGACTTCTTCTTCCATCTCTGCCCGAACCATTGCCCTTGATCTGGTCGACTTCATCGATGCCAGTCCGAGTCCCTGGCATGTCGTGGCGAGCGCCGAGGCGCGGCTGCGGGCGCAAGGCTATGCGCGGCTGGAGGAGGGCGAGCGCTGGCAGTTGGCGGCGGGCGGGCGCCATTACGTGGTGCGAGGCGGCGCTTCGCTGATCGCGTTTGTCATGGGCAGCCGGCTGTTGGCGGACGCCGGGTTTCGCATCGTCGGCGCGCATACCGATTCGCCGGGGCTGCGGCTCAAGCCGCGGCCGGCGCTGGCGGGCGACGGCCTCGCGCGTCTCGCGGTCGAGGTGTATGGCGGGCCGATCCTGGCGACCTTCACCGACCGTGACCTGAGCCTCGCCGGGCGCGTCGTGGTGCGCACGAAGGCGGGGCAGGAAGCGCGCCTGGTGCGCTTCGAGCGGCCGCTGCTGCGCTTGCCGAACCTGGCGATCCACATGAATCGCGAGGTCAATGAACAGGGCCTCAAACTCAACAAGCAGACCGAGCTGCCGTTGCTGCTGGGACAGCTCGGCCTGTTTGGCGCTACTGACGAGCAGTCTGCCGATGCCCGCCTGCGCGGCCTGCTGGCGGGCGCGGTGCAGGCGGAGGCGTGCGATCTGCTGAGCTGGGAGCTCGCTGTTCATGACGTGCAGAAGGGCTGCCTGTGGGGCGCGAACGAGGAGTTCATCGCCAGCCGCCAGCTCGACAACCTGGCTTCGAGCTACGCCGCCCTGAGCGCGCTGATGGCGGCGGGTCAAGCGCAGCCGGCGGCGACCTGCGTGGCGGCCTTGTTCGATCACGAGGAGGTCGGCAGCGAGAGCGCCACCGGCGCCGGCGGCAGCTTCATCGCCGACGTGCTGGGACGTATCTCTGCGCAGGCCGCACCGACAGGGTTGGACGACGAGGACCGGCGCCGCGCCATGGCGCGGAGCTTCTTCATCAGCGCCGACATGGCGCATGCCTACAACCCCAACTTCCCGGCGGCCTATGAACCCGGGCACAAGGTGCAGGTGAACGGTGGACCGGTCATCAAGACCAACGTCAATCAGCGCTACACCACCAACGCCGAGACGGCGGCGCGTTTCATGGCCTGCTGCGAAGCCGCCGGCGTGCCGTGCCAGCAGTACGCACATCGCACCGATCTCGGTTGCGGCAGCACCATCGGGCCGATGGTCGCGGCACAGCTGGGCGTCGCCGGCGTCGACGTCGGCTCGCCGATGTGGGCGATGCACAGCGCGCGCGAGAGCGCCGGCGTGGCCGACCAGTCTTACATGATCGCGGCGCTGAAGGCGGCTTTCGGCAGTTGATTTTGCCGCGCGCGGCGCTGCCGTCAGGGCGCCTCGCCCTGCATCGCCGCGACCATGGCGTACTGCTCTTCGGTCAGGGTGATGAACAGCCCGGTGGCTTCGGCGAGCAGCGTGTCGCCGGCGTAGAGCTTGCCGCGCGTGTAGATCTTGCGGCCTTCGGTGCCTTCGTAGGCGCCTTCGAGGCGCAGCTCGGTGAGCAGCGGCGTCGGCGCGCGATAGGTGATGGTCAGCGTGCCGGTCATGCCGGGTCGTTCCGAGAAGCCCTGGACGAAACCGAGCAGCTCGTCGAAGACCGCTGCGACGTGGCCGCCATGCACCACGCCCGGGGCGCCTTCGAAGCCGCGGCCGAAGTTCACGCGGCCGCGTGCGAGGCCGTCCTCGACCCAGATCTCGAGCGGCGGCGCGATCGGGTTGGCGTGTCCGGTGAGCGGACTGAACTCGAGGAAATCGCGGACGTCCGCCGGGTTCATGCGGTGGCCGAAGCTGGTGCGCGTCGGCTTTTCCGGCATCGCTTCGAGCGAGACGGCGAGCGCTTCGAGCCGGTCGGCGAGCGTGGTCATTTCCACGACATCCGGATGCTTCATGATGACGCCGTCGATGATGCGGCGCAGGGCGGCGCCGGCGCGGCGCTTCTCGTGCTGCATCTCGGTGCTGTCGGTCGGTTCGGGAAAGGCGACAGCGACGCTGTCGTCGGACTTGCGGTAGGAGTCTGCTCTCTTGTGAGGGGGCATGCGCGTCGTTCCGGGTGGCGGGGCAGGGACGGGATTATATGCCGACGCGGTACGTCCGGCGCGTGCATTGCCAGCCCTGCGAGCCCCTCAAGGGTTTTCCTGCGTTCACAAGCATTGATGCGCCGCTCCGCGGCATGTCCGCGCGGAGGCAGGCAGGGCGCGGCTGAGCGGGCAGGTTGCCGTTACAGCGGCGCGATGATCTGGACGTGAGCGCGGCAGACGTTGAGGAAGGGCACGTTGAAAACATGGCGCAGGTTGCCGCCGACCTCATAGACTTCGGCATCGGTGACGGCGACGAAGTCCTTGGCGCCGTTCATCAGGTCGGTGATACGCGCACCGGCCATCAGATCGACGTAGCCCTTGACCTGATAGCTGGCGGTAAGGATGGCGACTTTTGTGCGGGTTTGCAGGTTTGAATTTGCAGTCATAATCGTCTCCTTGGCAATTTATTGGCGGCGTTGGCTGGATCGTCGATGACGCGGGGCGTCTCGTGACCACCCTCATCGTCGGCATCTTACCCGAGCTGCAAAACCGCTCAATCCTGAAAGGAGTCGCGATGAACGAACACCGTGAAAAACTTCCGCACGCCGGTCGCGTGGCCATCGTCAGCGGCGGCGGCGGTGGCATCGGCCGCGCCGTCTGCTTGCGCCTGGCGCGCGACGGGCTGCGCATCGTCGTCGGCTACTCCCGTTCCGCCGAGGGCGCGGCACGCACGGTGGCGGACATCGAGGCGGCCGGCGGCACGGCGTTCAGCCAGCGCGCCGATATCGCCAGCGAGGCCGACGTGGAGGCGCTGTTTGCCGCGACCCGCGCTCGCTATGGTCGCGTCGACGTCGTCATCAACAACGCCGGCATCGGCCACATGAAACCGTTCAAGGATATCGGCATGGAGGCTTACGACCGCATCTTCGCCACCAACGCGCGCGGCACCTTCATGATGTGCCGCGAGGCGGCGCGCTGCATCGAGGACGGCGGGCGCATCGTCAATATTTCCAGCGGCATCACCGTCGCCAACAGCGAAGGCATGGCGCTCTACGCCGGCAGCAAGGCGGCGCTCGAAGCCTTCGCCAAGGTGCTGGCGCGCGAACTGGCGCCGCGCGGCATCACCGTCAACATCGTCTCGCCGGGCATGACCGATACGCCGATGCTGGAAGGCGGCAACGCCGAACTGCTGCGCAAGGTCGGCGCCAGTCTGGCGGCGATGAAGCGCCTCGGCCAGCCCGAGGATGTCGCCGACGGCGTGGCGATGCTGGTGTCGAACGACGGGCGCTGGATCACCGGGCAGAACATTCATGTCGATGGTGGCACGATCATTACCTGAACGGCGCTGACCGGAATTGAAATGAAATCGGCCCGATCAGAAGTGGAGCGGCTGCGACTTTTGGCTTAATCTTGGCGGTTTTCCGAACCCTGCCAGTGAGGTTTCCGCCATGAACAAGCAAGCACCGCTCGCCGGCCTGCGCATCATCGAGAGTTCCATTCTCGGTCCGGCCGCCATCACCACCGCCTTTGTCGATCTCGGCGCCGAAGTCATCAAGGTCGAGTCCCCTTCCGGCGACTACATCCGCGAAATGACCTGGCCGATCGTCGAGGGCGTCTCGCTGATGCATTACCACCTGAACCGCGGCAAGAAGAGCATCACCCTGGACCTCAAGCAGGAAGAGGCGAAGCAGATCTATCGCGATCTGGTGAAGGATGCCGACGTGGTCATCGAGGCGTCCAAGCCGGGTACGCTGGCCAAGCTCGGTCTTGGTTACGAGGAGCTGAAGAAGGTCAATCCGAAGATCGTCTTCTGCACCGTCTCCGGCTACGGCATGACCGGCCCGTATCGCGACATGCCCTCGCACGGCATCGCTTACGACACCTGGGCCGGCGCCGTTTCCCCGGCCTATGACGAGGAAGGTTTCTGCTACATCCCCGAGCACGTCAGTATCGGCATCAATGCCGCGCCGCTGTTCGGCGGCCTCGGCGTGCTGGCCGGCGTGATCCGCGCCCGCGCGACCGGCGAGGGCTGCTTCATGGAACTGGCGCAAAGCGATGCCGCCGCCGCCTTCGACTGGTATCGCAGCGAGAGCTACATGGCCTATGCGCGTCCCGAGGACGTCGTCACCGGCAACAAGTCCGATGGCTACAAGCGCCGTCCGGTTGCCACTGCCGGCATGAAGGAAGGCGTGCGCTACCAGATGTACGAGTCCAAGGACGGCCATGTGCTGTTCATGGCCTCGGAGCAGGCGTTCTGGAAGAACTTCTGCGAAGGCCTCGGGCGTACCGATCTGTTCGAGAAGTGGCCAGGCTCCAAGTTCGCCGACCATGCTCGCGGCAACCGCGAGCTGCAGGCCGTGCTGCGCGACATCTTCAAGACCAAGACCACCAAGGAGTGGCTGGAGTTCGGCATCAAGGCCAATACCCCGCTGGCGCCGGTGAACACGCCGAAGAACATCGTCGACGATCCGCAGTTCAAGGACCGCTTCAAGGTCTGGTCGCATGAGCAGCACGGCGCCGACATGCTCGGCTACCCGGTGAAGTTCTTCGACGTCGACATGCCCGAACCGGCCAAGGCGCCGACCGTCGGCCAGCACAGCGATGAAGTGCTGCGCGATGTGCTCGGCTACGACGCGGCGAAGATCGAGTCGATCAAGGCGAACAAGACACTGGGCTAAGCGCCAAGCGTCGGCAACAAAGTCTTACCCGGGCGCCCGATCGGTCGGCGCCCGCTCCTTTCTCTCGTCTTGAGCCTCCAACATGTCTAAGACAGCCCAGCAAGCTACCCTGTTTGAGAATGCCGACGAACGCGCGGCGGCTGGCGACAGCCTGATCGTTGCCAGCATCCGTTCGCAGGCCAAGTCCTCGGATCGCCAGCAGGCGGCCTTTCAGCGGCTCATCAAGCAGATCGACGACCAGCGCACCCAGATCGAGGACTGGCGTCTCTATCACGACCGCTACAACCAGCGCTTAGCCGGCGAGTTGATGCCGCTCTACGTGGAAATACGCAAGAAACGCTGCGCCATGCTGCGTCTGCTTGATGCGCAATTCCAGCAACGTAACGCCATCCGCGGCAAGGTCCTGCGGCGCAAATTGAGCGCCATGATTCTCGAACTGGCGCGTGACTTGTTGTCGGAGCAGCATGACAAGGAAATCGTCGAGCTGCATGACAAATACAGTGATCTCAGTCACAGCGAGGAAGCCGAGCTGGAGCAGGCGTTCTCGCGGGACATGATCGAAAGCATGTTCGGCGTGCGCCTCGACGAGGGGGAGGGTGAGCCCGCCAGCTTCGAGGAAATGCTCCTCAAGGCGGCGAAGCTCAAGCAGGAAGAAGCGGAGCAGCGCCCGCCAAGGCGCAAGAGCGCCAAGGCGGCCGCCGCCGAGGAAAAGCGCGAGGCCGCGGAAAAGCAGGTCAGCCAGACCGTGCGCGAGGTCTATCGCAAACTCGCCAGCACCCTGCACCCCGATCGCGCCAGTCATGATCTCAGCCCCGAGCAAAAGACGGCGCTGATGCAGCGGGTCAATCGCGCTTATGACGACGGTAATTTGCTCGAGCTTCTCAACATCCAGTTGGAAATCGAGCAGATCGACGCGGCCCATCTCGCCAGCATGCCGGCCGAGCGGGTGGCGCATTTCAACCAGGTGCTGCGCGAACAACTGGCGGAGCTGAAGGCGGAACTCGATTCGTTGCTGATGCCGTTTCGGGCGCTCGTGCCGTATCAGCGCAAACTCCAGCCATCGCATGTCGATCTGGCGATGGCCGGGGAAATCGCGCGGGTGAAAATCGATATGCGGCACATCGACGACGACCTTGCCGCATTTCAGGATGCCGGAAAACTCTCCGCCGCACTCAAGGTTTATGAGGAAGCAGAGGACGGTTTCGATCAGCTCGATAGCTTACTGGCGCTGGATGCTTTGCTGAGTGAAGCTCCCATGAAACCGCCCCGTCGTCAGCGCAAGCGGTGAGCGAGGCCGGCGTAGCTGTCGTGGACAAATCTGAAACCAATTAGGCCGATTGCGATGTGCCGCGAGCGCGGTCTGGCGCCAAGCGGCTCTCTACAATAAAAAGTGTTCTGGGTGTTTCCGCCATTCATTTACGGAGTCGAGCGATGGATTTTGAATTTTCCAAGGAAGAACAGCAGTTCCTGCGTGAAGTGGATCAGTTTCTCAAGGAGAACAACGATCCCAAGTTCATGGACGTCTCGCGCGAGAACATGGCTCAGGTTTGCGATACGCCGGAGCGCCGCGAATTCACGCGTCGCTTGGCTGAGCGTGGCTGGATGGGCATCACCTGGCCGAAGCAGTACGGCGGCCAGGATGGCGCGGGCTTCTACGAATACCTGCTCAACGAAAAACTCTCCTCGGTCGGCGCGCCGCAGATCGGCAAGGGCGTCGGCATCATCGGCAAGACGCTGATCAACGTCGGCTCGGAAAAGCTCAAGCAGGAATTCCTGCCGCAGATTCTCGACGCCAAGATCGAATTCGCCGTCGGCTATTCCGAGCCGAGCGCGGGTTCCGACGCCGCGGCGATGAAGCTCAAGGCCGAGCGCAAGGACGATGGCTGGCTGCTGAATGGCCAGAAGGTGTTCACCACCTCGGCGCACTTCGCCGACTGGTACTGGGTCGGTGCGCGCACCGATCCGACCGCCAAGAAGCACCACGGCATTTCGTTGTTCCTGATCCGCATGGACGATCCGGGCCTGACGATCCATCCGATGTACACCATGGGCGGCGAACGCACCAACGCGGTGTTCTTCGACAACGTGTTCGTCCATGACGACTACCGCGTCGGCGAACTCAACAAGGGCTTCCAGTACATCGCCGAGGCGCTCGACATCGAACGCTTCTCGATGTTCACCTTCTCGCCGATTCGTGGCCGCATGGAACTGCTCTGCGATTACGTGAAGACCGCCACGCGCGACGGCAAGCCGCTCAAGGACGATCCGGTGATCCGCCAGAAGATCGCCCAGCTGACGACCGAACTCGAAGTCGCGCGCATGCTCGGCGTGCGCTTCGTCGATGCCGCGCTGAACAGCACCAAGACGCCGACCGTCGAGGCCTCGCACTACAAGCTCTACGCCACCGAGTTGTCGCGCCGCATCGCCGACGTGACGATGGACATCGTCGGCCCCGGCGCCCAGCTGGCGCTGCGCACCGAAGATGCGCCGCTCAAGGGGCGTGCCGAAAGCTGCTACACCTACACGGTCATCGACACCATCGGCGGCGGTTCGTCGGAAGTCCAGCGCAACATCATCGCCACGCGCGGGCTCGGCCTGCCGCGCAACTTCTGAGCCGGGTATTTCGATGTCATTCCTCAAGGGTTACAACGTACTCGACCTGGCCAGCGTTGGCCCGGCGGCGCGCGCCTCGCGCATCCTCGCCGACTACGGCATGAACATCATCAAGGTCGCGCCGGTCGCCGCCAAGGGCGCCAAGCAGATCGA
>CAZCPD010000119.1:0-2798 GCA_964500425.1 uncultured Rhodocyclaceae bacterium
GTGGTGACGCCCAGCATCCACGCCAAAGTCATGCGCGAGGTGATCATGCCGACCATCAACGGCATGGCCAAGGACGGCATCCGCTACACCGGCTTTCTCTACGCCGGGCTGATGATCAAGCCGGACGGCTCGCTGAAGGTGCTCGAATTCAATTGCCGCATGGGCGACCCGGAAACCCAGCCGATCATGATGCGTCTGAAGAGCAACCTGGTCGACCTGGTCGACGCCGCCATTGACGGCCATCTCGACAAGGTCGAGGCCGAGTGGGACCGGCGCATGGCGCTCGGCGTGGTGCTGGCCGCAGCGGACTATCCGGACAATCCCCGCAAGGGCGACGCGATTCACGGCCTTGACGGTGTGCGCGGCGAAGCCAGTGAAGGACAGGACTTCCACGTCTTCCACGCCGGCACCGTCGAACAGGGCAACCACGTCGTCACCGCTGGCGGCCGCGTGCTCTGCGTCACGGCGCTCGGAGACAGCATCCGCACCGCGCAGAAGCGCGCCTACGAAATCGTCGACGCCATCAGCTTCGAAGGCATGCAGTACCGCCGCGACATCGGCCACCGCGCGCTGCAGCGCAAGTAGTCACCTCCTCTCCCCGCCGGGGAGAGGAAAGACACCGTCTCTGCGAACGTCATTCCCGAGCAAGTGCCCGAAGGAAACATCCTCGGGGTACGGGAATGGCGCAAGAACATTCAACCCGGATCGCCGCACATGGATGCCAGCGCCGTCACCACCTATCTCCGCGCCCTGCAATCCGGCCTGGTCGCCGCGCTGAACGCCCTCGACGGCAAGACCTTCCGCGTCGATGACTGGACGCGCCCCGGCGGCCGTGGCAGCAGTCAGGTCATCGAGGACGGCAATGTCTTCGAGCGCGGCGGCGTCAATTTTTCCCATGTGCGCGGCGACAGCCTGCCGCCCTCCGCCACCGCGGCCCGTCCCGAACTCGCCCGGCTCGTTGGCTCCGGCTTCGAAGCGATGGGCGTCTCGCTGGTCCTGCATCCGCGCAACCCGATGTGCCCGACGGCGCACATGAACGTGCGCTGCTTCAGCGCCGGCAAGCCCGGTGAAGAGCCGGTCTGGTGGTTCGGCGGCGGCATGGATCTGACGCCCTACTACCCGTTCGTCGAGGACGTACGCCACTTTCACGCCAGTTGCCGCGCCGCCCTGGCGCCCTTCGAAGAGGCGCCGGGCAGCCACGCGTTGCACGCGCGCTACAAGGAATGGTGCGACCGCTACTTCTACATCAAGCACCGCAACGAACCGCGCGGCGTCGGCGGCATCTTCTTCGATGATCTCGATACAGGCGGCTTCGAGCGCTGCTTCCGTCTCGTGCAAAGCGTCGGCGACAGCTTCGCCGGCGCCTACCTGCCCATCATCGAGCGGCGCAAGGACTTGCCCTGGGGCGAACGTGAACGCGACTTCCAGGAATACCGGCGCGGCCGCTACGTCGAGTTCAATCTCGTCTGCGACCGCGGCACCCTGTTCGGCCTGCAAACCGGCGGCCGCACCGAGTCCATCCTGATGTCCATGCCGCCGGTGGTGAAGTGGCGCTACGACTGGCAGCCCGAGCCAGGCAGCGCCGAAGACAAGCTATACACGGATTTTCTGCCGGCGCGTGATTGGCTGGAGGAATAAGCCTTCATATCGGAAGACGGCTGCAGAAAATCCGCGCGCGGACGCTGCTGCTTTTCCGACGGGCCACTGACCGGACCGTAGGGCGGAAAAGCGCAGCGCCTTCCGCCCAACACATCGAAAACTATCGCTCCCCGTTCTTGCCGTTGACCAGCTCACTCGCTCCATCCCCCGCCCAATCGTCGGCATAGATCCCGAACGAGACCGCACGATGGAACGACGAGTACGGCCAATCCACCACGCGCGTCACCAGGCTATGCTTCAACGGATTGACATGGACATAGTCGACATGGGCCGCATAGTCCGCGTCGTCCCGGATCGTGTGTTCCCAGAAGCGTCGTTGCCAGATTCCACGTTCGCCCCTGGCCTGCCGCACCAGCGAACGTTCCTCGATCGCCGGCAAACCCTTGACGAATGCCTTCTTGATGGCGCGCCAGCGGCCGGAATAATCGTCATCACCCTCCGGCAAGGTCCAAACGGCATGAAGATGATCAGGGAGGACAACCCAGGCATCGATATGAAACGGGTGCCGTCGTTTCACCGCGCGGACTGCGTCGCGCAGCAGGTCGATATGCTCGACGAACAGGCCACTGCTTCGATCGAGCAGATTGACCGTGAAGAAATACGTCCCGCCGGGGACGCGGTTACGACGGTAGTTCGACATCGAGATGTTGAGGTGAAAACTACCAATTGTCGGAAGGCGCTACGCTTTTCCGACCTACCACGGCGCGGACCGTAGGGCGGAAAAGCGCAGCGCCTTCCGCCTTCCACCATCTGAATCGGACATCCGACGTCAAGCCGCCCCCGCCGCCGCCCGGTAGTGCCGGTTGGCTTCGTCCGGCCTTTCGAGATGGTCGAAGAGCTGCGCCAGCTCGATATGCACCTCGCGCGTGGCCAGCAGCGACAGCGACGCTTCCAGATAGCTCTGCGCCTTGCCCCAGAGCTGCTGCTGGCGGCAGAGGCGGCCCAGTGTCAGCAGCAGCTGGGCGTCGCGCGGATGGCGCTTGAGCCACTCCTCGCCTTGGGCGATGCGGCCGAGAACGTCGCCGCCCTTGCATTCGCCATAGACGGTGAGCAGGCTGGAATCCCATTCCTCGTCGAGCGCATCCTCGACGATGCGCTGTGCGTTGAGACAGTCGCCGGCGGCGATCAGCAGGCGGGCG
>CAZCPD010000119.1:2898-7975 GCA_964500425.1 uncultured Rhodocyclaceae bacterium
CCCTGGGCCTCGGCATAGCGATGACTGTTGAGATGCAGTTCGGCCTCGGTCATCAGCCGTGCGTTGCGGCTTTCGCCGTCGTGGTAGCGGGCGCGCTGCAGCCATTCCGCCTCGCGTTCGTCGTCGCGCATGGCATGTGCCGCGCGTGCCGCCAGCAGCGCCGCGAGGCCCGCCGCATGGCCGGCCTGATGGGCGGCCGCGGCGCTCTTCAGGGCATGGCTGTAGCGGCCTTCGATGCTCAGGCGCATCGCGTCGCCGAGCGCTCGCTCGGCCTGCTCGCGCGCCCGCCGCGCGCGGTACTCACGCACCCGCCGCGGCAGCTGCAGGGCATGCGCAACGACGCGGGTGAAGATGTACAGCAGCGCGAAACCGACCAGTTGCAGCAGGATCAGCAGGTTCAGCGACAGCTCGACGCGCCACGGCGACAGCACCAGCAGCACATAGCCGTCGTTGTAGCGCGCCGCCAGCGCCAAGCCGACGGCGAGCGCGGCAAGCGTCAGCAGCCAGAGCAGGGTACGCATGGTTGGTTACTTCCCCTTTTCCTTGGCCAGCTTGAAATTGCGGATGCTGCCGAGCGTTTCGTTGAGGGTTGGCAGTTCGAGCGCAAGGTCGGCGCTGGCGAGTCCCTTGAGGTTGGCGATCGCGCTGCTTACCGGCTTTTCGCGACTGTCGAAATAACGTTCGAGCCACTGCTGTGACTGGCGCAAATCCTCGCGATAGGTCTTGCCGTCGCGCTGCAGCAGCGCGAGGCGCGCGGTGATCAGGCGCAGCTTGAGGTTCTCGCGCAGGAAGAAGATCTGGTTCGGCGAAAGCAGCGCAGCTTCTCCCTGTTCCGCGCGTTCGACGCGCTCGATGCGAATCAGCTGCTTCAGCTCCGCCCACAGGTCGCGACCGAACTGCTCCCAGTAGGTCGTCGGCGCGACGCCGAGGCGCTGCTTGACCATCGGCTCGGCGCGCGCGCGCTGCTCGAAGGCGAGCGGCAGGGCATCGACCATGCCGATCACGCCGTCGAGCTTCAGCGAGATGCCCGGCACATCGGCAAGCGGCAGCGCCTTGAGGCGGTCGATGTCGCGATTGATCAGCTTGCGCAGCGGCAGCAGCTGCGGCTGACCCGCCCGCGCCAGACGCGCATCGGCCGTCTGCAGGGCGATCAGCGCCGCCTCGACGTTGCCGGCCAGCTGCAGCTGCTGGGCGGCGATCGAAACAGCCTGTTCGACCTCGGCGAGCAGGCGTTCATCGCGGCTGCGTGACAGCTCCTGGTACATGCTCTCCAGCGCCAGCTGTTGGGTCTGCGCCTCGGCCAGCCTGGCTTCCAGCGCGCCCGTCTTGGCGGCGAACGCCTGCAGCATCTCCTGGTTCTGCTTTGCCAGTGCGCGCCCTTCGTTCGCCACCTGATCGCTGGCGCCAAGGCGCCGGGCCAGTTCCTCGTGGAGTTCGCCCAGACGGCTGCGCGTTTCCAGCCACTGCCAGCCGAGCAGCAGCAGCGCCAGCGTGGCGATCAGCACCGAGGGGCGTCGCAGCGCCAGCAGCATGCGCATCGGCAAACCCGGCTGCGCCGGCGCGGGCTGAGGCGCCGCGCCTTGCGGCGTTTGGGATAACAGGGCGGGTTGTTCAGTTTCCATATTCACCATGCTCTGCGCGTACGACAGGTTGGACAATTTCAGTGGCGGCAAAATATTCCTTCAGTCCGCGCAGCAGCCCGGCATCGCCCGGCGCGGTCGCCACCACGCGCTGCAGGCCGAGGCCATGCGCCTCCTCGACGATGCGCGCATGCGGCGCGAACAGCGGCGTGTCTTCGAGCAGCGCCCGCCCCGCCTCGCCGAGCAGCGCGTGCAGATGGCGCAAGCCCTCGCTGCTGGTGATGGTGAAGGCATCGAGCCGCCGCTCCTGCCACAGGCGCCGCAGCTCGGTGGTATCGCCCGCCGGTGCGGCGCGCCGGTAACAGGTGACGTATTCGACCGTGGCGCCGCGCGCGCGCAGCGTCTCGGCAATCAGCTCGCGGCCGCCATCGCCACGGAAGATGATAACGCGTTTCCCCGCCATTGCCTGCAATTCGGGGAGTTCCAGCAACCCCTCGGAATCGAAGCGCTCACGCGGTGCGATGACGTCGCCGATGCCGCAAGCCGCCAGAGCGCGTTCGCTGCCCTTGCCCAGCGCGGCGACGCGCAATCGCTCCGACGCCGGCCAGGTCAGCCCTGACGCGCGCAGTTCGGCAAAGGTCTTCTCGATCGCATTCGGGCTGACGAACACGGCCAGATCGAACTGCGCCGCCGCCAGGCGCGCCAGAACGGCGCGCAGCAGCTCGCGCTCCACCGCGTCGACGTCGAGAATCGCCAGCACCGGGAACAACACGGGAATGCCGCCGGCCGCCGCGAGCGCGGTGGCAAGCGGGCCGGCCTGCTGCGCCGGACGGGTGACGACGACGTGCCGGCCGGCCAGCGGACGCGACAGGGAGTCGGTCATGCCCGGGCCCATCAACCGAGCGCGGCGAGGATCTCGGCAGCGCCCTGGGCGCGCAAATCGGCGGCGAGACGGTCGCCGAGCGCTTCGGGATCGGCTGCGGCGCCACGCAGTTCGGCACGCGCGAAGCGGCTGCCGTCGGGGCTGGCGACGAAGCCGCGCAGCCAGAGCCGGTCGTCCTGAACTTCGGCGAAGGCGCCGAGCGGCACTTCGCAACTGCCGGCGAGCGCGCGCGACACCGCGCGTTCGGCGCGCACGCAGGCGGCCGTCGCGACGTCGTTGAGCGGCGCCATCCAGGCCGCAACCTCGGGACGCGTGGCAAGCGCCTCGATGCCGATCGCCCCTTGTCCGGCGGCCGGCAGCGACAGTTCGGCCGGTAGCACGGCGCGGATGCGCTCGCCGAGGCCGAGGCGCTTGAGACCAGCGGCGGCGAGGATGATCGCGTCGTACTCGCCCGAATCCAGCTTGCGCAGACGCGTGTCGAGATTGCCGCGCAGGCTGGTCACCGCCAGATACGGAAAGTTGGCATGCAGCTGAGCCTCGCGGCGCAGGCTGGAAGTGCCGACCACCGCACCTGGCGGCATGTCGGCGAGACTGGCGTACTTGCTGGAGACGAAGGCGTCGAGCGGCACTTCGCGCTGCCCGATGGCGACCAGGGCGAACTCCGGCTCCATCTGCATCGGCACGTCCTTCATCGAATGCACGGCAATGTCGGCGCTACCGTCGAGCAGCGCCGTTTCCAGTTCCTTGATGAACAGCCCCTTGCCGCCGACCTTGGCGAGCGGTCGGTCGAGGATCTGGTCGCCGCGCGTGGTCATGCCCAGCAGCTCGACCTTGCAGGCCGGATAGAGCTGCTGCAGACGGTCGCGCACATGCTCGGCCTGCCAGAGTGCCAGCCGCGATTCTCGGGTGGCGATGACGATGCGTTGGGGGGGTAAGGTTGCGCTCACGGATACACGGACCGGAAGAGTCGAGGGAAAGTCGTTCGGGCAAGTCCTGCGGCCACCTTGGCGTCAGCTGGCACAAGCAGCGAAACCAGCGCAAGTCGCGCGCCGACGGCCCGTCGACAGGCGGAAATTTTAGCACGCCTGCCCATCCGGTCGGCAGAGCTGACATCGCCTGCGGCGCCGGGGATCCGGGAGATCCAGAAGAGCGGCGGCTAGCCGCTGCCCATGCCGGCAAGCTTCTCCAGCAGCATGACCAACTGGTCGACTTCCTTGTTGGTGAGTTGCGGGCGTATTGCGGCGTTGGCGGTTTCGAGCAGCTCGACCATGGCCTGTTCGATCAGTTTTGCGCCCTTGTCGGTCAAACGCACCGGCTTGATGCGCCGGTCGGCATCGGTCGTCGAGCGCTCGACCAGACCGCGCCGTTCGAGTTGCTGAAGCACCTTGCTGAGACCGCCCGAGGTGATCACCATCGCGCGTTGCAATTCGCTGGGCGTCAACTCTCTCGGCGGCGCGCGGCGCAATGTCGCCAGCGCATCGAATTCCGCCCAGCTCAGGCGATGGCGCGCCATGACCCAGCTGATGCTCGCGGACTCGGCGACATGCACCTGCTGCAAGGCAAGCAGCAGCGACATGATGCGCAGGTCGAAAGTCTCCGGCCAGTTCAGACGGTGCGATTCGAGCACGGGATGGAGTTTGCGGCGGGGCATGGGAAAGACCGGATGTGCAGTGAGGTTTCCGGATGATTATCTTGCGAGAAAGATAATTTTGCAATAATATCTTTCTCGCAAGAGAACAAAGCCGGCCCAACAACAATTCGACCATGCAACAACAATGGCGCCGGCCAGCAAGATGCTCCGCGGCACTCGTCGCGGAAGCCGAGGAGAAAAAATGGCGAAGCCATGGAATGGCGCAACCCGCATGCTGATGGTGAGCAGCTTGGGCAGCCTGTGCTGCCTGTCCGGCTGCTCATCATTGCCGGCGGTCGGACCGAACTACGCGGCCCCGGGCGTGGCCGATATTCTGCCCAGCGAGCGCTGGCAGGCGGCGCTGCCACACGAAGGGCAGGGACATGCCCTGCTCGACTGGTGGCAGGGTTTCAGCGATCCGGTTCTGAGCGAACTGTTGAAGCGCGCCGAGGCTGACAGCCCGACCCTGGCCGAAGCCGTGGCGCGCATCGACGAGGCGCGCGCGGGAATGACGGCGGCCGGCGCCGCCGGCTGGCCGGCCGTCAGCATCGGCGCGCACGCGCTGCGCAACAACGGCAGCGCGGAATTCCCCATGCCGGCGCAAACGACGCGCGGCAGCACGATCGATGCGCAATGGGAGCTCGACCTGTTCGGCCGCGTGCGGCGTGGCAACGAAGCGGCGGCCGCGCGCCTGGAAAGCCGCGAGCGCGGCTGGCACGCCGCGCGCATTTCCCTGGCGGCGGAGGTGGCGAGCAAGTACGTGATCTACCGCGCCTGCCAGTTAACGCTGCGCGCCGTCGCTGCCGACGTCGGATCGCGCGAGGAGAGCGCGCGTATCATCGCCATTGCCGCCAAGGCCGGCATCAGCGCACCGGCCGATGCGCAGCTGGCGCGCGCCGGCGCCGCCGAAGCGACCGCGCTGCAGGCCGGCCAGCAGGCCGCCTGCGCCATCACGCGCAAGGCGCTGGTGACGCTGACCGGCAT
>CAZCPD010000119.1:8075-9398 GCA_964500425.1 uncultured Rhodocyclaceae bacterium
TGGCGCGCTACCGTCAGGCGGTGCGCAGCGCGGTCGAGGAAGTCGAAGGCGTGCTGGTCAACCTCGACGCCGCACGCATCCGCAACGAACAGGCAAGGATCGCCACGACCGGCTTCAAGGCCTTCTTCACGGCCGCCGAGCAGAACTGGCGCGCCGGCGGCATCAGCCTGCTGACGCTCGAAGAAGCGCGCCGCTCTGCGAGCGGCGCCGAACGTAACGAGATCGCCTTGCTGCGCGACCGCGTGCTGCACTGGATCGCCCTCTACAAGGCGCTCGGCGGTGGCTGGCAGGCCGCCGCCGCACCCGCCCTCGACATGCCGGAAACCAACGTCGCAGCGCTGAACAGCGCCGGAGAACAGCCATGAAGCCCGTTTTGCCCTCATCCTTCCAGTTCGCCACCGCCACCGCCGCACTGGCGTTGGCCTTTGGCGTCGGCATCCACCTGACGCCCGACTCCATCGCCGCCGCGAACGATCCGGGCTCGGCTGCCAAGCAGGTGCTGACGGTGAATGTCGTGACCCCCGCCACGCAGGAATGGGAACGCAGCATCACCGCCAGCGGCGGTCTCCATGCCTGGCAGGAAGCTATCGTCGCCAGCGAACTCGGCGGCGTGGCGATCAGCGAACTCAATGTCGACGTCGGCAGTGTCGTCAGGCGCGGCCAGGTGCTCGCGCGCCTCTCCCAGGACGGCGTGCGCGCCGGTCTCGCCGCGCAGCAGGCCAACGTCGCGCGTGCTCGGGCAGCGCTCGCCGAGGCCGCCGCGAACGCCGAGCGGGCGCGCCGTGTCAAGGATTCGGGCGCGCTTTCCGAACAACAGGTTCAGCAGCTGCTGCTCGCCGAGGACAGCGCCAAGGCAACGCTCGCCGCCGCCGAAGCGGCGCAGCGCGCCGAGGAAGTACGCCTGCGCCAGACCGTCATCCAGGCCGTCGACAATGGCGTGATTTCGGCGCGCAGCGCGACGCTCGGCGCGGTGGTCCAGCCGGGCAGCGAGCTGTTCCGCCTGGTGCGCCAGGGCCGCGTCGAGTGGCGCGCCGAGCTGACCGCCGAACAACTCGCCCAAATGCGCCCCGGCCTCAAGGCGCGCGTGCGGCTGAGCGACGGCAAGAACGCCGAGGGCACGCTGCGCATGCTGGCGCCGACGCTCGACAGCGCCAGCCGCAAGGCGCTCGCCTACATCGACCTGGCGCCGGGCAGCGGCGCGCGCGCCGGCATGTTCGGTCAGGGCGAGATCCTGCTTGGCAGGAACGCGGCGCTGACGGTGCCGAATTCCGCCGTGCTGCGGCGCGACGGCAATGCCTACGTGTTCGAGGTCGGCGCCAACGA
>CAZCPD010000120.1:0-9367 GCA_964500425.1 uncultured Rhodocyclaceae bacterium
CGACCATCACCCAGGCCGAAGCCGGCAGCCTGACCGTGGAAAAAATGCAGCTCGACGAGAAAGGCTTCCCGCAGCCGACCGGCGAATTCGAAACCATCGCCGCCGACTCGCTGGTGCTGGCGCTCGGCCAGGACGTCGACCTGTCGCTGCTCGACGGCGTGCCGGGACTGGAGATCAAGGACGGCGCCGTGCAGGTCGCCAGCAACATGATGACCGGCTACCCGGGCATTTTCGCTGGCGGCGACATGGTGCCTTCGGAGCGCACCGTCACCGTCGCCGTCGGCCATGGCAAGAAGGCGGCGCGCCACATCGACGCCTGGCTGCACGGCGCGCATCACGTCGCCGCGCCTAAGCACGAGCTGGCCGGCTTCGCCAAACTCAACCCCTGGTACTACACCGACGCGCCGAAAACCGTGCGGCCGCAGCTCGACGTGCTGCGCCGCCAGACCACCTTTGACGAAGTCGTCGGCGGCCTCGACGAAAGCAACGCCCAGTTCGAGGCGCGCCGCTGCCTGTCCTGCGGCAACTGCTTCGAGTGCGACAACTGCTACGGCGTCTGCCCCGACAACGCCGTCATCAAGCTCGGCCCCGGCAAGCGCTTCCAGTTCAACTACGACTACTGCAAGGGCTGCGGCATCTGCGTCACCGAATGTCCGTGCGGCGCAATCAAGATGGTGGCGGAGGAAATCTGATCCACAACTGGCTACCCGGAGAAGCTCATGGATATTGACTCTCCGCGATGGCATCGTGGAGAGGCGCGTCAATGCTGGCTCTCCGGGCATGCCGAGCGAATGATTGCAATGCAATCATTCGCTCACTATACTTTGCCGCATGATCCCATCCCGGAGACCAGCCCCATGACGACCAGCCTTGTCGTTCGCAACATCGATGAAGACGTCGCCATCGCCTTGAAGCAACGGGCGGCGGCGCATGGCCGCAGCGCCGAGGCCGAGCACCGCGAGATTCTGCGTTCGGCACTGCTCCGCCCGAAGCGTCGCTCCGTCGCCGAAGTGTTGAGCAGCATGCCGAACGTCGGCGAGGACGCCGACTTCGACCTCCGGCACGCCTGAAGTCGGCGTCCGGATGTACCTCGTCGACACCAACGTCATCTGCGAAGCGCGCAAGGGGCGGCAGGCCAATGCCGGGGTACGGGAATTCTTTCGCACGACCGATGCCGGCGAGATGTATCTTGCCGTGCAAACCATCGGCGAAATCCAGCGCGGCCTCGAACTCATCCGTCATCGCGGCGATGCGCCCCAGGCGCGCAAGCTCGAAGAATGGCTGGAAATCGTCGGCCACAAGTACGCCGACCGCATCCTGGACTTCGACCTCGACTGCGCCCGCATCTGGGGCCGGCTGATGTCGCCGCACCCCGCCCATCCGATCGACAAGCAGATCGCCGCCATCGCGCTGATTCACGACCTCACCGTCGCCACCCGCAATGTCGGGGACTTTCGCGGCACGGGCGCAAGCGTCGTCAATCCTTTCGTCTGAATCCCAAATGAAATACGCCGCCCCTCAGCATTTGGCGCCGAGAATACTTGATCTGCCCGGAGAAGCGCATCGATACTCGATCTCCGCGATGCCATCGCGGAGATCCGCACCAATGCTCGCTGACAGGCCGACGTCAGGGCGAGCCATCGGTCCGGCCGTCGCATGAATGACGCCATCACCCATCTGCAACCCTACGCCGAGTATGCCAACCATCCGCTGGCGCTGCTGGCCCTGTTTCTCGCCGCTTCGGCACTGATGATCTGGCGTCTCAACGCCATCGAGGACAAGGGGCTGGAAGGCACCGTGATCGGCACGCTGATCATGCCCTATTGCTCGGGGGCCGCGAACCTCGCCTTCGCCTGGGTGATGAGCCGCAATACCGCATCCACCGACAACGGCCGCCTCGTCGTCGAGAACGCCATCGTCAACAACGTGACCAACCTGATGCTGATCCTCGGCCTCGCCGCCATCCTCTGGGGCGCGGCCAGCGCGCCGCGCGGGAAGACGAAGAGGGGCGGCGGGGCGATGCGCATTGAGCGCCTGAATCTTTTGTTCACGCTGATCGCCCTGTTCCTGTTCACCGGCACGCTGTGGGCGCTCGGCCGCGACGGCATGCTGGAGCGCAACGACGGCCTGGTGCTGGTCGGGTTGTTTCTCTTCTGGCAGGTTCTGCACGTGTTCGAGGTGCTCAAGGACAACGTGCGCAGGAACCGCAATCCGCACTGGTCGATCGCCTTCGACCTGGTCCTCGTCGCGGCGTGTGCCTGGGCGATCTACGCCAGCGTCGATCAGCTCGTGACGTGGGTCGAGACGGCGCGGAACCCGTGGTTCAGCATGGAACGGCTCGGCTGGCTGAGCGGCCTGCTGATGGTGCTGCCCAATGCCCTGCTCGCCGCGTACTACGCGCGCATCGGCCGCCAGGACATCGTCGTCAGCTCCCAGGTCGGCGACGGCCACATCTGCATTCCGATGTGCGTCGGCCTGTTCGCGCTGTTCATGCCGATCCGCTTGCCGGATTACTTCGAGCTCGGCATGACCCTGCTGCTCGCCGCCGGCGCGCTGCATTTCGTCTGCATTGCCGTGCTCGGTCGTCTGCCGCAGGTGATGGGTTGGGCGCTCGTCGGCAGCTACGCCGGCTTCATGTACGCCGGGGTGTTCACGTAGGGGCGGCCGCCCCACAGGGGTGTCCTTCGGTCGACGTACGCCCCTACGGCTCGGAAACCGTCACCCGATTGCGCCCGCCTTCCTTGGAACGGTAGAGCGCCCGATCGGCCTTGGCGAGAACTTCCTTGCTCTGCTCGACGGAAAGATCGCCGAGCCGGGCGATGCCGAAGGACATCGTGACGCGCAGCGTTTCATCCGGCAGCGGCGTGCCGTCGGCGCCGATGCGCGGAAAGTCATGCGCCGCGATCGTCTGGCGCAGGCGTTCGACGATACGCATCACCTGGTCCGGCTCCGAATCGGCGTAAATCAGCAGAAACTCCTCGCCGCCGTAACGGCCGCCGACGTCGATGTGCTTGCGGATCGCCGCGCCGATGATGCGGCCGACTTCCTGCAGCACCACGTCGCCCTGGATGTGGCCGTACTGATCGTTGATCTTCTTGAAGTGGTCGATGTCGGCAAGCGCGATCGCACCCATGCCGTTGTTCTGACGCCTTTGCCGCTGGAAGGCGCTCTCCAGCTCGGCGCGGATCGCGCGGCTGTTGGGCAGACCGGTGAGGCCGTCGTAGATCGCCAGCTTCTCGAACTGGGCTTTCATGAGAATCGCGCTCAGCAGATTGCACATGATCTCGAAGGTGCGGATCTCGTATTCCTGCGTGCCGGATTCATCGCCGAAATAGTCGCCGCCGAGCAGATAGCCGTGACCGAAGTCTTCCGGCATGGGGACCGCGCCGACGATGTCGCAGCCCCAGCCCGGCACATTGATGGCCGAAACGTTGCGATTCCTGAAGGCCGCCACCTCATTGACGAATTCCGTGCGTGCATCGTCGAAACGCAGGCAGATCTTGGCTCCGGGCCGCAAATCCGGACGGACATGCCGCGGATTGAAGACTCCCGCAACTTCCAGGATCAGTTCATCGTCGATGACGTTGGAGACTTTGTAGAGCACGCTGACGTGAAAACCGAGTGCTTCATGGATGATGCGCAGCGGTTTTTCGAAAAACGCCTGCTCTTCCAGAGCAGCCCCGGTCAATCGTGAACTCAATTCTCCCAGTTGCCCGAGAAGAAACTCCGCCGACTTGCTACGCTTTTCCGTCATGCTTCCTGCTCCAGAAATGGCCTTGTCCGGCGCGCGCGCATGAGCTGCGCACGCGCAGCGTGCACCATAGCAGAGAACAAGCCAGCGCCGGCAACACCGGATGCCCATGGCGTTTCAGCGTCAAGTCAGCGACGGCATTTATTCCCGCGATGCGGGATGTCATCCCTGGGCGATCGCATACAAAGCCCCTCTCCCCCGGCCCCTCTCCCACAAGGAGGAGAGGGGAGGACATATGCGATTGCCCTGGATGTCATCCTGTTTGGACTCACTTTACTTTAGTGATAGAGTTGCCCAAGAGGGAGTGTTTGTCTCTCCCGTTCAGAAGTCCTTGCCAGAAAGTGGTTGTCCTTCATGCGCAACACCCAGCAAGCCGCCAGGACGCCCAGCGCCATCAACTGTTACGAGGAGCGCCGTGCATGAGCCGCATGGCGCTCCAGTGGCGTTCGATCAAGACGCCCGTCACGTTGTTTACCCTGGCAGTATTCCTGCTCAGCCTCTGGGCCCTGGCCCTGTATGCCAGCCGGGTGTTGCGCGAGGACATCGAGAGCTTGCTGGGCGAACAGCAGTTCTCGATGGCCACCATCCTCGCCGAGGACGTGGACAGCGAACTGGCCAATCGGCTGAAGCACCTGGAAACCGTCGCCGCTTCAATCAGCCCATCGGTTCCCGGCCATCCGGAGGCCGTGCAAAACCGCCTGGATAGCCTGCCGATATTTCAGTACCAGTTCAACGGCGGCGCCTTCGTGACGACCGTCGATGGCGCGGTGATCGCCGAGGCGCCGCTGGCGACCGGGCATGGCGAGCGCAACCTTCGCGACAGCGAAGCCGTCGCCGCGGCCCTGGACACCGGCAAGCCGGTTATCGGCCCGCCGATCCAGAACGAGCAGCTGCGGGCGCCGGTCTTTCACATGGCGACGCCGATCCGCGACGCACAAGGTCGCGTTCGCGGCGCACTGGTCGGCGTCACCCATCTGGCCGAGTCCAATTTTCTCGATCGCATCACGGAAAACCGTTTCGGCAAGAGCGGCGGCTATCTGCTGGTGTCGCCGCCGCATCGCCGGGTCGTCACCGCCACCGACAAGCGGCGCATCATGGAGTCCAGTCCGCCGCGCGGCGCCTACCCGGCGATCGACCGTTTTCTGGACGGCGCCGAGGGAACCGAGGTATTCGTCAATCCGCTCGGCGTCGAAGTGCTTCAATCCGTCAAGCGCGTGCCTTCCGCCGGCTGGTATGTCGCCGTGACGCTTCCCACCGAGGAAGCCTTCGCGCCGATCCGCAACATGCAGCAGCGCATGATGTTCGCGGCGTTACTGCTCAGCCTGCTCGCCGGAGCGGCTACCTGGTGGCTGCTGCGCCGCCAGCTCTCGCCAATGCTCGAAACGGTGCAAACGCTCGCCAGCCTTGCCGAACAGCCCGAGAGCCACGCGACACGAGCGCTGCCGATCACGCGCGACGACGAAATCGGCCAGCTCATCGGCGCCTTCAACCGTCTGCTGGAAACCCTGGCCCAGCGTGCTCAAGCCCTGCGCGAGAGTACGGAAAGGCTCAACGAAGCACAGCGGATTTCGCGCGTCGGCAGCTGGGAACTCGACCTGTCGAGCGGGCGGCTTTCGTGGAGCGACCAGATCTACCGGCTCTTCGAAATGGACCCGAATCAATTCGAAGCGACCTACGCAGTCTTCCTGAGCGCCATCCACCCTGAAGACCGCGAGATGGTCGACCGCGCTTACAAGGAATCTTTGAAGAACCGCACGCCGTATGAAATCGTCCATCGTCTGCAATTCGCCGACGGACGCATCAAGTGGGTGCGCGAACGCTGCTCATCGGAGTTCGATGTCGATGGCAGGCCGCTGCGTTCGATCGGCACGGTGCAGGACATCACCGATCCGAAGAACACCGCCGACGCGCTGCGCGAGGCCAAGACCCAGCTCGAATCCGTCGTCGGCAGCATGCCGGCAATGGTCTTCCTCAAAAACGCCGACGACCTGCGCTTCGAACTGTTCAATCGCGCCGGCGAAGAACTGCTCGGCTACAAGGCTGCCGACCTGTGCGGCAAGAACGACTACGATTTTTTCCCCAAGGAGCAGGCCGACGCCTTCAACGCCCGCGATCGGGAGGTGCTCGCCTCGCAAGACGTCATCGAGATCCCCGAGGAAAAGATCACCACGGCGACCGGCGCAACGCGCTACCTGTACACCCGCAAGTCGGCCCTGCGCGACGCCAGCGGCCGCCCCACCCATTTGCTGGGAATATCGCTGGACATCACGGAACGCAAGCATGCCGAATCGGAGCTGCGCATCGCCGCCGCGGCCTTCGAATCGCTCGAAGGCATGATCATCACTGACGCTCACGGCGTGATCCAGCGCGTCAACCGGGCCTTCACCGAAATCACCGGCTACGCTGCCGAGGAAGTGGTCGGAAAGACGCCGCGACTGTTGCGTTCCGGCCGCCATGGCATCGACTTCTACCGGGCGATGTGGCACACCATTGGCGCCACCGGCGGCTGGCAGGGCGAAATATGGGACCGTCACAAGGACGGCCATACCTACCCGACCTGGCTGACGATCTCCGCAGTGAAGGACGAGAAAGGCCAGGTCACCCATTACATCGGCGCCCAGTACGACATCACCGACCGCAAGCAATCGGAAGAGCGCATCAACCAGCTCGCCTTCTACGACCAGCTCACGACCCTGCCCAACCGCACGCTGCTGCTCGACCGGCTGAAGCAGGCCCTCATGACCTGCTCGCGCAGCGGCCACTTCGGCGCCCTGTTGTTCATCGACCTCGACAAGTTCAAGACGCTCAACGATACCCTGGGCCACGACAAGGGCGACATGCTGCTGCAACACGTGGCGCGACGCCTGACCACCTGCGTGCGGGCCGGCGATACCGTGGCGCGCCTGGGCGGCGACGAGTTCGTCGTAATGCTCGTCAGCCTGAGCACGACCGGCGAGGCTGCCGTCGTGCAGACCGAAACGGTCGGCGAAAAGATCCTCGCCGAACTCGATCAGCCCTACCTGCTCGACGGCGTCGTCTATCACAGCACCGCCAGCATTGGCGCCACGCTGTTCAGCGCCGACCGCGTCGAGATCGAAACCCTCCTCAAGCAGGCGGATCTCGCCATGTACAAGGCGAAGGCCGCCGGCCGCAATGCCATGCGCTTTTTCGACCCACACATGGAAACCGATGTGGTCAATCGCGCCGCGCTCGAAAACGACCTGCACGAAGCCATCGAGAAGAACCAGTTCCAGCTCCACTACCAGGCGCAGATGAGCGGCGGCGTTCTCTCCGGCTCCGAAGCCCTCGTGCGCTGGATGCATCCGCGCCGCGGCATGGTTTCGCCGGCGGAGTTCATCCCGCTCGCCGAGGAGACCGGCATGATCCTGCCGCTCGGCGAATGGATTCTTGAAACCGCCTGCCGGCAGCTCGCGCACTGGGCCACACGCCCGGCGCTGGCCCACCTCACCATCGCCGTCAATGTCAGCGCGCGGCAGTTCCGCAAGGAGGACTTCGTCGAACGGGTCACCGAGATACTCCAAAAGACCGGCGCCAATCCACGCCGACTCAAGCTGGAGCTGACCGAAAGCCTGCTCGTCGAGGACGTCGAAGGCGTCATCGAGAAGATGAAGTCGTTGAAGATGCACGGCGTCGGCTTCGCCCTCGACGACTTCGGCACCGGCTACTCATCGCTCTACTACCTGAAACGCCTGCCGCTCGAACAGATGAAGATCGACCGTTCCTTCGTCCGCGACATCCTCGACGACCCCAACGACGCCGCCATCGCCCGCACCATCGTCGCCCTCGCGCAGGGCCTCGGTCTGGGCGTGATCGCCGAAGGCGTCGAAACCGAGGAACAGCTCGACTTCCTCGCCGAACTGCAATGCCATGCCTACCAGGGCTACTACTTCAGCCAGCCGCTGCCGGCCGACGGGTTCGAAGACTACGCATTGAACGGCTGAACACGTGAACACGAGACGCACTGCGCGGCGCGGCGCGAGGTAGCATCGCGGTCTCGATATCTCTTGCCTTCCCATCGCACCCCATGACCCGCGCTTCCCCGCATCGCCATGCCGTCGTCTTCGGCGGCAGCGGCTTCATCGGCAGCCACGTCGCCGAGCAACTGCGCCAGGCCGGATACGACGTCAGCACACCGCTACGTTCGCGCTCCACCCCCAATGATTTCCTGTCCGCCATCGGCGCAGCGCAGCAGCCCCTCGACTTCGCCAGCGATGCCGCGCTCGAACGCACCATCGCCGGCCACGACATCGTCTACTGCTGCCTCGCCAACCCGCGCCACCACCAGCCGCTCGCCGCACTGCGCGCCGTCGAAGTCGGACTGACCGGCCGCGTGATCCGGGCAGCCGGCCGCGCTGGCGCGCGTCGCGTCGTGCTGCTCAGCACCGTGATGGTGTACGGCTTCGACCGACCGCCGCACCCCATCGCCGAAGACTTCCCCCCACGACCGCGCCACGCCTTCAACCGCGTCGCCCTCGAACGCGAACAGGCCGCCCGCGCCGCCGCCGCTGACGCCGGCATCGAACTGACGATCCTGCGCCCGGCCAACGCGCTGGGCCGGCGCGACCGGCAGATGACCCAACTGTTCGCCACCTTCCGGCGCGGCCTGTTTCCCCTGTTCGGCGATGAGGCATGGCGCTTCTCCGCCATCGACGCACGCGACATCGGCCGCGCCATGCTGTTACTCGGCGAACTGCCGCAAGCCGGCGGACAGACCTTTCTCGCCAAGGGCTACGACACCTCGTGGCTGGAACTGAAAGCCACGCTTGAGACGCTGACCGGCCGCCGCGCCATCGCCCTGCGCCTCCCCAAGTCCTTCGCCCATGCCCTCGGCAGCCTCATCGAATGGGCCTCGCCGTATGCCTGGGAGCCAGCATTGACGCGCTTCTCCGTCGATGTGATGGCGACGCACACGCTGTTCGACACGGCGAAGATCGAAGCCGCCGGCTTCACGCCGGCATATGGGTTGGCGGATTCGCTGCGGCAGGTGCTGGGTTTGCCAATGGCATGACCGCTTGCGGGGGGGGCTCCCTCTCTCACCCCGGAAAGCTACAATCTGGCCCTTTACGGCACGGCGATGCACTCAGGTTGTAGCTCCCTCTCTCACCCCGGAAAGCTACAATCTGGGCGGCTCGTAACTACGGAGGAATGAAAGTTGTAGCTCCCTCTCTCACCCCGGAAAGCTACAATCGGCAAGCGCGTCCGACACTGTGGCGACTGCGTTGTAGCTCCCTCTCTCACCCCGGAAAGCTACAATCATTAAAGATGTATGCATTCGGGGAAGGTTTGTTGTAGCTCCCTCTCTCACCCCGGAAAGCTACAATCATCGCGCGCACCGTGCCGATCAGGGCGGCGGTTGTAGCTCCCTCTCTCACCCCGGAAAGCTACAATCATGGGTGACAAGCTGGTTGGTCAGTCACGCGTTGTAGCTCCCTCTCTCACCCCGGAAAGCTACAATCGTCGATTGCGGATTCGTCGCACGGCCATAGGTTGTAGCTCCCTCTCTCACCCCGGAAAGCTACAATCGTTTAGCCGTGCTTGACATCTAGAGTTTATGTTGTAGCTCCCTCTCTCACCCCGGAAAGCTACAATCTAGTC
>CAZCPD010000121.1:0-3516 GCA_964500425.1 uncultured Rhodocyclaceae bacterium
GGCAGTATCTGCAGGGCGCCAACGCAATCCCGGCCGATTTCGGCGAGCAGGCGGAACGCCTCGCTGCCCGTTGAAAAGCGCTTGGCCAGGCGTTGCCGGATGTTGTCGTTATCCGGCAGCAGATTCTCGAAGTAATTGCGGACCAGCTCGCCCTTGTACGGCGCAGTGGCCGGCCGCAACGGCATGGAAAGTGAAAGCGGCCGCCCGAGCGGCGAGGCGAGCCATGCCTCATCGTAATGCAGTTGATGCTCGCCCTGCGCGGTGACCACCCAGGCGCCGACCCGCTCGCCGTTCATCCACAGACCCAGCGCGCCGGATTTCCGGGTACGCCGCATCACCACGCCGCGTGACCGCTACCGCGCAGCGCGGCAATCAAATCGAGGCTCATGGCGGCATCGACCGCGGACAGGTAGCGCAACAGGCTATCCACGCTACAGCGCCAAGGCTCGGTTTCCAGCAGGGAGATGGTCTTTTGGCCCAGACCGCTCAGCTCGGCCATCCGGACTTGCGTCAGGCCTTTCTGCTTGCGCAAGCCTTTCAGGGTCGGGCCGAGCTGCTGCGGATTGGTGATGACGAAGGGCACGGGAGTCTCGATAAAAACGTCGTGTAGGGGATATTACACAAATACGCCTTTTGGGGTGTAATTATTACGTATGCCTTGTGGGGGGGGCATAAACGGAGCTGGTCGGAGACCAAGCGGGGGAGGAGCCAGATGCCGTGGGTTTGAACCTTGAGGATCAGGGTATGTTCTCATTCAGGCAATCCGCCGACTGAGTGAGAACACGCCCTGGCAAGGTGAAATCAGCGATGAAATCGTCATCAGGTCGCTGCGGGGCTGATCGGTCAACCCCGGTTCTTCGAGCAGCCGGCGTGGCGGACTCGCGAGTTCAGAGCACCGTCCCGAGATGCTCCTGATGCGCCGAGATCTCGTCGGCATCGGCGAGTTCGCAGGTCAGCGTGTCGCGGATCGAGAACATGCCGAGCACGCGTTCGTCGGCATCAACCACCGGCAAATGGCGGAAGCCGCCATCGCGCATCAGCACCAGGGCATGGCTGACCGGCATGGTCGGCTGGGCGGTGCGCGGCGCCCTCGTCATGACGTCATCGATGCGGGTGGCGGCAGGGGCGCGCTCGGCCGCCACCACCTTGATCAGCAGGTCGCGCTCGGTGAAGATTCCCGCCAGGGCGCCGTTCGGCGTCAGCACCAGGACGCTGCCGCAGCGGCGGGCCGCCATCAGCCGGGCGGCGTCGAGCACGGTGGCGTCGGCGGTGAGAGTCAGCGGCGGGTGCGCGGTGATGCAATCGGCAAGCGTGCGGTCTGTCATGAGGTCCTCCGGTATCGATCGTGGTGGGTCGAGCGTCTGGTCGCCGGCGCGCGCCGGTTGGGTGGAGTATAGGACAGGTGCGATGGTGGATGTGGCAGGGCTTCACGACACGATGGCGGCCGCGCGGCTTGTCAGTGGGCTTCGTCCTGGATCAGATTGGCGAGGCGCTTGGGGCCGTAGTACTCGAACATCAGGTAGCGTGGCAGGGCCATCAGGTTGTCGCCGCCGCGCGCCGCGCGCTCATCGGTGGTGAAGGCCGCGACATAGCCGGCGTTGCGCGCCGCGGCCATCAGTTCTGCGTCGTGTGTGCCGAAGGTCCAGGCCAGCATGTCGGCTTCGACCGGCCGGCTGGGCGTGGATAGACGTCGGCGGATTTCCTGTCGCGATTTCACCAGCTGGGTGTGCACAAAATCCTGGTAGGCGGCGGGGGTGAGATGTTCCTTCTCCTGGCGGAAATCGGGATGCCAATAGGTGTGCGAGTGGATCTCGAACAGGCCGCTGTCGCGCAGCCGCGCCAGTTGCTCCCAGGTCAGTGCCCAGTCGGCATTGGAGATGGCTGACGGGTAGATGAACAGGGAGACGGGAATCCGTTCGCGTTCGACCAGCGGCAGCAGGTCGCTATGGATCGATCGATGGCCGTCGTCGACGGTGATGGCCACGGCCTTGGGCGGCAATGACGTGCCGGGCCTGCCCGGCGTACCCGGCGTGGAAAGGGCCTCGACGATCTGGCGCAAGGGCACGATGGTATGGCCGGTTTCGCGCAGGTATTTCACCTGGAGTGTCACGGCCTCGATGCTTGTCGTCATGCGGCGCGCCAGCCGTTCGGCATCCGGCGGCGGGCGCTCGGCGGCGCTCGGCACGAAGCGGTGATACAGCAGGATGGAGGCGACGGGCGCCGATCCCGAGTCGCTCTCGGTCTGACCTCCGGCAACGGCAGGTCCGCTAATCAGGAGCACGAGCAGCAACAGCCGAAGCCGGCAGCGGGCCGATGTGTGGCGTTGCATCGCTCAGGCCCGGCTCAGAAGCGTCGTGTCAGGGCAAAGCCGAAGTCATTGCCGCGATAGGCGCCGGTGCTTCCGCGCGTGTTGTGCAGCAGCGAGGTGTGCACGCGCAGATACCAGTTGTCCCAGATGCCGATGAAGCCTTCCACCATGGCATCGCCGCTGAACTTGAAATCGTCGATGATGTTGTCCTTCTGCACGCCCAGCGAGAGGGCGAGGCTGGCGCCGCTGTTGTCGTCGCGCTTCCAGTAGGTGAAGTGCGTGACGGCGTAGCGCTGGTAGAGGCTGGGGTCGTAATAGCCGTGGTTGAGGTCCTTGTCGTAGCCGAACCAGCGGGTGCTGACGCCGAGATCCATGTTCCATTTCTGCGCGCGCAGGATGGCGCGGCGCGGGGCGATGCCAAGCTCCCAGTAGTCGTTGCTTTCGGCGCCGCTGCTCAGGTCGGCGTAGGCCGCGGTCATGTCGACGACGTAACGGGCGCCCGGCGTCCAGCGTGCGTTGAGGCGGAGCAGATCGCGCTTGACGACGAGCGAGGCGGAGCGCGGCGATACCGCGAAGAGATCGCGCTCGAGTTCGGGGCGCAGCGACCAGTCGTCGGAAGGATCGAGGTCGAGGCCGACGCGCCAGGCGCCGAAGCTGCCGTGGTCGGCGACCTTGCCTTCGCCGACGCGGATGTCGCCGGAGACGCCGGGCGAGAAGCGATGCTTCGCGCCGAGCCAGGCGCTGCGGTAATTCGCGCTGTCCGAGCCGTCGATGTTTTCCAGGCCGCTGCCGAGGTTGGCATTCAGCGGCTGCCAGCCGAAGCCGAGCAGCAGCCGGGTTTCCGGGTTCATCACGTATTCGCCGACCAGCGTCCAGCGCTGGATGCGGACTTCGTCGGAGTCCTTGCTGAAATTCCCGGCGAGGGTGATGCTGGAGCGCAACGGCGTCAGGAGCTGGCGCGACAGGTCGGCGATCTCCTTGTTGGGCGGGACGAGCGCCTTGAGTCTGTCCAGTTCGGCGAGGGCTTCGCGCGGCCGGTTGTCGGCCTGCAACGCGACGATGCGGCTGATCAGGGCGTGGTCGTTCTTCGCGTCTTCCGCGAGCAGTCGTCCGGCGGTTTCCAGCGCGGGCGTCGGCTTGTCGGACCAGGCCAGGGCGCGCGCCCGTTGTTCGCGCCAGGCGCGGTCCTCGCCGAAGCGCTGGCGGTA
>CAZCPD010000121.1:3616-4821 GCA_964500425.1 uncultured Rhodocyclaceae bacterium
AGTCATTTGCGCCACCGTTTGTTCTTGAATATCCATAGATCCGCGGCAAAGCGCAGCATGGTGATGAAGTCGAACAGCAGAACGACATATCGGACGGGCGTCAGCAGCAGCCCCTTGAGGATGAACTCCAGGCGGTATCCGCTGGCCGAGATCGCCAGTGCGCCAACGGCGACCAGGCTTTCGATGGCCACGGTGATGGCCAGCGCTTCCCAGTTGCGCAGAACGACCAGGATGATCAGCGCCGTCGGGAAGGAGATCTTCTCGAAGGCCGACATGAACATCACCCAGCCGATCGGCCGGCCGAACTCGCGCGTGTAGGCGTCGCCGAACGGCTGACGATACTGCTCCTTGACCTTGCGCTTGTTGAGAATGTCCTCGGGCGTTTCCTGGGCATGCCGGTAACGCTTGAAAGCCTTGAACGGGCTGCGCATCAACTCGTCGAAGTAGTAGCAGGTCTGCAGGAAGGACGACGACCACATGTACAGCTGGCGCGGCAGGTGGCCGGCCTCGGGTTCCTGCGAGCGGGCGATGACGTCGGGCAGCTGGATGTTGCGGTAGCCCTGGTCAAGCATGGCGAAGCCGATGAAGATGTCTTCCGAGTTGGTCAGGTCGTCGCCGAGGATGGGCTCGTATTTCTCGAACAGGTCCTTCACGTACTGGCGGCGATAGGCCACGGCGCAGCCGACCGGGTTGAGAATGCTGCCGAAGAAGGCCATCTGCCCGCGGTAGATGAAGCGCTGCAGCAGCATGTAGAGGATTTCGCGGTAGAAGTTTGTCAGGCCCTGCTGGAGGTGGTGCATCCAGGTCGTCTTCGGATGGACCGGCGCGTGCGGCGTCTTGGCCAGGAAGCGGTCGAGGCTCGGCGTCTTCAGCAGATGGCGACGGTCGCGGTCGCGCAGCGGCAGGATGGTGCCGCAGGCCGAGGCGATGCCCTTGCCCTTGTATAACTCCTCAACGACGCGTTCGATGTAGTTTTCCGATTCGAGCACGGTGTCGCCATCAAGGATGAATTCGACGTCCACCTCGAATTCGCGCGACTGGCGCTTGATGGTCGGCGTCTTGCCGATCGATTCCTGGCGATGGATGATCAGGATTTGCAGATCGTTGGCGTCGCAGAAGGCCTTGGCGATTTCGACGGTGCGGTCGGTGCTGCCGTCGTCGACCAGGATGATCATCTCCGGGCGCTTGCTCTGCTTCGCCACCGA
>CAZCPD010000121.1:4921-9313 GCA_964500425.1 uncultured Rhodocyclaceae bacterium
TGCCGTCGTCGACCAGGATGATCATCTCCGGGCGCTTGCTCTGCTTCGCCACCGAGGACAGGCACAGCGCGATATTGGCCTCCTCGTTGAAGGCCGGAATGACCACCATGACCCGGGCCTGGCGCCAGTCTTCCGCCGGGGTGGGCTCGGTGCGGTCGGGGCCATGCGCGAAGCCGAGCACGCTGAGCAGCGTGTTGGGGCTGAGCAGGAAGGGGGATATGCTGGCCATCGTCAGATTTTTCCGTGGCGTGTTCTGGCTTCGGCGATCAGCTCGTCGAGCGTGTCCTCGAGTGTCCAGCGATGCTGGAATTCCGTCATGCTCATGAGTTTCTCCAGGGAAGGGCGGCGATGCAGGATGTCGTCGTATTCCTCGCCGTAGGCCTCGACATAGCTCAGGTGCTTGTGCTGCGGCGGCACGCCGGCGCGCTGGCAGACCAGGTCGGCCAGCTCCCGGATGGATATCTCGCGGTCGTTGCCGACATTGACGATCTCGCCCGCCGCGCGCGGCGCGCCGGCGAGCAGGTCGAGCGCGACGACGGTGTCGCGCACGTCGCAGAAGGAGCGCGTCTGCTCGCCGCTGCCGAAGATGGTGATCGGCTCGCCCGTCACTGCCTGCTCGACGAAGCGCGGAATGACCATGCCATAGCGTCCCGTCTGGCGCGGGCCAACCGTGTTGAAGAGGCGCACGATACAGATCGGCATGCCGCGCTGGCGGGCATAGGAAAGCCCCTGGGCCTCGTCGGCGAGCTTGCTGATGGCGTAGTTCCAGCGCGAGCGCGCGCCGGAATGGACCAGCAGCGTGGCGTCCTCGCGCAGCTGCGGTCCGCTGACCGGCCCATACACTTCCGACGACGAGGTGATGATGATCTGCGGCTTCCAGTGCCCATTCGAGGCCGCCCGCAGCAGGCGGTCGGTGCCGGCGATGTTGGTGCTGAGTACGCTGATCGGATCTTCGAGCACGCGGAACACCCCGACCACCGCAGCCATGTGGTAAATGCGATCAGCCCAGGCGGCGGCCTTCTCCATGCCATCCCAGGTGACGATATCCGCGTGGTCGAACTGGAACTTTGGATTGCCAAGGTAGGGCGCGATGTTCTCGCGCCGCCCCGTGCTCAGGTCGTCGACGACATGGACGGCGTCGCCCTTCGCCAGATGATGCTCCACGAGATTGGAGCCGATGAAACCCGCACCGCCGGTTACAAGTACATGCATCCCGCCTCCTTGGACATTGCCTCAGGAACTGCGCATGGTATCGCCTGCTTGATTCGATTCGCTCACCGGGGTAATGCAAACCCCCTCGACGTCGTCCTACCCCGCGAATCCGTGCGGCTAGGCTACCGCGATTCAGAACGGAATGGAATGTTTCGGCGCGTTCGCGCGCCGAACTTGCATCGGCATGTTGCGGAATGTCGACGGCGGATGTTCAGCAGGGGGGGGCAGCCCGAATAGACATCACTTTGAAGAAGATGCCCCGAAGCATGAAAGTCATGTCCATTTCCCTCACTCCCAACCCATCCCACCTGTTCGGGTGGTTCCGCCCTGCAACAGGAAAAGGTGAGGGGACTTCCAGAGTCGCGTGCGTGACTTTCACGCTAACGGTGCTGGTTTGTTCAGTGTTTCCTGGGCCGGTCTCAGCCGGTCTTGACCTGGCGTTTGGGTTTGCTTGTGGTTTCGATGACGGGCTCGTCCCATAGCGTGATCTGGGCGATCTCCGGTTCGATGTGTGACCGGGTAACGTCCTTCCTGGCTTTCTTTTTTGCGGCCGGCGTGCTCTTTGCCGGCTGCGGTTTCAGGGCGATGACGCCATCGTCCGCGTTGAGGATCAGACGCTCCAGCATGATCTTTTGTGTGACGCCGTAACGCAAGGCCAGGCTGTTCAAGGCCTTGATGGCGCGGGCGCTCACCCAGGCATTGATGCGCTGCTCGCCGACTTCCTTGGCGCGGCGTTCGCGATAGGCTTTCTGGCGTTCGGCGGCCGTCTTGGCTGGGGTCTTGGTCACGCTCGTCATGGCGCGTCTCCTGGCAGTTGTTACAGGGTAGCCGGCGATTCTAGCATGTGACGGCGTAACGCGGCCGCGGTAGTGTGGTGGTGTGGTGGTGTGGTGGTGGTTAAGGGAAGGCTCAACAGTAACCCACCCTTCGGCTTGGCACAGGGCGAACGGACTTATACAGCGATTCATTAAAGACGGGCGGGCGCAGGCCTGGAAGGCGCGGCCATGCTTGATTTCCAGGGGGGGGGGCGGAGATGCCCGTGTTTGCTTGATCGCAGAGGTTGTGAAAATTTATCGCGAGCGCCATGCTCGGGGTGGCGACCGTGGGAGCGGCCTCCTGGCCGCGAATCGCTCGGTGCGCACGGCCAGCCTTCAGGGCCTCGAGGCCGTGAGCGAAGGAATTCCATGAGGCACTCCCACCGCAAGCAACGTGAAACTTTTACAGCCTTTCAGGGCAGCGGTGGGGCGGCGGGCGCCCGAAGCGTGGCGGAGGCTCGGGCCAGCCTTCGCCATGCTTCGGGGTGTTGGTTGCATCGTTACGCCGTTACGGCGTCAGCACGACCTTGACCGATCCATCGACGGCGCCCTTGTCGATGTAGCCGATGGCGTTGGGGTTGGCGGCGACGAACTTCTTGACTTCGGCATCGGAGGCAAACTCCTTGAGCGGTTGCGCCTTGCCGGTGAACACCAGCTTGGCCCAGTAGGCCTTGAGCTGAGCGCCATCCTTGCCGGTGACCTTCTGATAGAAGGCTTCGCGCACGGGGTTGCTGTCCGGAAGATCGACGCCGGTCAGGTCATTGGACTTGCCGAGGAAGATGTTGGAGATCTGTTCCGCCGAGGGTGCGCTGGCGTTTTTCGGATTGACGATCACCGCCACCGACTGGGCAAGCGCCGAAGCCGAAAGGAACAGGAGAGTGCTGGCGCAAAGGGTCGTCTTGAGCATGTTCATGTGGGAATGTTCCTTTCGGTCAGAACACGAAATCGAGGGTCAGCGTCAGCAGGTTCGCCGTCAGACTCTTGAGCGCGGCGTCGGTATAGAGCGCCGGGTAGGTCGGCGTTTCGCCACGGAGGAACATTCCCCGGTTCGGCACTGCCGTGCTGCCCGGTTTCCGGATGTGGTCGTATTGCATCTTGAGCGCGACGTTCTTGTAGAAGTCGTATCTGACGCCGAGCGAGATGGTCGACTGGTCCTGCCGGGCTCTCAGTGAGGCATCCGCGGCGTTGACGCCGTAGGCCAGCATGTCCAGCATGCAGGGGGTGCAGGGCGATACGGCGAGCGGCTGGTTCAGCGGCAACTCCTTGTCGCGCAACTCGGAATAGGAGAGGTAGGGCGTGAACTTGCCGACACGGTAGCCGCCCATCAAATACCAACTGTTCGTGTCGACGACCGCCGGTCCACCGCCGCGCGCCTGGATGAATTCGCCCTGCACCAGCCACTTGCCATTGTCGTACATGTAACCAAGATCAAGCAGGCCGGTCTTGATGTCGTTCGGAGACATCGAGACATCCGGGTGACCGACCAGTGCGCCATAACCATACAGCATGGAAAGTTGTCCGATGGGCTCGCCGGTAACCGATACTTTGTTCTTCGTGTAGCCGACGCGGTAGGTCGAGTTGTCCTTTTCGTAGTTCAAGCTGAGCGCCTTGCTATGGCCGTTTACTTGCGTCCCCCATTCGCTGACATCGGGGGTAAGTTCCTTGATCTTGCCAAAGGTGCCCTGGACGCTCAGGTTGCCGCCGGCGAGTTCGAACTTGTAGCCCAGGTCGGCGCCGTCGATGTGGGTGATCGGGTTCTGCCCATAGATGTCGTAGGGCATGCGGACCATGGTTTGCGAATAGCCGACGCTGCGGTAGTCCGAAACCATGAACACCGGCGCGACGATGCGTCCGATGCGCACGTAGGCATCCTGGCCGATCTGGTACTTGAGATTGGCCCATTCGAAGCGCGGCGAGTAGGTGTTGTCGTAGCGGCGGTCGACGACCACCTGGACGATGGTGGAGAGATCGTTGCCAATCTTCGCGCTGGCCTGCACCCCGGCCTTGGTGTCGATGCCAGCGTTCGTTGCTCTGGTCCTGCCGACGCCATTGGGCTGGAAAAGACTGGTGACGAAGTCGGTGTCGCGGTTGTCGCTGTGCGTGATGCCCAGCGTGCCAAAGCCGGCGAAGCTGATGTCAGCATCGGCCCATGCCGTTCCAGCTTGTATCAGGCCAGCGGCGGCCAGGGCAAGAATGACTGTATTGCGCTTCATGAATTGATCTCCTCGGTTCTTGCTCGGTTCTTGTTTAGCGTTATGGGAAACAGCCGGGGTGGGATGAGTTCCAGTGGGTTTCGGTGCCGACTGTAGCCTAGGGCGTGTTCTCATTCAGGCGACGGTTGCGAAGGTCCTTGTCCGGGTGCAGG
>CAZCPD010000122.1:0-9296 GCA_964500425.1 uncultured Rhodocyclaceae bacterium
GTGACATGCTGGCCCGTCTCCTGCGCCTCGTGCTGCTTTTCGAGCTGTTTGGCTACGCGCTTCTGGGCGTCGGCCTCGTGCGACTGGCCGGCTGGCCGCCCCTCGGTGCATTCCTCCTGATGCCTCTACTGGCGGCGCTCACCCGCGCCTGGGTGATTGCGCTTGGTTATCTCTACGCCCATGCTTACCGGTCTGCCTTGGGCGCAGGCGGGCAGCTTCATGGGGCGGCGTTGTGGCGCCAGGCCTTGGGCGAGTGGTCTGCCTTCACCGCGATGGGTTTCTTCGAGGCATTCGAGCCTCTGCTGGTGGGCGCCGACGGGCCGCGCCGCCCGGGCGTCGGCGGCGACGGAGCGCAGCCGCTGCTGCTGGTGCATGGCTACGGGTGCAATCGCGGCGTCTGGTGGTGGCTCAAGCCGCGTCTTGAAGCGCAGGGCCGCTGCGTGGCGACCTTGTCGCTGGAGCCCCTGCATGCCGATATCGACTCGTATGCCGAGCAGATAGCCCGGCGCGTGGTCTGGTTGCGTCGCGAGACCGGCGCCGAGCGGGTGACGCTGGTGGGGCACAGCATGGGCGGGCTGGCTTGCCTCGCCTATCTGCGCCGCTATGGCGAGGATTACGTGGCGCGGCTGATCACCCTGGGCACGCCGCATCGCGGCAGCGGCTCGGGCCGGCTCGTGCCGGGCCGCAATGCCAGGCAGATGGAAGCGAACAGTCCCTGGCTGGCCGAGCTGGCGCGATACTTCGAGGAGATGCCGCTGCTCATCCCCTGCATCGCCTATTACAGTCCGCACGACAATCTGGTGATACCGCCCGAGGCGGCGATGATGCACGGCGCGGAAAACCGGGCGCTGCCGGGGCTCGGCCATGTCGCGATGGCGACCTCGCCGCGGGTGTTGGAGGAGTTGCTCGCCGCGACCGCTGGCGATTGAGCTTGCCGGTTATTCGGCGGCGGTATCGGCGGTATCGGCGTTATCGGCGTTATCGGCGTTATCGGCGTGCGCGGCGAGTGCACTCTCCGGTGCGAGTATGCGCATGCGGAAACTTTTGCCTTTGATGTTGCCGGCGCGGAGGCTTTCGCAGGCCCGTGCCGCCACATCGCGCGTCAGCGCGACGTAGGTGGTGAAGTCGAAGACGTCGATCTTGCCGATCTGCTCCTTGGCGAGGCCGGCATCGCCGGTCAGCGCGCCGAGGATGTCGCCGGGGCGCAGCTTGTTCTTGCGGCCGCCCTGGATGGACAGGGTCAGCATCGGCGCCTGGTAGGCGGCCTTGTCGGCAATCGCGTCGGGGAGCGGATGCCAGCGCAACGGCACGCCCATGTACGACTCGATCTGGGCGAGGCGCCGCTTTTCATTGGCCGTGCAGAGGTTCAGCGCCAGACCCGCCTTGCCGTGGCCGCGGCCGCTGCGACCGATGCGGTGGACATGCGTTTCCACGTTTCTCGAAACCTCGGCATTGATGACGGCGTCGAGCGCCTGAATGTCGAGGCCGCGCGCCGCAACGTCGGTGGCGACGAGCACCGAGCAGCTGCGGTTGGCGAACTGGATGAGGGCTTCGTCGCGTTCGCGCTGTTCGAGTTCGCCATGCAGGGCGATGGCGCTGAAGCCGCACTGGCGCAGCGCACCCGCCAGGTCGCAGCAATGGATCCGGGTGTTGCAGAAGACGAGCGACGAAACCGGTTGCAGGGCGTTCAGTAGGCGCACCACGGCGGTGTTGCGCGGGCCGGGTCCGCTTGGCACTTCATGGAAACGCTGCTCGATGCGCTCGGCTTCGAAATCGGCCGCTACCATGACCTCGGCGGGATCGTGCAGGAAGGGCGCGCTGGCGGCGCGGATGTCGTCCGGATAGGTGGCCGAGAACAGCAGCGTCTGGCGGCGCGCCGGGCTGGCGGCGACGATGTGCGCGATATCGTCGTAAAAGCCCATGTCCGTCATGCGATCGGCCTCGTCGAGCACCAGCATCTGCAGGCGCGCGAGGTTCAGGCTGTTGCGGCCGAGGTGATCGATGATGCGCCCCGGCGTGCCGACGACGACATGCGCGCCGTGGGACAGGGAGTTGATCTGCGGGCCCAACCCCACGCCGCCGCATAGCGTCAGGATCTTGATGTTGCCGGTGGCGCGGGCAAGCCGGCGCAGTTCCTTGGCGACCTGGTCGGCGAGTTCGCGCGTCGGACAGAGCACCAGCGCCTGCACGGCATTCAGTGTCGGGTTGAGTTTTTGGAGGATGCCGATGCCGAAGGCGGCGGTCTTGCCGCTGCCGGTTGCGGCCTGTGCGATCAGGTCGCGGCGCGCCAGGATCAGTGGCAGTGCTTGCGCCTGTATCGGCGTCATCTGACGGTAGCCGAGGCTGTCGAGATTGCCGAGCAGCGCCGGGGCCAGCGGCAGGCTGGCAAAGGACATTCGATCCATGAGGTCTGTCTCTATTCGCCGGCGAGGTCGGCGCTTTCGCGCAGCTGATAGGCCGCATACTCCTCGCGCAGCCGCGTCTTCAGAAGCTTGCCGGTTGCCGTGTGCGGCAGGCTGTCGACGAACACGACGTCATCGGGCTTGGACCATTTCGCAACCTTGTCGTCGTAAAAGGCGAGCAATTCCTCGCGCGTCACGCGCTGCGCCGACTTCCTGACGACCAGCAGTAGCGGGCGTTCGTCCCACTTGGGATGGGAGACGGCGATCACCGCCGCCTCGGCGACGGCGGGATGGGCCATGGCGATGTTCTCCAGTTCGACCGAGGAGATCCATTCGCCGCCGGACTTGATGATGTCCTTGGAGCGATCGGTGATCTGCAGATAGCCGTCGGCATCCAGGCTCGCGACGTCGCCTGTGTGCAGCCAGCCGTCGGCGCCCGATTGGGCTTGCGGCGGCTGTGCATCGGCTTCGTCGCGGAAATAGCCGCTGGCCACCCAGGGTCCGCGTACCAGCAGATCGCCGCTGGTGCAGCCGTCATGCGGCAGGCGCTTGCCTTCGCCGTCGACGACCTCCATTTCGAGGCCGAAGCTGGGGCGTCCCTGCTTGGTCTTCAGGTAGAAACGCTCGTCGACGGAAATGCCGGCATGCTTGGCCTTGAAGGTATTGACGACGCCGGCCGGGCTGGTTTCCGTCATGCCCCAGGCATGGCGGACCTCGACGCCGTAGAAATCCTCGAGCGCACGGATCAGCAGCGGCGGGCAGGTCACGCCGCCGATGATGGCGCGCTTCAAGGTCGAGAAGCGCAGCTTGTGCTGTTCGAGATGGCCGAGGAGCCCGTACCAGATCGATGGAATGCCCGCTGCATAGGTGACGCCTTCCTGCTCGATCAGCTCATAAAGGCTCTTGCCATCGAAGGCCGGCCCGGGCAGCACCAGCTTGCCGCCGACCAGCGGGACGGAATAGGGGATGCCCCAGCCATTGACGTGGAACATCGGCACGAGCGGCAGGGAGACGTCGGCGGCCGAGAGGTTGCTGCAGTCAGGAAGGGCCGAGGCATAGGTATGCAGTATCGTCGAGCGGTGCGAATACAGCACGCCCTTGGGATTGCCGGTGGTGCCTGAGGTGTAGCAGAGCGAGGAGGCGGTCTTCTCGTCGAAGCTCGGCCATTCATGGTCGGCGGCGCGTGCGGCGGCAGCGGCGAGGAGGTCTTCGTAGCAGGCCAGATGCGCAAGATCGCTTTCTTCGGGAAGTTGCTCCGGTCCGCTCATCAATACCCAGCTCGTCACGGTCGGGCAGAGTGGCGCCAGGCGTTGCACGAGCGGCAGAAAGCTCTGGTCGAAGAAGACCACCTTGTCTGCTGCATGGTTGATGATGTAGACGATCTGCTCGGGAAACAGGCGTGGGTTGATGGTGTGGCAGATCGCGGCGCTGCCTGAAATGCCGTAGTACAGCTCGAAGTGACGATGGTTGTTCCAGGCGAGGGTGCCGACGCGGTCGCCGGCGGTGATGCCGAGCGTTTGCAGGGCGCACGCCACCTGCCGCGCGCGCAGCTCGGCATCGGCATAGGTGTAGCGATGGATGCCGCCTTCGGTGAGGCGGGAAACGATTTCGGTGTCGCCGTGATATTGGGCGGCGTGCCTGAGCACCGCCGAGATCATCAGCGGCATGTCCATCATCAGGCCGTTCATGGGTTTCTCCTCCAGCTTCTTGTGGGCACGGTCAGTGCCGTGCGCTTGGTGCATGGTGCGTAAGAGAGGGATAATAGCTTTTTTCGCAGTGCGATTCACTTTCCCGCGTGTCTCGTCTGCGAGTACGAGCATCAGGAATCCACGGGAGCTGTTCCATGAGCGTCAGGCAACTGTTCGATTTGACCGGCAAGGTCGCCTTGGTGACCGGCGCCTCGCGCGGGCTCGGATTGCAGATGGCCGAGGCGCTCGGCGAGATGGGCGCGCGTCTGGCGATCACTGCGCGCAAGACGCAGGAGCTTGAAGAGGCCGCGGCGCACCTGGTCGAGCGCGGCTGCGAGGTGTTGCCAGTAACCGGCAACCTGAGCGAGGATGGCGCTGTCCCGGCGCTCGTCGACGCCGTGCTTGGCAGCTACGGGACGATCGACATATTGGTCAACAACGCCGGCGCCAGCTGGGGCGCGCCGGCCGAGGATTATCCGGACGAGGCGTGGCACAAGGTGATGGATCTGAACATCAATGCGCTGTTCTTCCTCTCCCGCGAAGTTGGCCGGCGCGCGATGATTCCGCGCCGGAGCGGCAAGATCATCAATATTGCCTCGGTCTCCGGGCTCGGCGGCAATCCGCCCGGCGTTCACACCATTGCCTACAACACCAGCAAAGGTGCGGTGGTCAACTTCACGCGCGCCCTGGCGGCGGAGTGGGGGCGCTACAACATCAACGTCAATGCCATCTGTCCGGGTTTCTTCCGCTCCAGGATGTCGCGCGGCCTGCTCGACAAGCTCGAACCGCAGGTCATTTCCGCCACGCCTCTGCAATGCATCGGAGGAGAACAGGACTTGCAGGGGGCGGTCGTCTTCCTGGCTTCGGAAGCGTCACGTCATGTCACCGGGCAGTATCTGGCGGTGGATGGCGGGGCCTGCATCGTCTGATGATGTCGATGAACATGAACCGACAAATTCTTCTTGTCAGTCGTCCGCCGGCGCAGGGCTGGGTGACGGAAGACAACTTCCGCCTGGTGGCCGGTCCCATCCCGGTTCCGCGCGAGGGCGAGCTGCTGGTTCGCAACCATTACCTGTCGCTCGACCCCTACATGCGCGGGCGCATGAACGATGCGCGCTCCTATGCGGCGCCGCAGCCCTTGGGCGAGGTCATGCTGGGCGGGACTGCGGGCGAGGTGATCGCCTCCAGGCATCCGCAGTTCGCTGTCGGCGACAAGGTGGTTGGCCGGCTCGGCTGGCAGGAGTATGCAATCAGCAATGGCGAGGGGCTGCTCAGGGTCGATGCCGAGCGCGTTCCTTTGTCCGCCTATCTCGGCGTGCTGGGCATGCCCGGCGTCACCGCCTGGATCGGCCTGATGGACATCTGCGCGCCAAGGCCCGGCGAGACGGTGGTGGTGACGGCCGCGGCGGGGGCGGTCGGCAGCGTGGTCGGGCAACTGGCGAAAATCCATGGCTGCCGTGCCGTGGGCATTGCCGGTGGTGAAGAGAAATGTCGCTACGTGGTCGATGAATTGGGCTTCGACGCCTGTATCGACTACAAGGCCGGCAGCGGCAAGCTCTGGGACGCCATCAAGTCTGCCACGCCGCAGCGCATCGATTGCCTGTTCGAGAATGTCGGCGGCGAGATCTTCGACACCCTGCTCGGGCGCATGAACGCATTCGCGCGCATCGCCCTGTGCGGCATGATCGCGCAGTACAACAGCGCACCTTATCCCGTCAGGAATCTCAGCGCCATCCTGGTCAATCGCATCCGCATGCAGGGCTTCATCGTAACCGAGATGATGCCGCGCTGGCCGGTTGCCCTCGCCGAGCTTGGCGAGCATGTCGTCGCCGGCCGCATCAAGTATCGCGAAACCGTGGGGGACGGGCTGGAGCAGGCGCCGGCCGCGTTGATCGGCCTGCTTCACGGGAAGAACTTCGGCAAGCAGTTGGTCAGGCTGGTTTGATCGAGAAGCGGAGGTCGTGATGAAGAAGCGCACCTTGCCATTGGGCCATGTCTACCAGATGCTCGAACCCGGGCCGGTGGTCCTGCTGACGACGACGCACGCGGGAAAGGCGAACATCATGACCCTGTCGTGGCACATGATGATGGAGTTCGAGCCGCCGCTGATCGGTTGCGTCATCAGCGGGCGCAATCACAGCTTCGAAATGTTGCGCAAGAGCCGCGAGTGCGTGATCAACATCCCGAGCGTCGAGCTGGCCGACAAGGTGGTCGGCTGCGGCAACACGTCGGGACGTAACATCGACAAGTTCGCCGGCTTTGGCCTGACGGCAATGCCGGCGGCGCGGGTTGCGGCGCCGCTGATCGATGAGTGCCATGCCAACCTCGAATGCCGGATTGCCGACACGCGCATGGTGAATGCCTACAACATGTTCGTGCTGGAAGTCTGCCAGGCCTGGATCGGGACGCCGCGCCGCGACTGGCACACCCTGCATCACCAGGGCATGGGCGCCTTCATGACGGCGGGCGACACGCTCAAGTTGCCTTCGCGGATGAAATAAAACCGCCGAGCCGCGGGATCGATGCCCGGAGAGGCGCATCCATGCTCGATCTACGCGTGGGTGAAGGGAGCCCCGCGTTCCTGCTTGTGCCCCGTGCGGTTCCGGATTACCAGAGCTTCCACCACGGCAGCGGCCGGTCGAGGCCGCGCTCGTAGTAGGTACTCTTGGGAAAGTTGCGGCGCATGATGCGCTCCGTGTCGTCGCGCAGATCCTTCATGCCCATCGCGTCGTAGCTCTGGATGATGATCACCAGGGCTTCCTCGGTGGCCGGTGCGCCGACATAGGTTTTCAGGACGCCCTGTGCGCGATTGGCCGCAGCGATATAGGCGCCGCGTTTCTGGTAGTAGCGGGCAACGTGAACCTCGTGGGACGCCAGGGCGTTGATCAGGTATTTCATGCGTGCTGTCGCATCGCCGGCGTACTTGCTGCCGGGGAATTTGCTCACCAGCTCCTTGAAGGCCTCGAAGGATTCGCGCGCGGCCTTGGGGTCGCGCTCGGTGATGTCCTGCATGCTGACGTATCCAAACAGGCCGAGGTCCTCGTTGAAATTGACCAGACCCTTCAGATAGTAGGCATAGTCGACGTTGGGATGGTTGGGGTGAAGGCGGATGAAGCGGTCGCAGGCCGCCAGCGCCGAGGCCGGTTCGGACTGCTTGAAGTGGGCGTAGGCGATTTCGAGTTGCGCCTGTTGTGCGTAGCGGCCATAGGGATAGCGTGACTCCAGCTTCTCGAAAAGCTTGACCGCCTTGTCGTAGGCCCCTTCGTTCATGGCATCGCGCGCTTCCTCATAGAGCTTCTGCGCGGTCCAGCCGGCGGTTTCGTCGGCCGGCTGTTCGGGCGTGGAGCCACAACCGACGAGCAGCGGCGGGAGGGTGAACGTAAACGCAAAAACGACAGCCAGAGCCGCTAAACTACGCATGATGAAGGTTCCGCAAACGAATCCGGGCGATTATAGCGCAAGCGCTCCGGCCTGCCCGGCCGCGAACAGCGAGTTTCATGTCGTGCCGGCCGACTGTGCCGGCCTGCGCCTCGATCAGGCGCTGGCCCGGCTGTTGCCGCAGCATTCGCGCAGCCGCCTGCAGGGCTGGTTGCGCGACGGGCTGATCCGGGTCGACGGCCAGGCGAGCGTTGATGCCAAGCGCAAGATATGGGGCGGCGAGCGCATCGAAATCGAGTCGGCTGCCGCCGCTGATCCGCGCGACCTGCCGGCGGCGGCCGAGAATATCGCTCTCCCGATCGTCTTCGAGGATGATGACATCCTGGTGATCGACAAGCCGGCCGGGCTCGTCGTGCACCCCGGCAGCGGCAACTGGCAGGGCACCCTGCTGAATGCGCTGCTCCACCATGCGCCGCAGCTGGCGGCGATTCCGCGCGCCGGCATCGTGCATCGTCTCGACAAGGAGACCAGCGGCCTGATGGTGGTGGCCAAGACGCTCGAAGCGCAGACGGATCTGGTCCGCCAACTGCAGGCGCGTACCGTCAAGCGTCACTATCTGGCGCTGGCGCTGGGCACGGTGGTTGGTAACGGCACGGTGGATGCGCCGATCGGCAGGCATCCGACGCAGCGCGTCAAGATGGCCGTGGTGCCGCTCGAACAGCACGGCAAGGAGGCGCGCACGCACTATGCGGTGCTTGAGCGGTTCGCCGGCGCGACGCTGCTCGAATGCCGCCTGGAAACCGGGCGCACGCATCAGATCCGCGTCCATATGGCGTCGATCAAGCACCCGCTGGTGGGCGACCCGGTCTATGGCAAGCGGGCCGCGGGCAGCGTTGCGTTGGCCGCTTTCCCGCGCCAGGCGCTGCATGCCTGGCGGCTGGCGCTGCTGCATCCGCGCACCCATCAGGAAATGAGCTGGGATGCGCCGCTGCCCGCCGACTTCTCGTCATTGCTGGAAGGCTTGCGCGCGTCGCCTGGCGCGGATGGGCGAGCATGAGCGGAGGTCTGCTGGTTCCCGACTGGGGTGGCGCGGCGATTCCCGGCGTGCGCGCGCTGGTGACGACGCGCGCGAGCCTGCAAGGCATCAGCGCCGCGCCATATGCGTGCTTCAATCTCGGCGACCATGTCGGCGACGATCCGGCCGCCGTCGCTGCCAATCGCGCGCAGTTGCGCAAACTCCTCCCCGGCGAGCCGCTCTGGTTGAACCAGGTGCATGGCGTAAGCGTGGTTGACGCCGATTCCGCGCCGCAGGGCGTCAGCGCCGATGCGAGCCATGCGCGGGGGGCGGGCCGCGTTTGCGCCGTGCTCACCGCCGATTGCCTGCCACTGCTGCTGGCGGCTGCCGATGGTTCGGTGGTGGCTGCGGCCCATGCCGGGTGGCGCGGGCTTGCCGACGGCGTCATCGAGGCGACGGTGGCGGCGATGGGGCTGGCCGGCGGCGATCTCCTTGCGTGGCTGGGCCCGGCGATCGGGCCCGGGGCGTTCGAAGTCGGTGACGAGGTGCGTGCGGCCTTCTGTCGCCACGATACCGGCGCGGCGCTGGCCTTCGCGCCGCATGGCGCGCAGGGCAGCGGCAAATGGCTGTGCGATCTGTATGCGTTGGCGCGTCTGCGGCTCGCGGCGCTGGGCGTGAGCCGCATCTCTGGTGGTGAATGCTGCACTTTCAGCGATGAGCCGCACTTTTATTCATATCGGCGCGACGGGGTGACCGGGCGCATGGCCAGCCTGATCTGGCGCGAAGTCGTGAGAAGGACGTGAAGGCGGCTAG
>CAZCPD010000123.1:0-9221 GCA_964500425.1 uncultured Rhodocyclaceae bacterium
ATGAAGTCGAGAACCGGACACTGGCATGGCTGCGAAACATCGCTCGTTGACCATCGTCCAGCGCAGCTTCTCGCCCCTGCGCGGCAATCTCGGCCATCGTGTCGTCGGCGGCGCCGGTTTCACGATGCTTGGCATCGTCATTCGAACGCTGCTGACGATAGGCTCGATGTCGATACTGGCGCGTCTGCTGACGCCGGCCGATTTCGGTCATGTCGCGATGGCGACGGTCGTCATGCAGCTGGCGGGATTGTTCGCCAGCTTCGGTTTCGGTTCGATACTGATCCAGCGCTCGCGCATCGGCCGCATCGACCTCGATACGACCTTCTGGGCTTCCCTGGGCCTCGGAGTCCTGTTAAGCCTAGCGGTGTTCGCGCTGTCGTTTTTTTCCGGACTGTTCTTCGCCGAGCCGGTTTCCGGCGATCTGCTCAAGGTGATGTGCCTGGCCTTTCTGCTGGAGGGGGTGACCGTCGTGCCCAACAGCATCATGGCGCGCATGATGATGTTTCGCGAGGAGTTTTATGTCAGGCTGGTGACGCTGCTGTTTTCCTCGGGGTCGGCGATCCTGTTTGCCTGGCAGGGTTTCGGTGTCTGGAGCCTGGTGCTTTCGGCGCTCGTCGGCGGGGTGGCGCAGTGGCTGGCGTTTCAATGGTACGTGCGTTACCTGCCGCGGCTGCGCTTCAGCCTCGAGTTTTTCCGTGCGACATGGCGCATCAACGGCAGCTATTTCGGCAACGGCCTGCTGTTCTTCCTGAACATGAATGCCGACATCGCCCTCGTCGGGCGCATGCTCGGCGCCGTGTCGCTCGGCTACTACCAGAATGCGCGCAGCCTGACCGACGAGATCCGGGCGCGCATCGCGATTCCGTTGCAGCGGGTGCTGTTCCCGGCTTTTTCCATGCTCAAGGAGGATCCGGGCCGCCTGCAGGATGCCGTGATGCGCAGCGCCCGGCTGCTGGCGCTGGTCGTCGTGCCCGTCGGCTGCGGTGTCGCGGTCGTCGCCGAGGAGCTGGTCGCAGTGCTCTACGGCGATCAATGGCTGCCGATGATTCCGATACTCCAGGTGATTTCGATCGGCTCGGCGCTGCGCGCCGCCACGGCGATCAGCACGTCGATCTTCAATTCGATGAACCAGGTTGGCTTGTCTTTCCGGCTGAATCTCGTCGCGACGACGATGTTGCTCGGGGCCCTCCTCATCGGCAGTCAGTGGGGCCTGATGGGCGTCGCCATCGGGCAACTCGTCGCCGCGCTGTTCAGCGTGGCGCTGCTCTGGATGGCGTTTGCCCTGATCGGTCTGCGCATGCGCCACCTGTTGCAGGTGCTCGGCGTGCCGGGGCTCGCGGCGGCGGTCATGTATGGCATCGTTTATCATGTGCGCCTTTCGCTGCCGGCGCATGACCTCAGCGTATTCCTGCAGTTGCCCGCCCTCGTGCTGACCGGGGCGGCGGCCTATGCGCTTTCGGTTTCCCTGATTTCAAGAGCGCATCTGCGCGATTTGCGCGATCTGCTGGCCAGGTTCCGGAAGCGCCCCGCTTGATGAACGGACGGCTCGCGCCGCCCGGGAGTGATATTCGATGAAGCTCTACTATTACCGCTGTAACACCGGAAATTTCGGCGACGACCTGAATCCCTGGCTATGGAGCCGGTTGATTCCGGAACTGCTGGATGACGACGCGCGCACGCTCTTCGTCGGCATCGGCACGCTGCTGAATCATCGCATTCCGCGCGAGCCCGCGAAGATTGTGTTCGGCACCGGCGCCGGCTATGGGGATCATCCCGTGCTCGATGATCGCTGGCATTTTTGCTGCGTGCGCGGGCCGCTGACGGCGCAAGCGCTCGGGCTGGATGCCTCGCTGGCGATCACCGACGCAGCGGCGCTGCTCGCCACCATCGAGTTGCCGCCCGTCGCGAAGGATGGCGGGCTGGCATTCATCCCGCATCACCAGAGCGCGCTCAATGCCGACTGGGCAATGATCTGCCGGCAACTTGGCATCCGCTACATCGATCCGGGCGCCGACGTCGAGACAGTGATGCGCGAGATACGTCGTTCCACGTCGATCGTCACCGAGGCGATGCATGGAGCGATCCTCGCCGATACCTTCCGCGTGCCGTGGAAGGCGGTGAGCTGCTATGAGCACATCCTCGACTTCAAGTGGCAGGACTGGTGCGCTTCGCTTGGCATGACCTATCGTCCCGACCGGCTGCCGGGCATCTGGGACGCCGACCGGAATGCGCCGCGTGTCGTGCGCCTCAAGAACAGCGTCAAGCGCAACCTCGGCGCGCTCGGCATGGCCAGTCCGCACTGGTCGCCGGTGACGCCGGCGAAGAGTTCGCCGCGCGAAATCGCCAGCCTGCTCGAACGGTTTTCACGGCTGCTGGCGGATTGCGAGTTCGGCTTGAGCAATCAAGCCCGTTTCGAGGCGGCGGTCGGCGGGTTGCAGCAAGCGCTGATGAAGATGAAGCGGGACCATGGCCGCGGCTGATCTGCCCGTTTCGCCGGGCGCCGCGATGGCGCCGCCGCTCGTCTCCGTCATCATGCCGGCCTACAACGCTCGGCCGTATATCGGCGAGGCGATCAGCAGCGTGCTGGCCCAGGATTATCCCAACGTCGAGCTGATCGTCGTCGACGACGGCTCGCGCGACGGGACTGCCGACGAAGCCCGCGCCTGCGGCGAGCGCGTACGCGTTTTTCAGCGCAGCAACGGCGGCGCGGCGGCGGCGCGCAACTTCGGGTTGACGCAGGCGCGCGGCGAATTGATCGCCTTTCTCGACGCCGACGATATCTGGCTGCCGGGCAAGCTCTCGGCCCAGGTGCGCTATCTGCACGACCATCCGGAGGTGGGGCTGGTTTTCGCGAAATTCATGCGCTGGTATCCCGCTGCGGACGGTAGCTTTGGACCGCCGCCGGCTGCGCAGGACGATCCGGCCAAAGGGGAACTGATCGCCGAACACTCGGGCTGGATCTACTGCGAGCTGCTCTACGACAGCATCGTCTGCATCATCACGGCGCTGATCCGCAGGCCGGTGCTCGAAGCGGTCGGCATGTTCGACGAGAGCCTGCGCACTGGCGAGGACTACGAGTTCTGGATGCGCATTTCGCGCCAGTTCCAAGCCGCCAAGCTCAATCGCACCGTGGCGTATTACCGCATGCATCAGCAAAGCACGACGCATGCGCCGCGCCCTGAGAACAATGAGTATCGGGTACTATGCCGGATGCTGGATAGACACGGCGTGCGCGGCCCGGATGGACGCCACGCCGATCCGCGCCGCTTGCGCGAACGACTGTTCACGCTATGTTATGGGCATGGGTACATTCATTATTGGGGCGGCGATCCGGCCGTCGCGCGGCGTGCCTTCGAGGCGGCCATCGCCCGTGCGCCGTGGCGCTGGCAGGCTTGGGGTTACTGGTTGCTGGCGTTCGTCAAGCAAGGTTTCGGAGTGGGGTTCAGAAAATGAAGCACGAATTGATTCGCACGAGTGTCGTCCGTCGTTCGCCCCTGTTGCGACTGACCGCGCTGCTCGTCTGCGCCTTGAGCGGCGCCGCGTTCGCCGGCGAGAGCGATTGCGGTCCACTGACCAATCATGTCGGCCCGTGGGATTACAACACGGCGAGTCGCGAGCAGCGTCTGATTGTTGACCGGGTGCACTTCACTTCCGGCGTGGAACAACTGAAGCAGCGCGCGACCGGCGCTTTCGGGCATGACATCGGCTATACGCTGGGCGTCTTCCCGAACCATGCACGCGCTTTGTTGACGATGTCCAATCTCGCGTTGCGGGAGAAGACCGCCCGTCCGCTTGGGTCGCGGCATACGGTCGATTGCTGGTTCGATCGGGCATTCCGTTTTCGGCCGACGAATGGCGACACCCGGATGATCTATGGCATCTATCTGCTCAAGGTCGGACGAACCAAGGAGGCGGTGGATAATCTGAAGACGGCGGCTGAGCTGGCCGGTGACAACGCCAATGTTCATTACAACCTCGGTCTCGCCTATTTCGACCTGAAGGAGTTCGACAAGTCGCTCGATCATGCGCATCGCGCCTATCTGCTTGGCTTCGAGTTGCCCGGCTTGAAGACCAAACTGGAACGCGCCGGCAAGTGGCGCGAGGCGCCCCCGCCGAAGTTGGAGAATGCCGACGCGCCGGCGACACCTGACACCGTTCCGGCTGCAGCACCTGTTGCGGAGCCGGCGCCGGACGCCGCGCGATAGGCGCCTGATGATGTTTGCGGCGGTTGCGGTGGCATGACGGCGTCGGGGATGGTCTGCGTCATCAGGGAGTTCGCCGGTCTCGACGAGCTCCCTGTCGGCTATCAGGAACTCTTCGCGGCTGGCGAAGCACTCGCCATCGATCTCGGCATGTCGTGGCATCGCAATTTCGTGGCGACGGTGTTTCCAGGCGACGAGGTGCGTTTCATCGCCGCCGAAGTGGCCGGAAGGCCGGTGGCGCTCCTGCCGATTCGTTTGAGTGCGGCGGGTTCGGGCCGGGTGCGGGAGGTGGTGTCCCTGACCAACTACTACTCCTGGCTGTACGCCCCGCTCGGCGCCTCTCCCTCTGCCGAAGCGTTCGCCGCGATGTTCGACTGGATAGGCCAGCGCTTCGCGCCGCTCGATGCGATTCGTCTGGCGCCGCTGGACCCGGCAGCGCCATCCTTCGCCGCGCTGGAGGAAGGTTTACGGCGGGCCGGCAGGCGGCCGTTTCGCTATTTCTGTTTTGGCAACTGGCATCTCGATGTGGCTGGCAACACTTGGTCCAGCTATCTGGCAACTCGGGCCGGCGAAATGCGCAGCACGATCAAGCGAAAAGGCAAACGCTTTGCTGCGGAAGGCGGAACGCTGGAAATGGTCGCTGGTGGCGACAAGGTTGAAGAAGCGATTGCCGCATATCAGTCAGTTTACGCAGCGAGTTGGAAGAAGCCCGAACCGTATCCTGAGTTCATCCCCGGCCTGGTGCGCACGGCGGCGGCCGAGGGGTGGTTGCGATTGGGCATTGCGCGCCTCAATGGCGTGCCGATTGCTGCGCAGATATGGCTTGTGGCTCATGGCACGGCCAATATTTTCAAGCTGGCCTATGACGAGAGGCATTCCACTTATTCTTCGGGTACCTTGCTTACGGCAATGTTGATGCAGCACGTTATGGATGTCGACCGGGTTGCCAGTGTCGATTTCCTTTGTGGCGATGATTCGTACAAGCCGCAGTGGATGAGTGCGCGCCGTGAACGCTGGGGCATCGTTGCCTACAATCCGCGCTCCGGCCCCGGCTTTATGGGCCTTGCGCGGGAGGTGGCAGGCCGCGGTCTCAAGGCGTTTGGGTTGTTCGAGGGCAGGAATCGGGCAGCAAGCGAGATCCGCAGGGGCAGGGGGAGTCATGCTCCCGCCGTCGTCGTGGGGTGTTGCGGTCATGGCCTGTCGATCATCCGTGGTTTGAGCGAGGGAGGCGTGCGGGTCATCGCACTGGAATCCGACCGTACGTTGCCCGGAGCGCATACCCGCCTCGCCCAGGTCGAGTTCGTGCCGGATATCAACGGTCCGGCGCTGATCGATGCGCTGCTGGCGTTACGTTCGCGCATCGATTGTCGCGAGAATCCGGTGCTGTTCCTGGCCAATGACCGGATGGTGCGGCTCATCGGCAGCGAGTGGTCGCGTCTTCAGGGCCAATACCGCCTGAGCTGGGCGCATTGCCGGCAGACCTTGCTTCCCTTGCTTGACAAGTCTGCCCTCGAAGCGCGCTGCGCGGAGCAGGGCATCGCCTATCCGAAGACTTTCCTGCTTTCGTCAGTGGAGGATGTCGAGCGCGCGATCGAGACGATAGGCTTTCCGATGATCGTCAAGCCGGCGCGGCCGCTCTCGAGTTTCAAGACCAACCTGCCCGAATCCGCGGAACAGCTCGCTGCGCTTGCCGAGCAATTTTGCGCCGAGCTGCCTTTCATCGTGCAGAACTTCATCCCCGGCGATGACAGGGCGATTCATTTCACGGCGCTCTATCTCGATCGTGGCAAGGTGCTGGCGCGCTTCGACGGTCACAAGCTGCGCTCGCGGCCGCTCGGCCACACGACGGTCGCGGAATCCTTTCCTGAGGATGCGGTGTTCGAGCAGACTCAGCGCTTCTTCGAGGGACTGGCGTTATCCGGGCCGGTCTCGCTGGAGTTGAAGCGGGCGCCGGATGGCCGCCTATGGGTGATCGAGCCGACCATCGGACGCACCGACTTCTGGGTGTCGTTGTGCAGCGAGAATGGCGTCAATCTGCCCTTGATCGAGTATATGGATCAGACATCCGCGGTGCTGCCGGCGGCCCGACAGGTGAACGAAAAAGTCTGGTTCAACGAGGAACGCGACCCCTTTGGGCGGCTCTGGTTTGGTCGCCAACCGGGGCTGGCGATGAGGGGGCGGCGCAGTGCCTACCTGTTCTGGCATCTTGCCGATCCCTCTCCTGCCGTATTTGTTGCGATGCGTATCGTCCGTTATTTCGGCGCGGCGCTGTGGCGGCGGATCGGCAAGGTATTCGGCGGCTGAATCGCCGGATGGCGCTCAACTCCCGCGCCTCCCGCGCCGGGTCGGCTGGGCGGTCCGCTTCAGTCCATATTGTCGCCACGACATCCACTGTAGCAAGGCGAGCCCCGCGCACGCGGCGAGCAGTGCAATGCCTTCGCGCATGGCGAGAGCGAGGCCGCTGGCCAGGTGGTCGCGATCGGGGCTGAGCAGGAACTGGAAGGCGGAAAACACGCGTCCGTACTTGACGATGTTCTGTTCCGCGCCGAGCCCGAAGAGCGCTGCCGCGCCGATGGCGGCGAGCAGGCCGATCGCCGCCAGCCGCCGTGCATGCGTCGCCGGGGCCACGCCGGGCGCGGAGAGGCTGGAGCGGCTGGAGAGGGCTGAGAGGGCCGAGAGCGCACTGGCGGCAAGGCCGGTGAGGAAGAAGGCGCCGGCGAGCGCGCACGAGGCGAGGAAGCCGGCGTTGTCGGCGATGAGTTCGGTGAGATTGTCGGTGGCGGCCTGTTCGATCACCAGGAAATGCAGCGGCCAGGCCAGCGCGAGCGTGATGACGAACCAGTAGATGAAATCGGCCAGGGCGGCGGGGTTGAGGAGGGCGCGGACCATCAGGCCGGCGCCCAGCAAGGGCAGCATCAGGCACAGATGCAGGGCAAGGTAGCGCCCGAGCATTTCGAATTCCCACGGCCAGCCCAGCACCGGGGCGCCGACGATGTCGTGGAGGCTTTCGATGGGGACGCCGATGCGCAGCAGGATGAAAGCGGCCAGTCCATGGATCAGCAGCACGGCCGGAAAGGCCAGCAGCCAGACGCGGCGTTCGCGGGGAAACAGCAGGAACATGCCGTTGGCGATGCCATAGGCGGCCAGGCTGATTCCCGCCGCGGAAATCAGTCCGCCGAGTTCCGGACGCAGGAGTTCGCGCAGGTTGTAGGGAATGAAGGGCAGCCTGAGCGCGGCCGCGAGCGTCAGCGTCATGAGGCAGATGATGACCAGATGTCCGCGTGGGCCCGTCAGCCAGGCGGGTTCAGGGCGAGGGCGAGGGCGAGGGTGGGGCCCGGCACTGGGCATGGCGCGATGCATTTCGTCCTGGCTGCGCGGCGGTGGCGGCGCGGCCGGCATGTCCCGGCGCGGTGCGGGATTTCGCAGTGGCGGCGCGCCGATCCAGCGGCCCATCAGATAGCCCAGCCAGCCGCCCAGCGATTCGAGCAGGGCGTCGGTCAGATCGGCGACCTTGCCGGGTAGCGCCAGCTGGCCGGCTTCGATGCCGAAGGCGATCAGGGCCAGCAGCGCCAGCGGCAATGCGGCTGACTGTCGCCGCCCCTGGGCCATGAGGCCGAGCAGCAGGCCACCGGGCAGGAAGAAGCTGAGCTTGCGCAGCAGTTCGTTGATGGCATGGAATTCGGACGTGAAGTAGTAGGTGGTGAAGGGCAGGCGCGAGAACGCGGTGGTCGTGGCGTCGGTGCTCAGCCTCGCCAGATCGAAATTGAACGGGTACCAGAACACGCCGGCCGCGAGGATCAGCCAGCCCAGCCACAGGAACGCCGAAGCGCGCTCGAATCGGGCGGCGAGCGCGGGCAGGTTGCCGGCCAGGGCGCGCGCCGGCAACCAGCCGCCGCAAGCGCCGACGCCCGCCAGCAGCACGTCGGTAACGTCGGTGACGCGGCTGTAGACGAACAGTTGCAGGAATTCGATCGCCAGGCCGGCGCCGAGTCCCGCCAGGGCAACGCCGGCGAGCGTCGCGCCGCTGCGCAGCGCCAGCAGGAGGCCGACGGGCAGCCAGATCAGGATGTCGGAGCCAAGCTCGTAAAACGCCTCGGCGAAGCTGCTTGTGCGGTCGCTGGTGAGGCCCGCGAAGGGAATCAGGACGACGCGGCCTTCCTTCCATTTGTGAAAGAGTTCGACCGGGCTCAGGGTCAGGTCGAGCGGCAGGATGTTGAACAGCAGCAGCAGGACGAGGTAGGCCTGCAACAGCTTGACGAGCCGATCCTGGCCCTGCTGGCGCAGCCAGAAGTCATTCAGCCAGGCGCGGACGCGTGCTCCCCAGCCGCTGTAGACAAGCAGCCCGATCAGGCCGCCCAGGCTTTCGGCGTAGATATCGTTTTGCGACACGGTGCGCTGAGGGAAATACAGTTGCGTGAACTCGATGCCGATGGCCAGGCCGATGGCGGCCGCGCCGATCGTCACCGGCAGCAGAATGCGCCGGGCGGGATGGCCGCCACGGGCATTCGTCGCCAGGGCGGCGAGAAAGGTCAGGGGGATGAAGAGCAGGAGATTGGCGACCCAGTCGGCGCGCGAGGCGATGTTCAGCGTCAGGAACGGAATTTCGCGGAACGCCTGGATGGCGCTTGCCAGCGTCCGGTCGACGAACTGCAGCGGAACCAGGCTGCCATAGATCACGAACGCCAGGTAGAGCAGGAAGCACCAGAAGGCGGCTTTTCCGGCGGGCTGCGGCGGGTTGGGCGGGTTTGATGGTGGCGTCATGACAGGAAGGGCGCCGCATGGCGGCAGCCCGGTGTGGCTGGGGCAAGCGCGGATTATGGGCGCGAAGACGTTGCGCGTGCAATCGAGCAGGGTGTCGGGTTGTCCCGCTCTGCCGGAACCGGGCGGGCTTCGTTTGACGCAATTTGCGGATCATTGATGTCTACATCCCACGACAATCGCATATACCCGCCACTCGCCTACTTGTGACCGAAGGAAACGCCCCGAAGGAAGTCCCCTTGGGGGACGCCCCGAAGGAAG
>CAZCPD010000124.1:0-9129 GCA_964500425.1 uncultured Rhodocyclaceae bacterium
TTGGAGGCGGGGGTCGGAATCGAACCGGCGTAGACGGCTTTGCAGGCCGCTGCATAACCACTTTGCTACCCCGCCAAGCCCCATGACAAATACTTCAATGGGCTCTGAAGAGAAAAGGGAAAGCTTGCGCTTTCCCTTCGATAAAACTGGAGCGGCAGAAGAGTCTCGAACTCTCGACCTCAACCTTGGCAAGGTTGCGCTCTACCAACTGAGCTACTGCCGCAAGACAGATGAGAATTATAGTCTCTAATTCAGCACTGTCAACAATTATTAACGTTGCAGCACGAATTTCAGCGCGATCCGCTGCGCAATGAAATCTCGGGCCAGGCCATCTTGAGGTAGTAGCCCATCGACCAGAGGGTCAGGATGGCGGCAATCACGATCAACAAGTATCCGATATGCATGACATCGATGCCCACGACAGGTTCGCGATACAGAAGCAGCGGAATGGCGACCATCTGCGCAGCGGTCTTGACCTTGCCGAGAAAAGAAACGGCCACGCTTTCCGCAGCGCCGATCTTGGCCATCCATTCACGCAACGCCGAGATGGCGATTTCACGACCGATGATGATGATGGCGATGAGCGCATCGATGCGCGCGAGCTGAACCAGGACGATGAGCGCCGCAGCCACCATCAGCTTGTCGGCAACCGGATCGAGAAAGGCGCCGAACGCCGAGGTCTGTCCGAGCTTGCGCGCCAGCCAGCCATCGAGCCAGTCGGTGATGGCGGCGATGATGAAGATCAGCGTCGCCGCAAGCGCCTGGTCATGCAGCGAGAGCCACTGCGGCGATACATAGAACACACCGACGAACAGTGGAATCAGGACGATGCGCGCCCAGGTCAGCAGGATAGGAATATTGAACGGCATCGCGATTCGGTATTTTTCTTGTCAGTGTCAATGTAACTCGTCGTAGATCTTCTTGGCCAGTTTTCGGCTGATCCCCTCGACGCGGCAAAGATCCTCCACCGTTGCCGCGACCACTCCCTGCAGTCCGCCGAAATAAGCGAGCAACCTGCGTCGTCGCTGCGGGCCGACACCCGCCAGATCCTCCAGCTTCGAGCGACCGCGCACCTTGTCGCGCCGCGCCCGATGACCGAAGATCGCGAACCGATGAGCCTCGTCGCGCACTTCCTGGATCAGATGCAGCGCCGGATGACTCGCCGGCAGCTGAACGGATTCTAAGGCATCGCCGACGAGTAGTGTTTCCAGACCAGGCTTGCGCGACTCGCCCTTGGCGACGCCAACGCTGACCAGATGAGGCAGGCCAACCTCGGCCAATACCTCCCGGGCGATGCCGAGCTGCCCCTTGCCGCCATCGATGAGTATCAGGTCGGGCGCCACCGCCTCGCCCGCTGCGACTTTTTCGTAGCGCCGCGCCAACGCCTGACGCATCGCCGCATAATCGTCGCCCGGCTGGATGCCCGAGATGTTGAACCGCCGGTACTCGCTTTTCTTCATTGCACCATCCACGCACACCACGCAGGAGGCGACGGTGCCCTCGCCCTGCGTGTGACTGATGTCGAAGCACTCGATGCGCGCCGGCGGCTCGTTGAGATCGAGCGCCTCACACAGCGCTTCGAGGCGCTGCCGGGCGTTTCCTGCAGCATGGCGGCGTGCCTCGATGGAGAGACGCGCATTGTTTTCCGCCATCGCCAACCAGGCGCGCTCCATCTCGTTGCGCGGCAGGGTCGCCGCCGCGCGTATTCTGGCCGCCTCGAACACGGCGTCACACGCCGCCGCCACGTCGTGGCTGAGGATCAGTCGCGCAGGCGCCGGATGCTCGAGATAATGTTGCTCGATGAAGGCCAGCAGCCCCTCCGTTTCCTCCCCCTCCCAACGCTGCCCGGCGCCACGCGGGAAATGCGCGCGGTCGCCGAGATGCTGGCCGCCGCGCACCATCGCCAGATTCACGCAGAAATCGCCGCCCATGTTCAGCGCGGCGAGGATGTCGACATTCTCGTCGCCGATGCTGCTGACGTACTGCCGATGCAGCACTGCCTGGAGGGCGCGCACCTGATCACGCAGTTGCGCCGCCTCCTCGAAACGCAGCGCATCGGAAGCCTGTTGCATGGCGTCGGTGAGACGCTCGATCACCTCGCCGTGCCGACCGCGCAGGAACATCTCGGCGATGCGAACATCGTCGGCGTAGTCCGCGGCGGAAACCATCCCGACGCAGGGCGCCTTGCAGCGCTTGATCTGGTGCAGCAGGCATGGCCGCGAGCGATGGGCGAAGACGGCGTTCTCGCAGGTGCGCAGCAGGAAGGTCTTCTGCAGCAGCTGGATCGCCTCGCGCACCGCCAGGCTGTTCGGGTAAGGCCCGAAGTAGCGCGAATTGCGCGCGAAGCTGCCGCGATGGAATGCCAGCCGAGGAAACTCGTCGCCCGTCAGCATGATGTACGGGTAGGACTTGTCGTCGCGGAAAAGGATGTTGTACTTCGGCGCGAGACGCTTGATCAGCGTGTTCTCGAGGATCAGTGCCTCGGCCTCGGAGCGCGTCGCGGTGATCTCGACGCGCCTCACCTGGGTGAGCATCAGGCCGATGCGCGGACTCTGCACCGTTTTCTGGAAGTATGAGCTGACGCGCTTCTTGAGGTTCTTCGCCTTGCCAACGTAGAGGACATCGTCATCGACGCCGAGCATGCGATAGACGCCCGGCTCGTCGGGCAGGGTCGCCAGCAGGCTGGCTGGGTCGAAGGCGCTATGCGACTTGGCCAAGTTCGCCCTGCACGGCGTCGAAGACCGCGGCGAAGCTCTCCGCCGTCAGGCGCCGCGTCTGGGTGTTGTAGCGGCTGCAGTGATAGCTATCGATCAGGATGCGGCCGTCGGGCAGCGCATGGCGTGCGTTATGAGCGAAGGCGCAGGCGCTCTGTTTGAGCCCGAGCGCCATCAGCACCGCCTTGTGCGCAACGTTGCCAAGCGCCAGGATGACGCGCGCCTCGGGCGACTGCCGCAGCTCATCGGCCAGAAACCGGTTGCAGGTGCGAATCTCCGCCGGTTCCGGCTTGTTCTGCGGCGGCAGGCATTTGACGGCATTGGTGATGCGGCAGTCGATCAGCTCCAGACCATCATCCACCGCCACCGACAGCGGGCGGCTGGCAAAGCCATAGCGATGCAGCGTCTCATAGAGCAGGATGCCGGCGTAATCGCCGGTAAACGGCCGTCCGCTGCGATTTGCACCGTGCATGCCCGGCGCCAGGCCGACGATCAGCAGGCGCGCACACGGATCGCCGAACGGCGCCACCGGCCGCGCGTGGTAGTCAGGGTAGTCCTCGCGCACGCCGGCGAGAAAGCCGGCCAGACGTGGACAGGCAGTGCATGCCTCAAGGGGCGCGCAGGATGGTCGTTTCGGAGAAGTGGGCGTCGAGAGGCGCATGAATGCTTGATCCTGGCGATGCGGCTATCTAACCGGCGAGACAGGCGCGCACCGCATCCTTGTCGACAAAGTAATGACATAGCTCACGCGTGTGCGCGCCCTCGTGGATCACCAGCACCGGCACCCGCTCGTCGTACAGCGCGACCAGCCCGGGGTCGTCATCGACATCCACCACGTCAATGGAGAAGCTCACTCCGCACTCGCCGCGCATGGCCTCCAGCGCGGCGAGCATGTCATGACAGAGATGGCAATAATCGCGGCTGTACAGCGTCAGCCTGGCTTCATTTCGTGTCACTGCCGCCCTTCACGCTGATGAAGGTCTGACTGTCGCCGCGCCGCACCTGGAAGGTGATGGTCGCACTCTTGTCGATCTGACCGATCAGCTTGTTGAACTGTTCGACGCTCTTGACCTCGGTTTGCACGCCCTTGCTGATCACCGCAAGGACAATGTCGCCTGGACGCAGATCTGCGCTCAGCGTCGCGTTGCGCAAATCCTCAATGACCAGGCCGTTGTTCAACTTGAGCTCCTTTTTCTGCTCCGCGGTCAGCTCCGACAACACCAGGCCCAGACGGTTGCTGGTCGCTGGCTCGACAGCCTTGCCGCGCTTGCCGCCGCGCGCACCCGGCCCCATTTGGGCATCGGAAAGCTCGGCAATGTCCACCGCGATGTCCTTCATCGCACCCTTGCGCCAGACTTGCAAATGGGCTTTGCTGCCGGGCTTGGTGTTGCCCACCATGCGCTGCAGGTCACTCGACTGAGTGACGATCCTGCCGTCGATCTTGAGGACAATGTCCCCTGCCTCGATACCGGCCCGATCCGCAGGAGCGCCTTTCTCCACCGAGTCCACCAGGGCGCCGCTCGGCTTGCCAAGACCGAAGGAATCGGCAAGCTCCTTGGTCACATCGCGAATGGCCACCCCGATGCGGCCGCGGCTGACCTTGCCGTGAGTCTTGAGCTGAGCCTGGACTTCCATGGCCACATCGATGGGAATCGCGAATGCGAGCCCCATATAGCCACCGGAGCGACTGTAGATCTGCGAATTGACCCCGACCACCTCCCCGCGCATGTTGAACAGCGGACCACCGGAGTTGCCAGGGTTGATGGCTGCATCGGTCTGGATGTAAGGCACGAAGCTTTCCTGCGGCAAGGCGCGGCCCTTGGCGCTGACGATGCCTGCGGTCACGCTGCTCTCGAAACCGAATGGCGAGCCGATGGCCACAACCCATTCGCCCACCTTCAATTTGCCCGGATCGCCCAGTCTCGCCACCGGCAGGCCATTCGCCTCGATCTTGATCAGCGCGATGTCCGTGCGACGGTCGGTGCCGAGCACCTTGGCCTTGAACTCGCGCTTGTCCGTCAACTTGACCAGCACCTCGTCGGCGCCATCGACGACATGCGCATTGGTAAGAACGTGACCATCGGAACTGATGATGAACCCTGAACCGAGCGACTTGCTCTCCTGATCGCGCGGTATGCCCGGAATCTGATGCGGGAAGAAGCGGCGAAACTGCTCCAGGCGTGGGTCTTCCTCATCAAAAGGCAACATCCCGAACGGACTACCACGTCCACCGCGGATGATCTGGGTCGTGCTGATGTTGACGACAGCAGCGCCCTGCTTTTCCACGAGTTCGGTGAAGTCCGGAAGATCGCGCGACTGGCCCGCAGCCAGCTGCGAAAACAGGACAAAGGACAACGACAGAAGTATCTTCCTGATCATCTGGAAAGCTCCTTGAAAATAAACCTGGATCAAACCCGCGAACAATTCATGTATGTCATGGGCGAGCGTTCGAGCCGCATCGACACCAGAAGTTCCCCCGCCCCCATCAGGCGCCACTGGGCCAACCGCAAGACCAGCAAGCCCAGCATCAGACCGAGGCCAGCGCCGATCAACGCCAGCCGGTCGTCTTCGGCGAAAGCCGTACCGAGAGCGGCGCCGACTATCAGGAACAAGGCTGGTATCAGGTAGGCCAGCAGCGCCGCGCGCAACACAGCGCCTTCCGGCACCGAAACCACCACGCAATCGCCGACCTTTGCGCCAACTCGATTCGGCACGCGATACACATTCAGCTTTTGCGGTCGCAGCGATTGGGCAAGCAGATCGCCGCCACAACCGCCAGCCTCGTGACACCGGCCGCAACCGGAAGACACGGGAACCACTTCAACCATGGCGCAGACGCCCTCGATGCGGGTGACGATCCCTCGGTTTTCCACGAACTCGCCCTTCATTTCCGCTTCGGCTCGATGCCGTCGGCAAACTTCTTCAGCGTGGCAGGTGGAACCTCACCCATCGCAACGATCAACTGTTCGCCGATGGCGCGCTGATAGACATTGATGGCGCCCAACGAAGTCGCCCCCAGCTCAGGCTTTTCCGGCAAGGCTTCGATGAACACCGAGATTGCCGCAAGTCCATCGGAGAAGACCATATGGACACTCTCCGCCTGCGCCGGATTGGCAATCTGCGCCGTGCGTTTCATCCCGGCCAGCTTGCGAAAACCCGGCAATTGCACCTTGAACTGCCATGTTTCGTCCTTGCCGCGCGCCTCGCTGGCCTGCATGTGACTGACACGCCAGCCGCCGCTTTGCGCCCCGAACTTCGACTTGAGCGCCTCGCGATCGAAACTCCCGCCGACCTGCAACTGCGTAAAGGCGAACGTCTCGATCGTCTCGCCGCGCTCGTTGAGCATCCCCGCCTTGAGCAGCAGGCCGCTCTCCATGTCGACCCAGAACTGATGGCCGTAGCGGACATCATCCTTCGGCTCGATGAATATCGTCTGACTATCACGGCCCGCGACGCGCCCAGGCGCCCCCTTCCGAATGGCATAGAACTCCGCCAAGCCGGCCAGCGAGGTTGGCAGAAGCACCGGAAAGCCGCTGCGCTGGCCGCGCTTTTCGACAATCAGCGTGCGGCTTTCCGGCAGATAGCACTTCACCTCGTCGTGGTTGCGGATCACTTCGCGCGGACTGCCGTCGAGAACTTCGAGCCGCTCGAATTCCCTGCCGCCCTCGACCAGATGAGTGATGCGCGATGTTTCGGCATGACCGCCATTTCGATAAACGAAGGTCCCGCTATAGTTCAGTTCGCGCGCCGCAGTCATGACGCGGCCCAGCCAGAACAGTCCATCCTGCGGCTCCGCCCGCACCGGCAAGACCAGTAGCAAGGAAAGGCAGCAGACGCCGCACAGCAGCCAGCGCTTCATCGTATCGCTGCAACGGTCCGGACGTAACCGGCGCCGCCATCGAGTCGGTTGTTCGGGGCATACGTCCGATGCGCAACCAGATAGGACTGCATGCGATTCGCATTGGCCGCCTGCACCGTCTGCACCACCGGGCCAGGCTCGGAAGCCGCCTGCGGCATCGCCGAACGAGCCAGGCTCGCCGGCAAGGTTTGCGATGCCGTCTGCGGCCCCGACAGCGCCAGCCAGCCGACCACCGCAACACCCGCCAGAGCGGCGGCATAACGCAGGCCGCCATACGCGAACTGCACGCCCCGACTCGCGCGCGCCTGGGGGACAAGGATCGTCGGCTCGCGTTGCAGTTCCGCCATCACGCGGTCAGTCAGATCCACATGCAGTTTCGGCGTACTGCGCAGGGCGTCACCGATCAGATGATACTGGCCCCAAGCCGCCCGCAATTCGGGATCGCCTTGCAAGGCAGCCAATACGGGCTGCTGACGTTCGCTCTCGAGTTCATCATCGAGCAGGGAGGATAGTTCGCTTTTCATCGTGACATCACCTCTCACGCACCTTCACCAACGCCTGTCCGGCGCGGTATCCAGCAAGGGTTTCAATTTTTCAGAAATGGCTTCACGAGCACGGAATATCCGCGACCGCACCGTGCCTATCGGACAATCCATGATCTGGGCTATCTCTTCATAACTCAGGCCGTCGATCTCGCGCAGCACGATGGCGTTACGCAAATCCTCCGGCAACGCTTCCATCGCGGCATTCACCGTCGCACCGATCTCTTTGGACATCAGGATCCGCTCGGGCGTGTTCTGGTCGCGCAGTTGCTCGCCATCGTCAAACGTCTCCGCTTCCTCACTGTCGAATTCGGTCACCGTCGGCGCGCGGCGCCCGCGCGCCGCCAGGTAATTCTTCGCCGCATTGATGCCGATCCGGTACAGCCAGGTGTAGAAAGCACTCTCGCCGCGGAAGCCAGGCAGGGCACGGTAGGCCTTGATGAAGGCCTCCTGCGCCACGTCCTCGACTTCGGCGGGATCACGGATCAGTCGCGAGATCAGGCGTATCAGCTTGCGCTGATACTTCGAAACCAGCAGACCGAAGGCCTGCTTGTCTCCCCGTTGCACGCGCTCGACCAGAATTTGATCAGCTTCGCGATCGCCCACGGCAGGTTTGAATGGTTCTTGGAGTTTGAATTGGCCAAGCTGCGAGTATATCCGATGCATCCGCCAACGCTGCACCAACGAGAACCAGCAAACCAGACACTGGCCACCAGACCTCCCGAATCGACAGACAACTTGATGAGAAAGACAGCCCGAAATTGAAATAGTTCAGACGGCAAACCCTCGGCACAGGGCGTCAAGGACCGTTGCGCATGATATAGTTCCGCCCTGATTCATAACCGGATTGAATCCTCCCGGCACATCGTGATCGACTTCGATGTATTGATCCTCGGCAGCGGCCTGGCTGGCCAGTCGCTGGCCTTGCGCCTGGCGAATGAACTGCGCGTCGCCATCATCACCAAGAAAACCCTGGAAGATTCCGCCTCCGGCTGGGCCCAGGGCGGCATCGCCGCCGTGCTCGATTCCGCCGATTCCATCGAGGCGCACATCCAGGACACCTACACCGCCGGCGCGGGGCTCTGCGACCCGGCCGCCACCCGTTTCGTCGTCGAACACGGCCGCCGCGCCATCGAATGGCTGATCGCCCAGGGCGTGCATTTCACCCGCGACGAATCGGCCGATCTCGGCTATCACCTGACGCGCGAAGGCGGCCACAGCCATCGCCGCGTGATCCACGTCGATGACGCCACCGGCGCCGCCGTCCAGGAAACCCTCACCGACAAGGTGCGCCGCCATCCGAACATCAAGACCTTCGAACACCATATCGCCATCGACCTGATCACCGGCGCCAAACTCGACCGCCCTGAACTCGGCTGCGTCGGCGCCTATGTTCTGGATATCGGCGCCGACCGCGTCGAGACGTTCCGTGCGCGGCAGACCGTACTGGCGACCGGCGGCGCGGGCAAGGTCTACCTCTACACGACGAACCCCGATACCGCCACGGGTGACGGCGTCGCCATGGCGTGGCGTGCCGGTTGCCGCGTCGCCGACATGGAATTCGTGCAATTCCACCCGACCTGCCTCTACCATCAGCATGCCAAGTCATTCCTGATTACCGAAGCGGTACGCGGCGAAGGCGGTGTGCTGCGCCTGGCCGACGGTACACGCTTCATGCTCGACCACGACCCGCGCGCCGAACTGGCGCCGCGCGACATCGTCGCCCGCGCCATCGACTTCGAAATGAAGAAGCACGGCCTCGACTGCGTATTCCTCGACATCACGCACAAGCCGGCCGGATTCGTGCGCGAACACTTCCCCAACATTCACGCGCGCTGCCTGGAGCTGGGCATCGACATCACCCGCGATCCGATCCCGGTCGTGCCCGCCGCTCACTTCACCTGCGGCGGCGTGCTCACCGACCTCAACGCGCGCACCGACCTGCCCGGCCTGTATGCCATCGGCGAAACCGCTTCGACCGGCCTGCATGGCGCCAATCGCCTGGCCAGCAACT
>CAZCPD010000125.1:0-9055 GCA_964500425.1 uncultured Rhodocyclaceae bacterium
ACACCCTACACCGTCGGACGACCCAACGTCATAACCTGTTTTGGACAACAGTGAGGTCAAATACACCATCCTGCCGCCCAGCGAGAACAAGCACGCCCATTTTGGCCGCCACACCGACCGCGCGACCGGCGTGCGACCATGGTTCAAGACCTTTGACGTCGAGTATGAGTTCACCTACGTCGGCATCGGCAAGAAGGGCGGATACTGATCATGCGTCCGACCATCCTGTGCGCGGCGCTGGTAGCTGCGGGGCTGGCCCTGCCCGCGCAGGCGGCGCCAACCGATGCCCAGATCGAGAAGCTGATCGAGCGGATCGAAAAACTCGAAAAACATAACGCCGAAATGGCAAAGCAGCTCAAGTCGTTCAACGACGAGCGCGAGCAAATCGCCAAGGGACTGGAAAGCCCGCGCATGTCGCAATATGAACCGGAACTGACCGCTCGGTTGAAGGCCGTCGAAAACGACGCGCTGGAGATGAAGAAGTCCGCCCGCCTGGCCGACAAGCTCGAAGGCATTGGCGTCAGCGCTGCGCTGACCACCCTCGCCCAGCGTGCCTCTGGCCTCCCGTCCGGAATCGCCAATGCCGGCAGTCAACTCAATTACCGGGCTGACGTGAGTGTCGAACTGCCGCTGGACGCAATCGGCGATATCGAGCAGAAGGCCTTTGCCCACGTCCGCATCGGCCAGGGACAGGGAATGAACGGTGCGCTCGGCAACCTGGGACATTTCGCCAGCGCGCCCAATGCCGTGGCGTTCCGCGCATCGGGTGCGAATCCCGACGACTCGGTGGCGATCCTCGGCCAGGCCTGGTATCAGGCGGCCATTCCGCTGCCGTTCGGCGGCTTTCGGCCGCACTCGCGGGAAATGCTGGAACTGACGTTCGGCAAGATGGACATCTTCGGTTTCTTCGACCAAAACGCCGCAGCTGGCGACGAATCGCTCCAGTTCCTCAATTCGGTTTTCGTCCACAATCCGCTGCTTGATGCCGGTGGAGAGGTTGCCGTCGATGCCAATGGCTTTCAACCGGGCTTCATCGCCAGCTATGCGAACGAAGTCGATAAGGTGCAGCCCTGGCGCCTGTCCCTCGGCGTCTTCGGCGCCGGCGATAAGGGCGCCAATTACCAGCGTAGCCTGGCCGGTCCGCTGTTGATGGTGCAAGCCGAACGGCAGTTGAAGCTGTTCGGCGGCCTGACAGGCAACTACCGGGCCTACGCCTGGACCCGCCATCACGTCTTCGAACTGGATGGCGTGACGACGCGACGTCACACAGGCATGGGCGTTTCAGTTGATCAACGCGTCGGCGATGGCGTCACGCTGTTCGGCCGTTACGGCCATCTGGCCAAGGGCGAACTGCCTTTCGACAAGTCTCTGGCGGTCGGCGCCGATTTCAACGGCAGCTACTGGGATCGCGGCGGGGACACGCTCGGTATTGGCGCCAGCTGGCTGAAGTCCAGCGGCGCGTTCCGTGCCGCTGGAGGGAGTGGCGATTTAGAAGGCGATGGTGTGGCCGATTTCAATTACACGCCTTCGGGTGCGGAGAAGGTCGCAGAGATTTACTACCGTTACCGGATCTCGCCGCAATTCTCGCTGACGCCCGACCTGCAATGGTCCAGCCAAGCCGGCGCGAACAGCGAGGCGAGGAGCGTCAAGGTTCTGTCGCTGCGCGCCAATATCGCCTACTGATCCTGCACAACCAACAACAAAGAGGCAGCTCGCGAACGCGGCTGCCCCGTTTGCCTTTCCGGGAGGACATGCCATGAAGCGCATTCTTGCCAGCCTGTTAGTCAGTCTGGCGTTGCCGGCCTATACGGCCCACGCCGACGACATGCCCACCTACAAGCTGCTGATGAAGGATGGACGTCTCCACCCGGCGACTCTGGAAGTGCCGGCCAATACGCGCTTCCGCCTCGAAGTCCGCAACGATGGGCCCGGTGCGACGGAGTTCGAGAGCATCGAATTGCGCAAGGAACTGGTGCTGGCGCCAGGCGTCACCCGCAATCTGGTGTTCTACCCGCTCAAGCCGGGCAGCTACAAGATTTTCGACGAATTTCACCTCGAAACCGGACAGGGGCGGATCGTCGCAAAATAATCCAATGACATCAGTGGGGCGGATTCAACATGGGCAATGCATTTTTCGTCGTCTGGCGCGAGAGTCTCGAAGCCTTTCTGATCATCGGCATCCTCCACGCCTGGTTGCAGGCCAACGGCGACTCAGGCGCGGGCAGGCGAGCCCTCTGCGCCGGCCTGGCCGGCGGCCTGGCGCTCGCCTTGGCGCTCGGCTGGGGACTCGTCAGCGTTCAGGATGAACTCACCGGCGAGGCGCTGGAGTTCTTTCAGACCGGCATGCTGCTGGTTGCTGCCGGCCTGATCACCCAGATGGTGATGTGGATGCGGCAGCATGGGCGGACCATCAAGGCTCGGCTGCACCAGAACCTGGCGGCGGCGAGTGCCCACTCGGGACATCTCGGCGTGGCCGTGGTCGCGGCGCTGGCCGTGGCGCGCGAAGGCGCCGAAACGGTCATATTCCTTTACGGCCTGGCCCAAGGCGGCGATTACGGCGCACTCGCGATCGGCACTGTCACCGGCCTCGCTGCGGCGGCCTTAACGACCTGGCTGGCTGCGCGTGGCCTCAGCCGCTTCAATCTGGCCAGTCTGGTGCGCCTATCATCGATCCTGCTGCTGATTCTGGCCTCGGCGCTGCTGATTGCAGCACTCGACCGGCTGATCGGCAGCGGGCATCTGCCGGCGCTCGTCGATCCGGTTTGGGATAGCACGTTCCTGATCGACGACACCACCCAGGGCGGCAAGCTGATCGCCGACTTCACCGGCTACCGGGCACGACCGCCGCTCGCCGGCCTGCTGGGCTGGTTTGCCTACTGGGCGCTGGTGACCTTCGTCTGGCGGAGAAGCAGGCATGACTGAGCAGGCATTGGTCTTTCATCGTAGCCGGCCGCCTTCGCGCCTGGCGGCGTGCGGCATCTGGCTGCGGCGGCATCGTCAAGCCATTCTGGCGCTGCAATGGCTGGTGGTCGTCGGCTACGCCGCGCTGGTGGTGGTTCCGGCCTTTCAACCCTTGCCGCCGGAAAGCGCCCACATCTGGGACAACCTGCGCTTCTTCGCACAATTCTGCTTCTGGGGGCTTTGGTGGCCGGGCGTGATGATCCTTACCGTCACGATGGGACGTGTGTGGTGCGGCCTGTTCTGTCCCGAGGGTTTCATCTCCGAGTGGGCCAGCCGGCACGGTCGCGGCAAACCGGTGCCGGGCTGGCTCAAGTGGTCGGGCTGGCCCTTCCTCGCCTTCGTCTGCACGACGGTATACGGCCAGCTGGTCAGCGTCTATGAATACCCTCAGGCAGCCTTGCTGGTGCTCGGTGGCTCCACCGTCGCCGCTGTGGCGATCGGACTGCTTTACGGCCGACAGAAACGCATCTGGTGTCGTTACCTGTGCCCGGCGTCCGGTGTCTTCGCCGTGCTGGCGCGAATTGCGCCGATCCACTACAAGGTCGACCGTCAGGCCTGGGCACGCTATACGGGGCCGGTCGAGCCGGCCAATTGCGCGCCATTGCTCGACATCCGCCGCATGACCAGTGCCGGCGAATGTCATGCTTGCGGTCGCTGCGCCGGCCAGCGCGATGCCGTCACCCTATCCTGGCGCTCGCCGTTCGCCGAAGTGCTCGATTTCCATAACCCGGTGCGAACACCGGAGGTGCTCACGCTGATCTTTGGCGTGCTCGGTGTCGCCACCGCGGCTTTCCAATGGACGGTCAGCCCATGGTTTTTGAACATCAAGCTGACCATCGCCGAGTGGCTGATCGACAACGAGCATTTCGCCTTGCTCGACAACGACGCCCCGTGGTGGCTGCTGACGCATTATCCGGAAGCCAGCGATCTGTTCACCTGGCTGGATGGTCTGCTGATCCTCGGCTACCTGATCGGTGGTGGCTTCCTGCTGGGTGGATTGCTGCTGATCGGGCCCAAGGTAGCCGCCCGCCTGGCGGTTTCGCCGGCGCTGAGCTGGCAACGCTACGGCATGGCGCTGGCCCCTCTGGCCGCCGCCAGCGTGATTCTCGGGCTATCGATGCTGACAGTCAGCAATCTCAAGGCGGAATGCGTCTGGCTGGGCTGGCTGCCCGCTTTCCGTTCGCTGCTGCTGGCGTCCGGCGCATTGGGCAGTCTCTGGCTTGCGGCGTTGCTGATCGGCCGATCGGAAGCCCCTGCTCCACGCCGCTGGCTCGCCGGCTTGGCGATGGCCTGGCCGATCGCGTTGATGAGCGGGATCTGGTGGCAGGTGTTCGTCGGCTGGTCGGCCAGGGGCTGACAGGCATCCGGGAAAGGTCCACGCGGGGCGATCAACTTGATCGCCCCGCAGCACGAACTCAGAAGGCGGGCTTTTCCTTCGCCTCATTGTAAGTCTTGATCCCGCTGAGGATTTCCTGCTTGGCCTCCTCCATGCCGACCCAGCCCAGCACCTTGACGAACTTGCCTGGCTCGAGATCCTTGTAATGCTCGAAGAAATGGGAAATCTGGTCGAGCAGAATCTGCGGAAGGTCGCGCTCGCTGACAACGTTGCGATACATCGGCGTCAGCTTGTCGACGGGCACCGCCAGCAACTTGGCATCCTCGCCCGCCTCATCGACCATTTTCAGCATGCCAATCGGGCGGCAACGCACGACAACACCGGGGGGCAGAGCAAACTGGGAAACCACCAGCACATCAACCGGATCGCCATCGCCCGAGATCGTGTGCGGAATGTAGCCGTAATTGCAGGGGTAATGCATGGCCGTCGACATGAAGCGATCGACGAAGATCGCACCGGACTCCTTGTCCACTTCGTACTTGATCGGTTCGGAATGCATCGAAATCTCGATGATGACGTTGAAATCGTTCGGCAAGTCCTTGCCGGAAGGAACGCGGTCGAGACCCATGGTTTTCTCCAAAAAAGTTAGCCGACCATTATAAGGCCAGGCACCGTTTAAATCACGAAATGCAGCGGAATTCTCAGCCGCACGCTGGTAAGATGGCGGCTTACGGAGCATGAGCATGGAAGATCACCACATCATCGACTATGGCGACGGAATTTTCGCCATCGATTCAGGCTACGGCCGCCCCGGGATGGCCGCTATCCATCTGCTCGTCGAGGGCGGCCGCGCCGCCCTGATCGACACGGCGGCAAACGCCGGCGTGCCGCGCGTCATGGCCGCACTTGCGGCGCGCGGCGTGCAGCCCGAACAGGTCGATTACATCATCCTCACCCATATTCATCTCGATCACGCCGGCGGCGCCAGCGCGCTGATGAAACTCCTGCCCAACGCGCGCCTGCTGGTTCACCCGCGCGGAGCCCGGCACATGGAGACACCGGCGCGGCTGATCGCCAGCACAATTTCCGTCTATGGCGAGGCGGCCTTCCTGCGCATGTACGGCGAAATCCTGCCGATCGACGCCAGCCGCATCGTCGAGGTCAAGCACGAGCAGCGCTTCGATCTGAACGGCCGCGAGCTGCGGATGTTCGACACGCCCGGCCATGCGCGCCATCACCTTTGCATCCGCGACGGACGTACCGGGCATTTTTTCACGGGAGACACGTTCGGATTGTCCTATCGTGAACTCGACCGCGATGGCCGCAATTTCGTCTATCCGACGACGACACCGGTGCAGTTCGAGCCGGAGGCGCTGCACCACTCGATCGACTTGCTGATGTCCTACCGACCAGCGGCAATGTACCTGACTCATTTCGGCAAGGTCACGGATACGCTGCGCCTGGCGACCAACCTGCACCGCCTGATCGATGCACAGGTGAAGATCGCCCTGCACCTCAAGAACGCCGGCGAAGATCGCCAGGCCCGGCTGGAAGCCGCCATCACGGAACTGGTGCTGGCCGAGGCGGCGCGCGATGGCTGGGGTCTACAGGGCGACGCGCTGGTGCGCCTCATGGAAGCGGATATCGAACTCAACGCCCAGGGGCTCGACGGCTGGCTGGCCGGGCGGAAATAACGCCTGCCGCGCGCCATCCCCGGGACGCTCGGCGCCGGGGACAGGCACACCACCGGATCACGCGGGAATCTGCCAGTCGCCGGAAAATATCTTGTCGGCCCAAAGCAGGGCCGTGATGGTCTTGGCGTCGGTAATCTCGCCATCGCGTACCGCCAGCAGGGCGTCCGAAAGCGACAGCTCGATCACCTCGAGAAACTCCCCGACGTCGAGCTGATGGCCGACGAAAACCAGGCCATGGGCCAGGAAGATTTCGATGCGCTCGTTGGAATAGCCGATGCACGGATGCATGGTGCCGAGATGGCGCCAGTTCTTCGCCTTGTAGCCGGTTTCCTCGCGCAACTCGCGTCGCGCGGTGTCGAGTGGCGGTTCGCCGTGATCGATCTTGCCGGCGGGCAGTTCGAGAAACACCTGGCCGAGCGGATAACGGAACTGCCGTTCGAACAGCAACTTGCCGTTATCCAGGGTGGCCAGCATGACCACCGCGCCGGGGTGAACGACATGCTCGCGGACGCTTTCCGTGCCGTCGGGCATGCGCACCCGGTCGGAGTGCACCGTCAGCAAGCGCCCGCGATAAACTTCTTCGCTCGAAATCTGCGTCTCGATGAGGTGCTGGTCATTCTTGACGGGCATGATTCGAAGGGACGCGACGGAAGGCGAGAATCAGCCCGCGCCAGAAATACGTGGCCCGGGCTGCGGAGGAATCAAAGCGAGCGCAGCAGGCTGAGGGTGCCCTGATACATGACCTTCTGCGGAACAAGGCCGAGAATCGCAACGGCCAGCGCATTCACCGAGAGCAGCAGGCGCATGTCGAAGCTGGCCTTGATCGGCGATTTGTCGGCGGGCGCATCCGCGTACATCAGTTTGACGATGCGCAGGTAATAGAAGGCCCCGATCAGCGAGAAGAGGACGGCCACCAGAGCCAGCCAGACCTGGCCGGAATCGACTACCGCCAGCAGCACGAGGAACTTCGCCCAGAAGCCGACGAAGAACGGGATGCCGGCCATCGAGAACATCAGGATGCCCATCATCGCCGCGAACCACGGACTGCGCTGATTCAGCCCCTTGAAGTCCTCGATGTTCTCGGCCTCGTGGCCGGCGCGCGAAAGGAGCATGATCATGCCGAACGCACCGAGCGTCATCAGCACATACGAAATGATGTAGTACAGCGAAGCGCTGTAGGCGGCGATTGCGCGGTTGGGGTCGACGTTGCCACCGACCACGCCGCTGAGCAGGCCGAGCAGCATGAAGCCCATGTGCGAGATCGCCGAGTAAGCCAGCATACGCTTGAGATTGGTCTGCGCGATCGCGGCGAGGTTGCCGACCGCAATGGAAAGCACCGCCATGATCATCAGCATGACCTGCCACTGATTGGCGAGGTCGAACAGTCCATACACCAGCAGTCGCATCGCCATCGCAAAGGCCGCCAGCTTCGGCGCCGAACCGATGAACAGCGTGATCGCCGTCGGCGCGCCGTGATAGACGTCGGGAATCCACATGTGGAACGGCACCACGCCGAGCTTGAAGGCGAGACCAGCGACCAGGAACACAAGGCCGAACAGCAGCACGCTCTTGTTGGCGTTGCCCTGATACAGCGACTGGGCGACGCCGCCGATCTCCAGGGTGCCGGTCGCGCCGTAGATCATCGACATGCCGTACAGCAACAGCCCCGAAGCGAGCGCGCCCAGCACGAAATACTTCATGGCGGCCTCAGTGGAACGCGCCGAATCGCGATCGAGCGCCACCAGCGCGTACAACGACAGCGACATCAGCTCCAGGCCGACATACAGACTGACCAGGTGGCTGGCGGAAATCATCACCATCATGCCGAGCACGGCGAACAGCACCAGCAGGTAATACTCGGTCTTCTCCAGGCCGCGCACGGCGAGATAGCCGCGGTTGTAGACGATCATGAAAATGACGGAAACCGCGACCAGCAGCTTCAGCAGATTGCCGAGCGAGTCGCTGACGAACATGTTGCTGAATGTCAGCACCACCTGACCATCGCCCAGCATCTTGTAGGAGATCAGCGCGCAGCCAATCAAAGTCGCCTGACTCAACCAGGAGATGAGCCAGCGCCGCGACGGTGGCAGGACCAGGTCGATCAGGAGGATTGCGCAGGCCATCGTGAGGAGAAAAATCTCCGCGGTGGCCGGGTAAAAATCAGGCATGACGAAGTTCATGTTCGGTTCTCTTTGGCCAGGCCAATAGCACTCATTGCGCTCAAAGCAGCTTGCTGATCGCCACGTGCTTGAGCAGGTGGTCGACCGAGGCATGCATCACGTCGGTGAAGGGATGCGGGTAGAGGCCCATGCCGAGTACGCACAAAGCCAGCAACCCGAGGATGAAGAATTCGCGACCGGTGATGTCGGTCAGTTCGGCGACATGCGGATTGGCCACCGCGCCGAAAGCGACGCGCTTGTACATCCACAACGTGTAGGCGGCGCCGAGTATCAGGGTGGTCGCCGCAGCGAAACCGATCCAGAAGTTGTACTTGATCGCGCCAAGGATCACCATGAACTCGCCAACGAAGCCCGAGGTCGCCGGCAAGCCGGAATTGGCCATGGAGAACAGCAGGAAGAAGGCCGCGAACTTCGGCATGGTATTCACCACACCGCCGTAATCGGCAATCTGGCGACTGTGCAGGCGGTCGTACATGACGCCGATGCAAAGGAACATCGCCGCGGAAATGAAGCCATGGGAAATCATCTGCACCAGCGCGCCCTCGATGCCGATCTGGTTGAAGATGAAGAAGCCCAGGGTGACAAAACCCATATGGGAAATCGACGAATAGGCGACCAGCTTCTTCATGTCGCCCTGCACCAGCGCCACGAAGCCGATATACACCACCGCCGTCAGGGAAAGGGCAATCATCATTCCCGAAAGCATCTGGCTGGCGTCCGGCAGGATCGGCAGCGAGAACCGCAGGAAACCGTAACCGCCCATTTTCAACAGCACACCCGCCAGAATGACGGAACCCGCTGTAGGCGCTTCCACGTGGGCATCCGGCAACCAGGTATGCACCGGCCACATCGGCATCTTGACTGCGAAGCTGGCAAAGCACGCC
>CAZCPD010000126.1:0-9033 GCA_964500425.1 uncultured Rhodocyclaceae bacterium
CATCGCGTTCCTCGAGAGCGAGATGAAGGTGAAGAAGATCCGCTTCCCGGGGACGAGCGGCATCGGCATCAAGCCGGTCAGCCGGGACGGAAGCCAGCGCCTGATTCGCGCGGCGATCGAGTACGCGCTCAAGTTCAACCGCAAGAGCGTGAACATCGTCCACAAGGGGAACATCATGAAGTTCACCGAGGGCGCGTTCAAGAACTGGGGCTACGAGCTCGCGGCGAGCGAGTTCCGCGGCAAGGTCGTGACCGAGCGCGAGAGCTGGATCCTCGGCAACAAGGAGGCGAACCCCGATCTCTCGGTCGAGGACAACGCCAAGCAGATCGAGCCGGGCTACGACATGGCGCCGCCGGACGCGCAGAAGGAGTTCCGGGACGAGGTCGAGGCCGCGCTCAAGCTCTGGGACACGCACGGCCAGGGCAAGTGGAAGAAGATGCTCCGCATCAAGGACAGCATCGCGGACATCACGCTCCAGCAGGTCCTGACGCGCCCGAAGGAGTTCGAGGTCATCGCGACCCTGAACCTGAACGGCGACTACCTCTCCGACGCGCTCGCGGCGCAGGTCGGCGGCATCGGCATCGCGCCGGGGGCCAACCTGAGCGACACCGTGGCGCTGTTCGAGGCCACCCACGGCACGGCGCCCAAGTACGCCGGCAAGGATTACGTCAACCCGGGTTCCGAGATCCTTTCGGCCGAGATGATGCTGCGCCACATGGGCTGGACCGAGGCCGCCGACCTGATCATCACTTCCATGGAAGCGGCGATCAAGGACAAGATCGTGACTTACGATTTCGCCCGCCTGATGGAAGGCGCCAAGGAAGTTTCCTGCTCGGCTTTCGGCGACGCGATGATCGCGCGCATGTGAATGACCGGTGAGGTGTGAGGGGGGAGGCGTAAGGAGTAGCGCGTCCACTCGCACATTGCGGATGTATTGACGACAAGGGCTCCCGCGGGAGCCCTTGTGGTTTTCGGCGATGGCGCAAAGAAAAAGCCCGTCAGCACGCGAGTGCCGACGGGCCGAATCCTGCGCTGAGACTTGGTCTCTGCGGAGATTATGCCTTCTGGATGTTGGAGGCTTGCTTGCCCTTCGGGCCCTGCACCACCTCGAACGAAACCTTCTCACCCTCTTTGAGGGACTTGAAGCCAGGCATATTGATCGCGGAGAAGTGCGCGAAAAGGTCTTCGCTGCCATCATCCGGCGTAATGAAGCCAAAACCCTTGGCGTCGTTGAACCACTTAACAGTACCTTGTGCCATAAAACCCATTCCTTAAAAAAAACATACAAACCGGCGCGTCATGAAGACAGGCCAGGGCATGTTTGAGCTCCAAGTTCGCAACAGCTGCAGAAGTCGCCAAGCGGTGATTCGTGTGGGAAATACTGCGGGGCTTTCAACACTGCGGTGATCTTGACAAAACCAAACACGATGGGCTTTTTACGCACTTTAAATCCGCTTGTCAACTATTTTATGTCAAGCTGTTTGACTATTCATTTGCGGAATCCGGGCTTTCGTTCGAGGCGGCGATCTGCCGTCATTGCTGGTCTAAAGGGCGGCGTGAAGTCGCTGGTATATTTCCGCGTAATGTCGCGCCGGCGCGGTCCAGCCCCAATCACGCGTCATGCCGTTGAGTTGAAGGCGCCCCCATTCTGAAGGCTTGTGCCAGGTGGCGATCGCGCGGCGTAATGTGTCGAGCAGGACGGCGCTGTCTGATTTTTCGAAGACGAAACCGTTGGCGCTGCGATCCGCCAGAGTTTCCGGAGTGCAGTCGACGACGGTGTCAGCCAGCCCTCCAGTGCGGCGCACGATCGGCGCTGTTCCGTAGCGCAGGCTGTACATCTGGTTTAAACCGCAAGGTTCGAAGCGCGATGGCATCAGGAAGATGTCCGCGCCGGCCTCGATCAGATGCGAGAGCGCCTCGTCGAAACCGATGGTGACGGCAAACTGCCTGGGATGGCGCGCCGCCATGACGCTGAATGATCGTTCGAGTTCCTTGCTGCCGCTGCCGAGCACCACCAGTTGTGCGGGCAGGGCGGCGATTTCGTCGGCGAGCGGCGGCAACAGATCAAGCCCCTTCTGCTCAGTCATTCGGCTGACCACGCCGAGCAGGGGCAGGTCGGCGCGCTCTGTCAGACCGCAGCGGCGTTGCAGGGCGGCCTTGTTGACGGCCTTGCCGCCGAGGTTAGCGCTGCTGTAGCACGCGGCCAGGTGCGCGTCCATCGCAGGATTCCATGCCGCGTTGTCGATGCCGTTGAGGATGCCCGTGAGCCGGGCGTTGCGCCAGCGGAGCAAACCGTCGAGCCCCATGCCCTCCGCCGGTGTCTGAATCTCGCGGGCGTAGGTCGGGCTGACGGTGGTGATCCAGTCGGCATGTTGCAGGCCACCCTTGAGAAACGACAGATGACCGTAGTACTCGACGCCGTCGATGGCCCAGGCGTGCGATGGCAAACCGAGCGCGCCGAGCAGATGCGCGCCGAAGAGTCCCTGAAAAGCAAGGTTGTGCACCGTGATCAGGCTCGCCGCGGGGCGCGATTGACCGGGGTCAGCGGCATAGTGCAGATAGCAGGGCGCCAGCGCCGTCTGCCAGTCGTTGCAGTGAATTACCTGCGCGCGCCAGGACAGTGGGCAGGCGTCGCTGCCGAGCAGAGCGGCGACGCGCGAAAGCAGGCCGAACCGCAAGGCGTTGTCCGGCCAGTCCTTGCCGTCGCTGCCGAGATAGGGATTGCCCGGCCGCTCATAAAGTGCTGCGCAATCGAGCAGCAACAGTGGCACGCCATCGGCAGTGGTGGCTGCGCGCAGCCGTGAAGCAGGGAGTTCGCCGCCAGGATTATTGATTTCCGCAATGATCGGCGCCGTGGGGAAGGCTTGCAGAAGCGCCGGATACGCAGGAATGAGAACGCGCACATCGACACCGTTGGCGCGCAAAGCGGCGGGCAATGCGCCCGCGACGTCGCCGAGTCCCCCGGTCTTGACCCAGGGCGCTATCTCTGAGGTGGCGAAGAGGATGCGAAGGGATCTGCCGGAAGGCTTCATCGGCTAGCGTTCGAGAACCCAGCGGATCAGGCCGGTCGTCGAGTTGTCGCCACCTGTGATCGTGTCCTCGACCGCCTGACGCCGCTCCAGCATGGGCAGGAGATGGGCGGCAAGCTGTTTGCCATATTCGACGCCCCACTGGTCGAAGGAGTTGAGGCCCCAGATGATGCCCTGCACGAATACCTTGTGCTCATAGAGCGCGATCAGCTGACCCAGGGAGTATGGGTCAAGACGCGGCAGAATCAGCGTCGAAGAGGGTTGGTTGCCGGGAAACGCCTTGAAAGGGGCAAGTTGATTGATCTTCTCGGCGGGAAAACCGGCCGTGGTCATTTCAGCGCGTGCCTCGTCGAGTGTCTTGCCTCGCATCAGCGCTTCACTTTGCGCGAAACAGTTGGCGAGCAGCGCGGCATGATGTCCGGGCAAGTCGAAGTCGGCCTGCTTCAAGGCGATGAAGTCGCAGGGGATCAAGCGCCCGCCCTGGTGGATCAACTGGTAGAAGGCGTGCTGGCCATTGGTGCCGGGTTCACCCCAGAGAATCGGCGCCGTCTCGCAACCGACGGTCGTGCCGTCGCGCCGCACCTGCTTGCCGTTGCTTTCCATTTCGAGTTGCTGCAGGTAATGCGGGAGGAATTCGAGCGACTGGCTGTAGGGCAGCACGGCGAGGTTTTCGGCGCCAAGGAAGTCGATGTTCCAGATCCCGAGCAGCGCCAGCGTCGCCGGCAGATTCTGTTCGACCGGCGTGTCGAAGAAGTGGCGATCCATGGCATGGCCGCCGGCCAGCAGCTGCATGAACTTGTCATGGCCAATGGCTAGCGCCAGCGGCAGGCCGATGGCCGACCAGAGCGAAAAGCGGCCGCCGACCCAATCCCAGAACTCGAAGGCGTTGGCTGGGTCGATGCCGAACTGGGTGACGGCTGCCAGATTCGTCGACACGGCGACGAAATGGTGCGGCACGGCCTTTTCGCCGAGCGCGGCGACGAGCCAGTCGCGCGCCGAGCGTGCGTTGGTCATCGTCTCGTGGGTGGTGAAGGTCTTGCTGGCGACAACGAACAGCGTGGTGCGCGGATTGAGGCGCGCCAGGGTAGTGGCCAAGTGGGCGGCGTCGAGGTTGGAAACGAAGTGCACCTGTAGATGGGGATGGCGATGTGCCGCCAGGGCATGTGTCGCCATCTTCGGGCCAAGGTCGGAACCGCCGATACCGATGTTGACGATGTCGCTGATCGGCTCGCCCGTGGCGCCACGCCAGTGGCTGCCATGAACCTCGTCGCAAAAGCGGCGCATCTTGTCCAGCACGGCGCGCACTTCGGCGCGGGGGGTTGGCTCGCGCAGCGCGACATGCAGGACGGCGCGTTCCTCGCTGTTGTTGATCGCCTCGCCTGCGCGCATGCGCGCGATCCATGCGGGCATTTCGACGCTGTGCCAGAGATTGTGCAGGGCGGCCATGACCTCGCGGCTGACGCGCTGCTTCGAATAGTCGAGCAGCAATCCATCGCATTGCAGCGAGAAGTCGGCGAAGCGCGTCGGCTCGCTGGCGAAGCGATCGCGCAGCGACGGGCTGTCGCCGTTATTGTGTTCGCCACGCGCCAGGTCGGCCAGGCGCAGCCAGGCGGGGGTGGTGACAATGCTGTTCATAGCCAGACCATCATGCCCATTTCGAAGGGGTGGGTGAGCAGTTCGTGGAAAGGAAAGGCGCGGATGCGGTATTCGATCTTGCCGCATTGGTCCGGTGTCAGCTCGCGGGTGAACAGGTGCTCGCCATTGTCGAGCGATCGTTCGTGGCGCAGCGCGTAACGCTTGCTCTTCGCCGGGTTGCGTTCGCCGGGACGGGCGAAGACCAGTTCGACGGTAACGTCGTCTGGCACCAGGCCGTTCAGCTGCACGGCAATCTCGAAGCGCAGCGTGTCGCCGAAGCCGACACGCTGCTGCGGGCTGTCAACGCGGCGCAGGATGACGCCCGGCCAGGCATTCCTCACCCGCGCCTTCCACAGCGAGACGTGGCGCGCACCGGCGAAATTGTCGGCGGCGTACTTGCGCCACTGGCTTGCCGCCGGGGCGTAGAACTTGCCCACGTATTCGCCGAGCATGCGATGCACGTTGAAGCGCGGCATGATGCTGGCGATCGATTGCTTGGCCATCGCCACCCATTCCGGCGAATAGCCGAGCGAGGTGTTGCGGTAATACATGGGTATGGCTTTATCCTGGAGCAACTCGTAAAGGGTGCGCGCTTCCTCGGCATCGCGCTGCAAGGGATCAAGTCCTTCGGCGGTCGGCTTGATCTCCCAGCCGTTCTTGCCGTCGTAGCCTTCGCCCCACCAACCGTCGAGCACGGAGAGGTTCACGGCGCCATTCATTGCCGCCTTCATGCCCGAGGTGCCTGAAGCCTCCAGCGGGTACACCGGATTGTTCAGCCAGATGTCGACGCCAGCAACCAGTCGCCGCGACAGATGCAGGTCGTAGCCTTCGAGCAGCAGGATGTGGCCTTCGAACTCCGGACGGTGCGAGAGTTCGGTGATCTGGCGGATCAGCTCCTGGCCCGGCTCGTCGGCCGGGTGGGCCTTGCCGGCGAAGATGAAGAGCACCGGGCGTTCGCTATTGGCGATGATCTCGCGCAGTAGATCAATGTTGTTGAACAGCAGCGTCGCGCGCTTGTAGGTGGCGAAGCGACGCGCGAAACCGATCGTCAGCACGGTCGGGTTGCTCGGGTCGGCGAACTTCAGCATGCGGTCGAGGTGGGCTTCAGAGCCCTGGTTGCGCAGGTGCTGCTCGCGCACCCGGTAGCGCACCAGATGCAGCATGCGCGCCTTGAGCGACTGGCGGATACTCCAGAAAATCTGGTCGGGAATCCGGTGCACGCCCTGCCAGCAGGCGTGGTCGGTGAGACGCTGCATCCAGCCGAGACCGAGGTGGCGGTCGAATGTTCCGTACCAGTCGGCGGCGAGGAAGGATGAGGCATGCACGCCGTTGGTGATGTAGTCGACCGGGTTCTCCGACGGATCGATCTGCGGCCACATGCTGGAGAGAATGTTCGACGAAACGTGACCGTGGATGCGCGAGACGCCGTTGTGATAGCGCGAGCCGCGAATCGCCAGCGCGGTCATGTTGAACTCGTGGCTATCCGGCGTGCGTCCCATCGCCAGCAGTTTCTCGCTGTCGATGCCGGTGTCCTTGCAAAAGTGGCTGAAGTAATGCAGCACCATGTCCGCCGAAAAATGATCGTGTCCGGCAGGTACGGGCGTATGCGTGGTAAACACGGTGTTGGCGGCGACAGCCTCCAGTGCGCTGGGGAAATCGAGTTCCTGACCGATCAGGGCGCGGATGCGCTCAAGGATCAGAAAGGCGGCGTGGCCTTCGTTGATATGCCATACGGTTGGGGCGATTTTCAGTTCGCGCAGGGCGCGCACGCCGCCGATGCCGAGCAGAATCTCCTGTTCAATGCGCGTCGTGCGGTCGCCGCCATACAGGCGGTGTGTGATGTCGCGGTCGGCCGCGTTGTTTTCCGGCAATGCGGTGTCGAGCAGATACAGTTTGGTGTTCCCGGTCGTGGCGGTCCATACCTTGGCCCACACCGTGCGCCCGGGCATGTCCACTGAAACGCGCAGTTCGCTCCCGTCTTCGCGCAGTACGGGCTTGATCGGCAGGTCGTCGAAGTCGGTGTCGTTGTAGCGCGGATGCTGGTGGCCGTTGCGGTCGATGGTCTGCTGGAAATAGCCCTGGCGGTAGAGTAGGCCGACGGCGATGAAGGGCAGGCGCAGATCGGAGGCGCCCTTGCAGTGGTCGCCGGCGAGGATGCCGAGACCACCGGAATAGATTGGCAGGCTTTCGTGGAAACCGAATTCCGCGCAAAAATAGGCGATCAGGTCGTTCTGCGTGAGCGGCTGTCTGCCGTTGAAATCGAACATCGCCGGCGCGCGATGGTAATTATCGTAGGCTGCCAGCACCTGGTTCATGGTGCCGATGAAAATCGGATCGGCGGCGGCTTCGCGCAGGCGGCGCTGAGCGACGCGTTTCAGGAAAGTTTTCGGGCTGTGGTTCACTGCATGCCAGAGGCTGGGGTGCAGTCGCGCGAACAGCGCGCGCGTGGCGATGTCCCAGCTGTACCAGAGGTCGCCGGCGAGTTCCTCGAGTCGCGCCAACTCCGGCGGGATCTGCGGATTGACTTCGAGCTGGAAGTGGGTGCCTGACATGGTGGCCTCAGCGGGAATAAGACGAGAAGTTTAGCGTGAAAGAGCCATTGGGCGCCGGGTCGCATGACCGAGCGGGTCCCCCGTCCCGGGGTGGGGGTGAGGGGACTCGGGCTTTGCGGTCTTTCATGCGGAGGGGCGATCAGATGACCGAAGTGAGCGTCAGGCGATGCCGACGGCCGTGGAAAGGTATACGTCCTGAATGGCACTGAGCAGCGCCACGCCCTCGGCCATCGGCTTCTGGAAGGCCTTGCGTCCGGAGATCAGGCCCATGCCGCCGGCGCGCTTGTTGATGACGGCGGTGCGCACGGCCTGCGCCAGATCGCCTGCGCCCTTCGATTCGCCGCCGGAGTTGATCATCCCGGCGCGGCCCATGAAGCAGTTGGCGACCTGATAGCGCACCAGGTCGATCGGATGCTCGCTGGTCAGCTCGGAGTAGACCTTGGGATGCGTCTTGCTGAATTTGACGGCGTTGAAGCCGCCGTTTCCTTCCGCCATCTTCTGCTTGATGATGTCTGCCTCGATGGTGACGCCGAGATGGTTGGCCTGCCCCGTCAGGTCGGCGGCGGTGTGGTAATCGATCCCTTCCACCTTGAACGCATTGTTGCGCAGGTAGCACCAGAGCACCGTCGCCATGCCCAGCTCGTGGGCGCGCTTGAAGGCCTGAGAGACTTCCCAGATCTGCCGGCGCGATTCCGGCGAGCCGAAGTAGATCGTCGCACCGACTGCCGCCGCACCCATCGCGAAGGCCTGGTCGACGTCGGCGAACATGCTTTGATCGTAGGTGTTGGGGTAGGAGAGGAACTCGTTGTGGTTCAGCTTGACGATGAAGGGGATACGGTGTGCATAGCGACGCGCCACGCTGCCGAGTACGCCGAGCGTCGAGGCGACGCCGTTGCAGCCGCCTTCGATGGCCAGTTTGATGATGTTCTCCGGGTCGAAATAGGCGGGGTTGGGCGCGAAGGAGGCGCCACCAGAATGTTCCACGCCCTGGTCCACAGGCAGGATCGACAGGTAGCCGGTGCCGGCGAGGCGACCGTGGTTGAAAAGTGCGGCGAGATTGCGCAGTACCGCTGGCGAACGGTCGTTGCCCTGCAACACACGGTCGATGAAATCGGGGCCGGGCAGGTGCAGGCTGTCCTTGGGAATGCCATGGCAGACATGGGAAAGCAGCGTATCGGCGTCGGCGCCGAGCAGGGCCTGGATATCGGTTTCGGTATTGGTCACGGTCATGGCGGTTTCCTAGATTGTTGATTGGTCGGGAATCGGTGTGAGACTGAGGTTCAGCGCATGCGCGCCATCGGCGGCGCGGTCACGATCCCTGGCGGGCTGCCAGGTCAGCGACAGGCAGGCGGCCTGCATGACCTTTTCGAAGCCGGCTTCGGATTGCGATACCGTGAAGTGGGGAGCCGCGTCGAGGTGCAGCGGACGGTCGGCGCGGATTCGCAGCGCTCCGCCGAGTTCGCCATCCTCGAGAGCGAACTCGGTCAGGTCGTCGACCACCAGTTCCTGACCGAAGCCGCAGGGGATGCCGCCGTCGGCGAGGCGGTAGCGGCCGGAATAGCCGTCGCAGCTAGGCATGGCGAGGTTCAGCTGGATTTCCAGGCGGCCGTCGCCGAGTTGCCCTGCGCCGTGAAGGCGGTACTCGATCGCCAGCGCAGAGCCGTTCGAACTCAGCCGATAGGTCTTCTCGACACGAATGTCAGGATATGTGACGGATTCGGTGACGAAGCAGAGCCCGCTCTCCGAGGCGTTGACCAGATGGTAGTCTGTGAGCGCATGACGCACGCCGAACGCATCGATCAGCGTATCGACGCACA
>CAZCPD010000127.1:0-9019 GCA_964500425.1 uncultured Rhodocyclaceae bacterium
TGCGCGAGGATGGCAAGGTGCATGCCGACGTGCTACTGCGCACCCACACCAGCCCCGTGCAGATTCGTGCGATGCTGGCGCATACGGCGGCCCACAAACACCTGGAAACCATGCCGGAACTGCGCGTGATCTGTCCCGGTCGCGTCTATCGCGTCGATTCCGATGCCACGCATTCGCCGATGTTCCATCAGGTCGAAGGCCTCTGGGTGGGCGAGGACGTCAGCTTCGCCGACCTGAAGGGCGTGATCGCCGATTTCCTGCGTCGCTTCTTCGAGAGCGACGAACTCAAGGTGCGCTTCCGCCCTTCCTTCTCCCCGTTCACCGAGCCATCCGCCGAGATCGACGTCGCCTTCATGAGCGGCGCGCTGGAAGGCCGCTGGCTGGAGATCGCCGGTTGCGGCATGGTGCATCCGAATGTCCTGAAGAATGGCGGCATCGATCCGGAACGCTACACCGGCTTCGCCTTCGGCATGGGGCTCGATCGACTGACCATGCTGCGTTACGGCATCAACGACCTGCGCCTGTTCTTTGACGGCGACCTGCGCTTCCTGTCGCAATTCAGCTGAACGCCCACCACTTGCCCAACCAGCCCTAGCTTACGACGACATCATGCAATTCTCCGAACACTGGCTGCGCAGCCTCGTCAATCCGCCGCTGGACAGCGCCGCTCTCGCGCACCTGCTGACCATGGCCGGCCTCGAAGTCGAGGAGATGGACCCCGTGGCGCCGGCCTTCAAGAATGTCGTCGTCGCCCAGGTCATATCCGTCGACAAGCATCCGGATGCCGACAAGCTCAAGCTCTGCAAGGTCGACGTTGGCCAGGCCGAGCCGCTGCAGATCGTCTGCGGCGCGCCCAACGTCGCCGCCGGCATGAAGGTGCCGTGCGCCATGATCGGCGCCGAACTGCCCGGCATCACCATCAAGAAGGCCAAGGTGCGCGGCATCGAGTCCTTCGGCATGCTCTGCTCGGCGCGCGAACTCGGCATCACCGAGGAAGACCAGGGCGGCCTGATGCCGCTCGAAGCCGATGCGCAGGTCGGTCAGGACATCCGGACGCACTTGGCGCTCGACGACAATCTGATCACCCTCAAGCTCACGCCGAATCGTGCCGACTGCCTGTCGCTGCGCGGCATCGCCCGCGAAGTCGCGGCGCTCAGCGGTGCGCCGTTGACGCTGCCGGAAATCGTCGCAGTAGCCCCCGCGCATGACATGCAGCGCAAAGTGCTGCTCGATGCGCCCAAGGCCTGCCCGCGCTATTGCGGCCGCGTCATCCGCGGCGTCAATGCGTGCGCGGCGACGCCAGCGTGGATGGTGCGTGCGCTCGAACGCAGCGGTATCCGCAGCATCAGCGTGCTCGTCGATGTCACCAACTACGTCATGCTGGAACTCGGCCAGCCGCTGCACGCCTTCGACAATGCACTGTTGCAGGGGGCGATACATGTACGCCATGCCCACCCGGGCGAGCAGCTCAAGCTGCTCAACGACCAGATCGTCAAGCCGTCCGTCGACACGCTCGTCATCGCCGACGAAGCCGGCGGCGGGCGTCCGCTCGCGCTGGCCGGCATCATGGGCGGCGCCGAGAGCGGCGTCACCGACGCCACCACCGAAGTGTTCCTCGAAAGCGCCTTCTTCGCGCCCGCTGCGGTGGCCGGCAAGGCGCGCGAACTCGGTTTCTCCAGCGATTCCTCGTATCGCTTCGAGCGTGGCGTCGACTTCGAACTGCCGCGTCAGGCCATCGAGCGTGCGACCCGGCTGATCCTCGACCTCTGTGGCGGCGAGCCCGGGCCGGTCGTCGAAGAACTCGCCGCCAGCGACTTGCCGCAACGTACGCCCGTGCGCCTGCGCAGCGCGCGCGCGCGCAAGGTGCTCGGCATTCCGCTCGAGGTGAACCAGATCGAGACCCTGCTGCAGGGGCTTGGCTTCCCGTTGCGCCGCGAGGATGACGATTTCATCGTCACGCCGCCGGCCTATCGCTACGACATCGAGATCGAGGAAGACCTGATCGAGGAAATCGCCCGACTGCACGGCTACGACAACATTCCCGCGCCGGCGCCCAAGGGCCTGCTGGAAATGCGCCCGCTGCCCGAACAACGTCGCCAGCCGATGCGGCTGCGCCACCTCATCGCTGCGCGCGACTACCTCGAAGTCGTCAACTTCAGCTTTGTCGACGCGGCATGGGAAGCCGACTTCTGCGCCAGCAACGACAACGCGCCGATCGTGCTCGCCAACCCGATCGCCAGCCAGATGGGCGTCATGCGTTCGAGCCTGATCGGTGGGCTGGTTAACACCCTCGCCTACAACCTCAAGCGCCGCACCTCCCGGGTGCGCGTGTTCGAGATCGGCCGCTGCTTCCTGCGCGATGATCGCGCGCAGCCGGTCGCCGGCTTTCACCAGCCGTTGCGTCTCGCCGCCTTGTGCGCCGGCCCGGCAATGCCCGTGCAGTGGGGCGAGAAGACCCGCAATGCCGATTTCTTCGACATCAAGGCCGACGTCGAGGCGCTCTTTCCTGGCCGTCAGTTGCGCTTCGAGAAACTCGCCCATTCCGCGCTGCATCCCGGTCGTGCGGCGACGATCCATCTCGACGGCAAGGCGGTCGGTCTCATCGGCGAACTGCACCCGGCCTGGGTGCAGAAATATGAGCTCGGCGTGGCGCCGGTGGTTTTCGAAGTCGACCTCGAGGCTCTTTCCTTCCAGCCGCTCCCTGCCTATCGTCAGGTTTCGCGCTTCCCCTCGGTGGAGCGCGATCTTGCCCTGCTGGTGGCCCAGGCGCAGCCCTTGCAGCCCATCCTGGACGCCCTGCGCGGCGCCGCTCCGGCGATCGTGCAAAGCATAGAATTGTTCGATGTCTATCATGGCAAAGGAATCGAGCCGGATCAAAAAAGCCTTGCTTTCCACATAGTTATGCAAGATACTGAGGGGACTTTGGCAGACGCCGAGGTTGATGCTGCGGTGCAGGGAATGATCGAGGTCGCCACCCGTCAGTTCGCCGCGACCTTGCGCGCTTGAGCTTGCGAGACGCTCGCCACAAAACAGAATAAAGAAACACCCGTTACGAAATTCAGGGAGCTGGCATGACACTCACCAAGGCTGAACTCGCCGATTTGCTGTTCGAAAAAGTCGGCCTGAACAAGCGCGAGGCAAAGGACATGGTTGAGAGTTTCTTCGAGGAAATTCGCGAGGCACTGGAAAAGGGCGAAAGCGTCAAGCTTTCCAGCTTCGGCAACTTTCAGCTGCGCGACAAGCCGCAACGGCCCGGGCGCAATCCGAAAACCGGGGAGGAAATCCCCATCACGGCGCGTCGTGTCGTCACGTTTCACGCCAGCCAGAAGCTGAAGGGCGCCGTCGAAAATCTGAAGCCGGGCAGCAATGGCAACCTCTGGCACTAACGACGTCCTGCCGCCCATCCCCGCCAAGCGGTATTTCACGATCGGCGAGGTGAGCGAGCTGTGTGGCGTCAAGCCACACGTGCTGCGCTACTGGGAGCAGGAGTTCACGCAGCTGCGTCCGGTCAAGCGGCGCGGTAACCGCCGCTATTACCAGCACCATGAAGTGCTGCTGGTGCGGCGCATCCGCGAGCTGCTCTACCAGGAAGGTTTCACCATCAGCGGCGCGCGCAGCAGGCTCGAAGAGCACCAGCATCAACATCAGCACCACGGCAAGACGGCCCATGCCGATGCGCATGAAATTGGCGAGCTGCCGGAAGGCGCCCAGTCGTTGCGCGCCGAGCTTGCCAGCATCATCGAATCGCTGCGTCTCTGACTACGGTAATCGACAGCCGGTCACGCGACATGCCTCGGCTGATTAACGCCACGGATTCTGGTATAATTCTTTTGTTCGGGGCGTAGCGCAGCCTGGTAGCGCACTTGCATGGGGTGCAAGGGGTCGCGAGTTCGAATCCCGCCGTCCCGACCAATTCATTTCAGTAAAAAAGCCACCCGTGCGGTGGCTTTTTTACTTTCCTGTCTTCCGTTTCGGGATTGTCGATGAATTTGTTGCGCAGAACCTTGCTCAAGGGTGTTGGCGCCAGCGGCGTGCTGTTGGCCGCGCTGGCCAGCGGCATGCTCAAGCCACGAGGAGCGGAGGCGGCGGAGTGGAACAGGAATGCCTTCGAAGCGAAGGAGATTGCTGCCGCACTGCAGGCGATCGGCGCCGCGGGCGCCGTCGAGAGCGGAGATCTGCTGCTCAATGCGCCAGAAATCGCGGAAAACGGTGCGCTGGTGCCGGTTGAAATCGTCAGTCTTATTCCCGATACGACCTCGCTGGCGGTTCTCGTCGAGAAGAATCCCGTTCCGCTGGCGGGTCATTTCGATTTTGCCAATGGCGCCCTGCCCGAGATTTCGCTGCGTCTCAAGCTCGCGCAGACGTCAAACGTCAAGGTGATCGCCAAGGCGGATGGCAAGTCGTACAGCAGGCAGCGGGAAATCAAGGTCACCACCGGCGGTTGCGACGAGTGAGGGCCGCGCCCCATCGTACCTCTTCTCAGGATTGCATGACATGCCCAGCCCGATCAAGATACGTGCCCAGATGAAGGGCGATGTCGCCGAAATTCGCGTGCAGTTGATGCACCCGATGGAAACCGGTCAGCGCAAGAATACGCACGATGGCATGATCCTGGCCGCGCATTTCGTGCAGACCTTCAGCGTCGCGGTGAATGGCAAGATCGTTGTCGATGGTCAGACCGGCCCGGGTATCGCCCGTAATCCGGTGTTTCTCATCAAGCTCAGGGGCGCCCAAGCGGGCGACCCGGTCACGGTCAGTTGGCGCGACAACAAGGGCGAGGCGCGCGCCGACGCGGCCGTGATCGGCTGAATCACTTCATGGCATGGCGTTTCGTCGCGACGGCGCAATATTTCGGGGCCTATAATCAGTGGCTGTTCCCTGGCGAAAGCATCAGGAGGAGGCCCATGGCCAGAGAAACCGAACTCAAGCTCGCCCTGCCGATCGCGGCGCAACGCCAGTTCCTGCGGCATCCTGTCCTCGGCAAGGCCGTGGCCCGGCAGACGCGGCAACTGACCAACCTCTACTACGATACTCCCTCTCTGGCGCTGCATCGGCGCGGCATCGCGCTGCGTCTGCGCAAGCAGGGGCGTATCTGGCTGCAAACCGTGAAATGCGCCGGCGATTCGGCGGGTGGGCTTTCGTCGCGACCGGAATGGGAAACGCCCTATGCGGGTTATTTCGACTTTTCAGCCATCGATGCCGAGCCGGTGCGACGCTGGCTGCAGCGTCCGCGTCTGGGCTCGAACATCGTACCGCTCTTCGAAACCAATTTTCAGCGCACCACCTGGCGCTTCGAGCCGTGGCCAGGTTGCGCGCTGCTGCTGATGCTGGATCGCGGCTGGATCGTGGCGGCCGGACGTCGCGAGGCGATTTCCGAAGTGGAGATCGAACTGGCTTGCGCCGCTGATCCGTCATGCATCGACGAATTGTTCAATCTCGCGCAGGCGCTGGGCGCTCATCTGCCGCTGATACCCGCACTGGCCAGCAAGGCCGAGCGCGGTTACCGTCTCTTTCAGGGGGCTCCGCTGGTTCCGCAAAAGGCGCGCCCGGTTCCGCTGCGGCCGTCACTCTCATCGATTGAAACCTTCCGCCTGATCATGCTCGAATGCCTGCGGCACTTGCAGGCGAACCAGGAGGGCGCGGCAAGCAGCGACGATGCCGAATTCATTCACCAGATGCGGGTCGCTGCAAGGCGGATGCGCGCTGCGCTGCGTCTATTCCAGCCGTGTCTGCCAGACGGCTACGCGGAAGACGTGTTGCCGCCGCTGCAGCGCCTGATGCTGCTGCTCGGTCATGCGCGCGACCTCGACGTGCTGTTCGGCGACATCGCCGGGCCGGTGGTTCATGCTTTGCCCGACGAGCCGCGCCTGGCAGCGCTGGTCGACGCCGTGGTCGATCGCCAGCACAGGGCCCACGCCATCGCCGTCGAGTACTTGGTCTCGCCAGCTCATGGTCAGCTACTGCTGCAGGCGACAGCGCAGCTGCACCGGCCGCCGTTCGTGGCTGCTGGCGTGGGCGAAAATTCGATGGAGGGCGCCGTTGCGCCAGAGTCCGTGTGCGACTTTGCCGCGGCCCGCCTGCGCCGGTTGCGCAATAAGGTAAAGGCGCTGGCGGCTCTCGCCAATTGCGACGATCCGGTTTCACTGCATCGCCTGCGTATCGCCATCAAGCGCCTTCGCTATGCGCTCGAGTTTTTTGCGCCACTTGCCGAACCCAGGGCCACGCAGCGTCTGCTGCGCCAGTTGACGCGGCTGCAGGATGAGTTGGGGCAGCTACACGACCTGGCAAATGCCGGGTTGCTGCTGATGCAGTGTTCAGGCAGCGATGCGCGTCTGCGCGAGGCCGTTTCGCTGGTCGGTGGTTGGCATGTCGCGCGTTACAACGAATTGCTGGGGCGTCTGCCGAAACGCCTGGATAAGCTGGCTCAACAGAGGTTGCCGGAACTGGGCTAGGGCGCCATGCCGCTCAGGCGCTCCAGCAGCTTGAGCATGGCGATCGAATCCTCCTCGCCGCCGCCGCTGCCGACCAGGGCGTTGAACATCTGCGCCGTCACCGCCGCGCCGGGCAGCACGAGACCCAGGCGCTGCGCCTCTTCCATGACGATGCGCAAGTCCTTCTGGTGCATCCAGGCCTTGAATCCGGGCTGAAAATTCCGGTCGAGCATGCGCTGGCCGTGGTTCTCCAGGATGCGGCTGGCAGCAAAGCCGCCGAGCAGCGCCTCGCGCACACGCGCCGGATCGACGCCGCTGGCGCGCGCGAAGTTGAGCGCCTCCGCAACCGCGGCGATGCCGATGCCGGTGAGGATCTGGTTGCAGGCCTTGGCGACCTGGCCGGCGCCGCACGGGCCGATCAGGGTTACGGATCGCCCGAGACAGTCCAGCACCGGCCGCGCTTTTTCAAACACTCCAGGCTTGCCACCGACCATGATCGTCAGGCTGGCATTGATTGCGCCGATCTCGCCGCCCGAGACGGGCGCATCGAGAAACTCGATGCCGCGCGCCTCCAGCTTCTCGCCGATGCCGCGCGCGGCGGCCGGAGCGATGGTGCTCATGTCGATGACGACCAGTCCGGCGCCCTTGCGATCGACTGCGCCCTCGGCGAGCCCCCGGGGGCCGAGCGTGACCTGTTCGACATCGGGTGCATCGGCGACCATGGTGACGACGAAGTCGGCGTGTCGCGCCACTTCCCCCGCGCTCTCGTGCAAGGTTACCCAGTTCTGCCCGCGCCACTCGTTCAGCGCTTCGGGGCGCCGCGCCCAGAGATGCAGCTCATGTCCCGCCCGCTTCAGGTGGCCCGCCAACGGACGCCCCATCAGGCCCAGGCCGATGAATCCGATTTGCATGGTGTTGTTCCTTCGTAATTGGCCGAGCCGCGAACTATCCCATGAATAATGTTTCTTCGGCAGAGTCATGTGCCAGGGCGATCGTCGAGCCCAGCGAGGCTGTTGGCGAAGAACAAGTGTTCATGCGCCTCGCAGGCTTGCATGTGACGGAGATCGAGTATCCATGCGCTTTTCGAGCCAGTGGTCAATGCGGCGCAGGGTTTGCGCACATCCCCGTCGGTTCGGGCATCCGGCTCGGCAAGGTATAATTCGCGGTTTGCGATTTTCCCTTCGCAACAACCTCTCGTTCCTCCGTTCCCCATGCCCGAAATCCTCAATTTGCGCGGTGGCGCTGCATTTTCCGCCAGCCGGCTGGCGCGTTTGACCGAACAGGCGCGCAGCGCCGCTCCCTCACTGAAGCAGCTGGTTGCGGAGCACTGGTACTTCGTCGAGCTGAATGCACCATTGGGTGGCGAAGAGCTGGTGCGCCTGAAGCAGTTGCTGGGCGTTCCCGCCCAAGCGGCCAAGGAGCCGGTGGGCGCGCTGCTGCTGGTGACGCCACGCCTCGGCACGATTTCGCCGTGGTCGAGCAAGGCGACGGAGATCGCGCGCCAGTGTGGCTTCGCCGGGATTGCGCGGATCGAACGCGGCACGGCGTTTCATGCCGAATTGAAGCCGGCGGGCGAGCGCGAGGCGCTGGCTTCGCGGCTGCACGACCGCATGACGGAATCGGTGCTCGACGGCATCGACGCCGCTGCGGCGCTGTTCCGCCACATTCCGCCGCAGCCGCTGACCACCGTCGATCTGCTCGGCCAGGGGCGCGCCGCGCTGGTGGCGGCGAACGGCGAGCTGGGCCTGGCGCTGTCCGAGGACGAGATCGATTACCTGACGGAGAACTTCACGCGTCTCGGCCGCAATCCGACCGACGTCGAGCTGATGATGTTCGCCCAGGCGAACTCCGAGCATTGCCGCCACAAGATCTTCAATGCCTCGTGGATTGTCGATGGCGAGGCGCGCAGCGAGACGCTGTTCGGCATGATCCGCGAGACGCACAAGGCGCATCCGCAGGGCACCGTGGTCGCCTATGCCGACAATGCCTCGATCATCGAGGGCGCGCAGACCGGCCGTTTCTATCCGGATGCGCATGGCGGCTATGCGTATCACGACGAGCTGACGCACATCCTCGCCAAGGTCGAGACGCACAACCATCCGACCGCCATTTCGCCCTTCCCCGGCGCGGCGACCGGCTCCGGCGGCGAGATCCGCGACGAGGGCGCCACGGGCCGCGGCTCCAAGCCCAAGGCCGGCCTGTGCGGCTTCTCGGTGTCGAACCTCAACATCCCCGGCTACGCGCAGCCCTGGGAGCAGCCCTACGGCAAGCCGGAGCGCATCGCTTCGGCGCTCGACATCATGATCGAAGGGCCGATCGGCGCGGCGGCGTTCAACAACGAATTCGGTCGCCCCAACCTGGCCGGTTACTTCCGCAGCTTCGAACAGGAATTCAACGGCGAGGTGCGCGGCTATCACAAGCCGATCATGATCGCTGGCGGCCTCGGCAACATCGCGGCGCGCGATTCCTTCAAGATCAAGTTCCCGCCCGGCTCGCTGCTGATCCAGCTCGGTGGCCCTGGCATGCTGATTGGTCTGGGCGGCGGCGCCGCCTCGTCGATGACGACCGGCACGAATACCGCCGATCTC
>CAZCPD010000128.1:0-8967 GCA_964500425.1 uncultured Rhodocyclaceae bacterium
CACGCCGCGGATCTGGCGGCTGCCGTCGGCCTGCTGCTCGACCAGCACATCGTCGACCTTGCTCTGGAAACGGATCTCGCCGCCCAGCGCCTCGATGCCGGCGCGCATGTGCTCGACCATGCCGACCAGCTTGAAGGTGCCGATGTGTGGCTTGCTGACGTAGAGAATTTCCTCGGGCGCACCGGCCTTGACGAACTCGGTCAGCACCTTGCGGCCGTGGTGCTGCGGGTCCTTGATCTGGCTGTAGAGCTTGCCGTCGGAAAACGTGCCGGCGCCGCCCTCGCCGAACTGCACGTTGGACTCCGGGTTGAGGATGCCCTTGCGCCACAGCCCCCAGGTGTCCTGGGTGCGCTCGCGCACCGCCTTGCCGCGTTCGAGGATGATCGGCCGGAAGCCCATCTGCGCCAGGATCAGCCCGGCGAACAGGCCGCATGGCCCCATGCCGATGACGATCGGGCGTTCAGTGAGGTGTGGCGGCGCTTCGGCGACGAAGCGGTAGTTCATGTCCGGCGTTGGCGTGACATGCTTGCCGTCCGGCAGCGTGTCGAGGCGGCGCAGCACGGCGGCCTCGTCGGCGCCGCCGAGTTCGACATCCAGCGTGTAGATCAGGAAGATCTGCGACGCCTTGCGCGCGTCATGACCGCGGCGGAAGATCGTATAGCCACGCAGGGCGGCCGGCGCGATGTCGAGCCGCTTGAGGATGGCCGCGCGCAGGACGGCGTCGGTGTCTCCGGGATGGTCGAGCGGCAGTTTGACTTCGGTGAGGCGCAGCATGGAAGGCTTTCGTGGGACAAGGCGGAGATTTTATCGCGTCACGGCCTGTGGGAGCGGCCTCCAGGCCGCGAATGGTGCGCGCTGATGCCATTCGCCGCCTGGAGGCCGTGATCGACAGGGAACCCCCTTGGGGCTCCCACGGAACTCGTGCTGGCAGCGGGTATGGCTGGCGCCTCCGCTATAATCCGCCTTTGCGCGCAATCGTACATCTCCGCTTCCGCCCCCTCGCCTCCCTCCCCGCCATGGTCAAGAAAGTCTATATCCGCACCTTCGGTTGCCAGATGAACGAGTACGACTCGGCCAAGATGGTTGACGTCATCAAGGCGCATGCCGGCGCCGAGGGCGCCGAAGCCACCGACAGGCCCGAGGATGCCGACATCATCCTCTTCAACACCTGCTCGGTGCGCGAGAAGGCGCAGGAAAAAGTGTTCCACGATCTCGGCCGGGTGCGCCACCTGAAGGCGAAGAAGCCCGGCCTGGTGATCGGCGTCGGCGGTTGCGTGGCCAGTCAGGAGGGCGCGGCGATCATCGAACGGGCGCCCTACGTCGACGTTGTCTTCGGTCCGCAGACGCTGCATCGTCTGCCGCAACTACTCGATGCGCGGCGCGCCAGCGGCCGTGCCCAGGTGGATATCTCCTTTCCCGAGATCGAGAAGTTCGACCATCTGCCGCCGGCGCGCGTCGAAGGGGCGACGGCTTTTGTCTCGATCATGGAAGGCTGCTCGAAGTTCTGTACCTTCTGCATCGTGCCCTACACGCGCGGCGATGAAGTCTCGCGGCCACTGCCCGACGTCCTCGCCGAAGTGGCCGGTCTGGTGGCGCAGGGCGTCAGGGAAGTCACGCTGCTCGGCCAGAACGTGAACGCCTATCAAGGCGCAACCGGGGATGGGGAGGGCGACGAGACCGTCGACCTCGCCTTCCTCATCGAGACCATCGCCGAGATACCCGGCATCGAGCGCATCCGCTACACCACCTCGCACCCGCGCGAGATGACGCAGCGTCTGATCGACACCTATGCCAGGGTGCCCAAGCTCGTTTCGCAACTGCATCTGCCGGTGCAGTCGGGCGCCGACCGCGTGCTCGCGGCGATGAAGCGCGGCTACACGGCGCTTGAATACAAGAGCATCGTGCGCAAGCTGCGCGCGGCGCGGCCGGACATCTCGCTGACCTCGGATTTCATCGTCGGCTTCCCCGGTGAGACGGACGCCGATTTCGCCGCGACCCTGAAGCTCATCGAGGAGATCGGTTTCGACGGCAGCTACAGCTTCCTCTACAGCGCGCGCCCCGGGACGCCGGCCGCCGAGCTGGCCGACAGCACGCCGGCGGAGGTCAAGTCGGCGCGCCTGCAGCAATTGCAGCAGCTCATCGACCGCCAGGCCGCCGCGATCAGCGCGGCCATGGTCGGCAGCGTACAGCGCGTGCTCGTCGAGGGACGCTCGCGCAAGAACGCAGAGGAATTCGCGGCGCGTACCGACAACAACCGCGTCGTCAATTTTCCCGCGCCGCCGCAGGCCGAGCGCCTGATCGGCCGACTCATCGACGTGCGCATCACCGAAGCGCGCTCGCATTCGCTGCGTGGCGAACTCATCGTCGAATAAAGCTGCCCGGAGAGCCGCGTCCATGCTTGATCTCCAGTATGGCATCGTGGAGATCAAGCATTCATGCGGGTCTTGGCGTGGTCGCCGTGCGCAAGCACCCCATCCGGAGCGTCACCGGTCGCCCCTACGACCGCTCAGAACACCATGTCGTAAGTCAGGCTCAGCAGGTTGGCATTGCCATACGGCCGTCCCGAACCCGTCGCCGAATTGCTGTCGTTGGCGATGCCCCAGTTGGGGCCACTCTGGTCGCGCTGGAAATCGAGCTGTACCTTGAGCGCACTCGAAATGCTCAGGTCATAGCGCAGGGTCAGCGAGTTGGTCGCGTGGCCTTCCAGCCAGCTTGGGTCGTTGCCCATCTCGGCCACGGCGCTGCCCCAGTAGCGCGAGCGCGTCGCCATCACCTGCCATTTGCCGATGCGCTTGCCGACGGCGAGGATGTAGGAGAAGTCCTTGAAATCGAGGCCGGGGCGCGTGATGTGGATCCATTCGCTGCGCCCCAGCCAGTCGTCGTAGTCGACGTTGAAGGCGAGACCGTGGATGCGTTGTCGGGCGTGACTGAACTCGGATTCGGCCGTCGCCGGATCGTAATCCCTCAGTGCCTCGTCCCAGATGCCGGTGACGATGCGCGCGTCGGTGCGTGACTGGATGAAGACGAGGCGCGTCTCGAACCAGTCCTTCTGCAACGTCAGATCGCCGCCGACGATGTGCTTCCAGTGGGCATCTGTCTGGCTGCGGCGTCCGTAATAAATCCGGTCATAGCCCGCGTCCTTGATCGATTCCGCCCCCGCGAGCACATTCGCGGTCGCCGACCAATCGCCGAACCGGTGCTGCATCAGGAGATTGGCGCCGTTGTAGTTGACCGCTTCCCAGCCATACAGCTGCGGTGGCAGATGCGTCCAGGGAAAGGCGACGCCGATGTCCTGGGTGTCCGAAAAATAGAACATCGGCAAGCGCTTGCGACCGACCTGCAGCGTGACCGAGTCATTGACCTTGTAGCTGCCATACAGCCACTCCAGATTGACGCTGCCATTGCGGGCGCCACGCGAGACGAGCTGGCCGGAGACGGAGTAACGGCGATTGTCCATCGAGGCTTCGCCTTGAACGCCGAGCTTGCTGTCCGGCTTCCATTGCCAGTGATGGCTGCCGGTGAACACGCCGGCCTGGGCGTAGTCCGAGGCGAAGCAGGGACAGTCGAAATCGCCGACGCTCTGGCGCGTGCCGCCGAACATCTTGGCGACGCCCAGCGTCAAGAAGCCCGAGCCGGTGAATTGCACGGCTGGCGGGAGGGCCGTTTCCTGCGCCTGCACCGAAAAAGCCGCGACGCCGAGCGCGGCGGCCACCATCCAGGATGTCTTGTTCATCATGTTGTCCGATTTCATTGATCAGTGCAGTTCGAAAACGACCTTGACGCCGGCATCGACGGCGGTTTTCTCGATGTAGCCAATCGCATTCGGGTTGGCCGCCAGCGCCTTCTTGAGTTCCGCGCTGTTGGGGTACTCCTTGGGAATCACTCCCTTGCCGCTGAAGAACAGCTTCGACCAGTAGGACTTCACCTGCGAGGCGGTCTTGCCGACCGCCTTCGGATAGAACTCGTCGCGGATCGGGTTGCCTTCGGCCTGATCGACCGGTTCGACGCCCGGCATGCGTCCCATGAAAGCGTCGCTGACCTGTTCCTTGCTCAACGTTGCGGTGGCGCTTTTCGCGCCGACGACGACGACCTGAGCCGCGGCTGTCTGACAGGCCAGGCTCAGAGGCAGGGCCAGCGCCATGGCCAGCAGGGCATGACGGAGATTCAAGTGGTTGGTCATGGGCATGGTTCCGAAGATTCAGATTGAAGTTCAGATGGTGAAACGATGCATCGAATCGGTAAGGTTTTTCGCCAGTTCGCCGACATTGCGCGCCGAGTTGGCCATGGTTTGCACGGACTCCTTGCTGCGTCCGACCATGTCGACGATGTTGTTCATGCGGCCCTCGATTTCGACCAGCGTGCGGCTGCTTTCGCGCAGTTCACCGGCGATGCTGATGACGGACTGGCTGGCGTTTTCGGCGCTGGAATGGATGTTTTCCATGGCGGCGTTGGCGCTTTGCGTCATGGAGACACCCTGGGCGACCGAACCCTCAGCGCTGCTCATGCTGGTCATGGCCTCGGCGACGCCACGCTGGATGGCCTGGATCATGGTGGAAATTTCATCGGTCGACTTGGCCGTGCGGTCGGCGAGCTTGCCCACCTCGTCGGCCACCACGGCGAAGCCGCGCCCCTGCTCGCCGGCGCGTGCCGCTTCAATGGCGGCGTTGAGCGCCAGCAGGTTGGTCTGATCGGCGATTTCCTTGATGACGCGCACGATGCCGGAGATCTGCTCCGAGTAGCCGCCGAGGTTTTCGATGAACTTGGCGGTGGTGCTGACGGTTTCGGCGATGCGGCCCATTTCCCCGGCGGCGCTGTCGATGACGGCGCGGCCGTCGCGCGAGTGGGTTCCGGCACTCTCCGACAGGGTGCGTGCGGTTTCCGCCGAGGCGCCGATCTGTTCGATTCTGCCCGCGATCGAATTCACGGCGGTGGCCGTGGCATGTGCGGCGGCATTTTCCGTTTCGCCGAAGCTTTCCACCTGACGCACGTCGGCGATCAGGGATTTCGCGCTTTCGGAAAGGTGGTTCGAGCTCTCCAGCACTTCGCTGATCAGGTTGCGCAGGTTGCTGCGCATGAACTCGATCGAGGCGAGCAGACTGTGCTGGTCGCCCGGTTGCAGGGGCACGGCGTCGCTGAGCACACCTTCGGCGATGCGTCGCGTGATGCGCGCGGCATCGGCCGGTTCGCCACCCATCTGGGTCAGGATGCTGCGGGTAATCAGCCAGGCAAGCAGCATCAGGCCGATCACGGAAATCCCCCCCGCCGCCAGAATGACGCGCTTGGCGATGCGCGTCGCGCTTTCCGCGTGGCGGGTTTCGGTTTCGACATTCGCCGCCTTCAGGGCCAGCAGTTCGCCGAGCAGTTTCTCCGCAGCGAGGTAGTTTTTGCGTTGCTGCCCTCCCAGCATGAAGTACTTCTGGAACAGCTTTTCCTGCTGTGCCGCATCCTTGTTGGCCGCCATAGCCTGGATGGCGTCGATGATCTGCTCGTCGATCTTCTTCCAGGCATTCCATTCGGCGATGAATTTTTCCCAGAGTGCGGCTTCCTCGGCCGATTTCGGGATGGCTTCGTAAGCCTGCCAGTCAGTCGGCAGACGGCTCCAGACCTGCTTCTTGTCATTGGCGATCTGCGCGAACTGTTCCTGGGCTTCGGTATCGCTCTGCCAGAGCACCGCTTCAAAGGTGCTGGCCTTCAGCGCCGTCTGCGCCTCCTTGATGCGTTGCAGCGCCAGGACGGCCGGCAGGTGCTGGCGACCGAGGGAGTGGACGCCATCGACGCCGCTGCGGATGCCCAGCGTGCCGGTCAGCACCGCGACCAGCAAGGCGCCGACGCCGAGCCCGGAGAGCAGGAGCAGTTTGAGCTTGAGACTGAAATGCTGGAAGGCCATGGTCCTCATTCGAATGCTCATGGAACGGAACTCTTAGTATCAGGCACTCTGGGGAGATTTTTCAACAAGAAAGTGACAGGGATGAAAATTCAAAGACATTTTTGTCACACCGCGTCGACACTGGCGCATCGCCCGGTGTTGCGGCGCTCAGGGGACGATTTCCCAGGGCTCCACGGCGCCGGGGACGATGCGGAATAACGGGTGAGGTTCGGGATCGGCGATGGACTGAATCGCGGCAAGGTCGGCGGGTGCGCGGCTGGCCAGTTTTGCCAGCAGGTGCGCCCATTCGTAATCGATCTGCCCGCGCGTTGTTGGTATCGCGCCGGTTTCAGGGGCTAACGCAGCGGGGATGATTTTCGTCGCATCGAAGGTGTAGCCACGGCGCAATGACTCGGTGTGCACTGCCTGCAAATAGGCGGCGATCGCTGCCAGCGGCTCGGGCGCGGCATGGAAGCGGGCCAATTGCGGATGGCGGGTGTAGCCGCGTGTCTGCCCGCGAAGCACCGCTTGAGCCAGCAGCCCTTCGCGCCAGAGCGCGACCAGGCCGCGCGAGTCAAGGTATCGGGGATGCAGGCTCCACAGTCTCATGGCATTTGTCCGTTCAAGAAGCCGCGCCACCTGGCCTCGGGTTGTGCCTATCCTTACTCCACGACCGCATTGGAGAACTCGGGCGGATTTCCCAGCGCCCGCCGGTACGAGGGGGGCTGGCGGTCGTCGAGGTCGGTGACGCCGTAGTGCTTCGCCAGTTCGGCGACCACCTGAATGCTGCCGCTGCGCGTCTGGCGATCCCCATCGTTATAGAGCGCCGCAATGACGCGACCGGGAAATTCCGGCGATTCGGCGACCTTGTAGGCCGCGCCGTATTTTTCAGGTTCGGCGCCGCAGACCTGGTCGGTGCGCTCGGTCTTCACCAGACCCAGCCACAGCGAGACGACGGTGACGCCATGTGGCTTGAAGTCGTGGGCCATGTCGTGCGCCATCTTGTCGGTACCGGCCTTGCCGGCGCCGTAGGCCGGGCCGTGCATGTAGCAGGCGCCGCCGAACGACGAGGTGAAGGCCAGCAGGCCGCGGCTTTCGATCAGCAAGGGCGCGGCGTGCCAGGCGGCGACATAGCCGGAGCGCAGGCCGACGTCGAGCAGGCTGAGTTCATCGAGGGATTTCTGCCAGAACGGGGCAACACTGGTCAGCCCCTCGGGCAGGGCGATGGCGTTGTTGACCAGGATGTCGAGCTGCCCATGTTCGCTGCGCACCTGGTTGAAGAGTGCGCGCACCGAGTCGTCGTCGCCGTGATCGCACTGGACGGGGAGGCCCTGACCGCCGCGTCTCGTGATTTCGGCGGCGGTCTCGGCGAGGGTGCCGCCGAGTTCGGCGTCGGTCGTGTTGTTCAGGCTGCGGCCCGTGACGTAGACGGTGGCGCCCTGGGCGCCAAGGGCGAGGGCGATACCCTTGCCGACGCCGCGCGAGGCGCCGGTGACGACGCAGATTTTTCCTTGCATGGAGGACTCCGTGGGGGTAAGGGGCGGCGGTTCAGGCGCGTTTGCGGTTTTCCATCAGGCGCAGGATCATTGGCGTGAAGATCAGCTGCATGGCGAGTTCCATTCTGCCGCCGGGCACGACGATGCTGTTGGCGCGCGACATGAACGAGCCGGCGATCATCGACAGCAGATAGGGAAAGTCGATGCCCCTCGGGTTGGCGAAGCGGATGACCACGAAACTTTCGTCGGCCGTCGGGATGTCGCGGGCGACGAAGGGGTTCGAGGTGTCCACGGTCGGCACGCGCTGGAAGTTCACATGGGTGCGCGAGAACTGCGGCGTGATGTAATTGACGTAGTCGGGCATGCGCCGCAGGATGGTGTCGACCACCGCCTCGGTCGAATAGCCGCGCGTGACCTTGTCGCGATGTAGTTTCTGGATCCATTCGAGGTTGATGATCGGCACGACGCCGACCAGCAGATCGGCATGGCGGGCGACGTCGACCTGGTCGGTGACGACGGCGCCGTGCAGCCCCTCGTAGAACAGCAGGTCGCTGCCGGGCGCCAGGTCTTCCCAGGGCGTGAAGGTGCCGGCGGTCTGCCCGTAGGGCGTCGCCTCCTGGTCGTTGTGCAGGTACTTGCGCACCTTGCCGCCGCCGCTTTGCGCGTAGCTGTGGAAGAGTTCTTCGAGCTCGGCGAGCAGGTTGGCCTCGGGGCCGAAATGGCTGAAGTGCTGGTTGCCGGTGCGCGCCGCGTCTTCCATCGCCTGCTGCATCGCGACGCGGTCGTAGCGGTGGAAGGAGTCCCCCTCGATGAACGCCGCCTCGACGCTCTCGCGTCGGAAGATGAACTGGAAGGTGCGCGTGACCGAGCTGGTGCCGGCTCCGGAGGAGCCGGTGATGGCGATGATCGGGTGTTTGATGGACATGCGGTCCGACTAGCGCCGGTTACTGCGAGTTTTCGCCGCGAAACAGCGAACGCGAGGAGAACAGGGGTGAATCGAAGGCGCCGGAGTCACCGTTCTTGTCGAATTCCTCGTGATAGCGCAGCAGGCGCTCGACCTCGTTCTTCGAGCCGAAGATGAAGGGTGCGCGCTCGTGCAGCGATTCCGGCTTGAGTTCCATGACGCGCTCGCGGCCGGTGATCGACAGGCCGCCGGCCTGTTCGACGATGAAGGAGATCGGGTTGGCTTCGTACATCAGGCGCAGGCGGCTGGGCTTGTTCGGATCCTTGTTGTCGCGCGGATAAAGGAAGATGCCGCCGCGCGTCAGGATGCGGAAGGCTTCGGCGACCAGCGAGGCCACCCAGCGCATGTTGTAGTCCTTGCCGCGCGGGCCGGTCTTGCCGGCCAGGCATTCACCGATGAAGCGCTTGACCGGCGGTTCCCAGAAGCGCTCGTTGGAGGCGTTGATCGAGAACTCCTTGGTGTCCTCGGGGATGCGCATCTGCGGATGGGTCAGGATGAAGTCGCCGACGTCGCGATCGAGCGTGAAGCAATCGACGCCGTTGCCGGTGGTCAGCACCAGCATGGTCGACGGACCATACAGCGCGAAGCCGGCGCATACCTGCTCGGTGCCGGGTTGCAGGAAGTCCTCGAGCGTGGGCGCT
>CAZCPD010000129.1:0-8778 GCA_964500425.1 uncultured Rhodocyclaceae bacterium
GCGTCAGTTCAAAGCATCATCCATGGAGTTTCGGTTATCTTGGACAGCAGTGATCACTTATATAAAGTTTTTGAATTCCATCTGGAATAACATTGGTTCCATCTATCAATTCATAGTTATCACCATGATCCGCACTATTGGCGCAGATCTCACGCGCCGCAGTCCAACCCGACCTTGATAACCAAAATGGATGATTCGGGGTAACCGTTAGCGGGTAGGCAGGACGTGAGGCCTTTCCAAGGTCCTCCTTCAGCGCATAAAGTATTTGAATTACTGTCTCTTCCGGATACTCAAACGTCTTGAGGACTCGCTTATAAGCCTGCTCCCCGCCATTCTCCGGCTTCGACAACACGTAGTCGCCCACCTTGATCTGCTCGATGGGCACCAAGCCTTCCTTGGTATGCACCAAGGTACCCGCCGCAAAGCAAGCGCCGGGCTCGAACCACTTGCGGGTTTTGTCGGGTGCTGTCAATTTGTCGAGTACGGCTTTGAGCTGCTTTTCACCTGCACCACCCACCTCGGCCATCAGCTTTTCAATACTGGGGCGGGCAAAGGACTCGCGCAGGGTGGCTGCAAGCTCCCGATCAAACAGGCCTGCCACGGCCCCTTCCATGAGTTCCTGTTGCAGTTTTTGTGCTTGGATGATTTGGGCTTCAAGCGGCAATGACTTGTCGATCATCTCCGCCACGCGGTTGAATTCACCCCTGAACCAGGAAGCAGCTTCCACAAGGATCATGCTGCTGGCCTTGGGCGTAGTCGCTGCCACGCGCCCGGCCACCATGATTTGTGTTTGACCATGAATCTCAGCCGTCGAGACATCTTGCAGCTTGGGCTTGCTCTTGCCCTCGGCAGCCAGCAGTTCCGGGCTAACACCTACTTCTGGTGCAATTTCGCGTGCCAGCAGTTGTTTGTTGCGCGCGACATCCAGCCCGATGACGCGGCCTATTTTTGCCAGCATGTTTTCCACGAGTGCCGGAGTCGCTTTGAAGAGTTCGGGAACCTTTACCGCACTCGCCAGAGCGCCACCCAAGGCAGCTCCTAACGCACCCGATTGGAGTGCGTGAGTGAGCGAGAACTGCTCCTGCCCTGACTGTCCATCAGTGACTTGGCTCACAAACACCAAACCGGCCTGTAGCGTGGCATCGAATGCCGAAAGGAATAAAAGGATCGATTGCGGGTTCTTAGATCGCCGCTTCGTTCGTCTCGCCCGTCCGGATGCGCACGATCTGCTCGACGGCCGAGACGAAGATCTTGCCGTCGCCGATCTTGCCGGTGCGCGCGGCCTTGATGATGGCTTCGATGGCCGGTTCGACGGTTTCGTTGGCGACGACGATTTCGATCTTGATCTTGGGCAGGAAGTCGACGACGTATTCGGCGCCGCGATACAGCTCGGTGTGGCCTTTCTGGCGCCCGAAGCCCTTGACTTCGGTGACGGTCAGGCCGGAGATGCCGATCTCGGAGAGTGCCTCGCGCACTTCGTCGAGTTTGAACGGCTTGATGATGGCTTCGATTTTCTTCATGTTCGCTCCAGTGGTGTTAACGTGAAAGTCGCGCAAGCGACTCTGGACGCTCCCCTCGCCCGCTTGTGGGAGAGGGGTTGGGGGTGAGGGAAACGGACATGACATTCATGCATCGGGGAGTCCTATTCAAAGTCATGTCCGTCAGATCACCATTCGTCGGAATATCTCGATGTTATCGGATAACGCCAGTCCTTGCCGAAGCCGCGCCGCGTGATGCGGATGCCGACGGGGGCCTGGCGGCGCTTGTATTCGCTGCGCTTGAGCATGCCGACGACGCGCCTGACATCTGTCGGCGCGTGGCCCTGGGCGACGATCTGGCGCGGGCTGAGGTCCTGCTCCATGTAGGCTTCGATGATGGCGTCGAGCGTCGCGTATTCGGGCAGCGAGTCCTGGTCCTTCTGGTCCGGCTTGAGTTCCGCCGATGGCGCGCGGGTCAGGATATTCGTCGGGATGTCGGCGCTGAGGCGGTTGCGGTAGTCGCAAAGCCGATAGACGAAGGTCTTGTAGATGTCCTTGATGACGGCGAAGCCGCCGGCCATGTCGCCGTAGAGCGTGGCGTAGCCGACCGCCATTTCGCTCTTGTTGCCGGTGGTCAGCACGATGGCGCCGGTCTTGTTGGACAGCGCCATCAGCAGCATGCCGCGGATGCGCGCCTGGAGGTTTTCCTCCGTGGTGTCGGCGGGCAGGCCGGCGAATTGCGGCGCGAGCAGTTCGGCGAAGGTGCGCATCGCCGGCTCGATGGGGATTTCGTCGTAGCGCACGCCGAGGTTGCGGATCATCTCGCGCGAGTCGTCGAGGCTCATCTGCGCGGTGTAGGGCGAGGGCATCATCACCGCGCGCACCTTGTCGGCGCCGAGCGCGTCGACGGCGATCGCCAGCGTCAGCGCCGAATCGACGCCGCCCGAGAGGCCGATGATGGCGCCGGGGAAGCCGTTCTTGCCGAGGTAGTCGCGTACGCCGAGCTTGAGGGCCGCATAGGCCTCTGCCTCGATCGACTGCGGCGGCGTCACGGTGCCGGGCAGCAGCCGGCCATCGGCATATTCGACGATGTCGATCGACTCCGCGAAGGCGGGCAGCTGGTGCGTCAGTTCGCCCTGTTCGTCGAGGGCGAAGGACGCGCCGTCGAACACCAGCTCGTCCTGTCCGCCGACCATGTTGGCGTAGATGACCGGCATGCCGGTGGCGGCGATGCGCTCGCGCAGCACCTGGTAGCGACGCGCCTGCTTGTTGAGGTGGAAGGGCGAGGCGTTCAGCGCCAGCAGCAGCTCGGCGCCGGCGGCATGGGCAGCGTCGGCGGCGCCGGCTTCCCAGACATCGGCGCAGATATTCACGCCGCAGCGCACGCCGTTGAGTGTCAGCACGCAGGGTGCGCTGCCGGGTTCGAAGTAACGTTCTTCGTCGAAGACTTCGTAGTTCGGCAGGCGGTGCTTGTGGTAGGTAGCGGCGACGATGCCGTCGCGCAGCAGCGAGGCGGCATTGAAACGCTTGCCGCGTGTTTCCTCGGGATGGCCGACGAGCAGGGCGAGATCGGGCGCCAGCTCGGCGGCGCGCGCGGCGAGCTGCTGCAATTCCCGTGTCGCGGAGCGGTAAAAGTCCGGGCGCAGCAGCAAGTCCTCGGGCGGATAGCCGCACAGCGCGAGTTCCGGCGTCAGCAGCAGATCGGCGCCCAGATCCCGGGCGCTGGCGGCAGCGGCGAGGATGCGCTCGGCATTGCCTTTGATGTCGCCGACGACGCAGTTGATTTGAGCGATGGCGATGCGCAATCTGTTCATGAAGGCTCTCTTGCGGGCAAGAGCCAAATTGTAGCCTGCCCGGGCCATGATGAGGCGTGCTCCGTCGGGAATGGCGGTTGATGCTAAGCTAGCACTCGTTTCACGGCGAAGCCAAAACCCAGGGCAAACGGTTGAAAAGGGTCATGTATGTCAGCAGAAATCAGCCTCGAAGAAGCGCAGAAAACCCTCAAGGGGGTCAGCATTCCGCCGCGTCCGACGCTGTTGAACGAGATCAGCGCCGAGCTGCAGAAATTCAGCCCGGACACCAACAAGCTGGCCGCGCGCATTGCCACCGATGTCGGCCTGTCGGCGGCGATCCTGAAGGTGATCAACTCACCGTACTTCGGGCTGCGCTCGAAGGTCGGTTCGGTGCCCACGGCAGTGCAGCTGCTGGGCATCCAGAACGTCAAGAGCATTGTCACCGGCCTGTTGCTGAAGTCGACGATCGCAGGCGGCGCCGGCATGTCGCTGGAGCGTTTCTGGGACAGTTCGGAAAAGGTGGCGAAGATCGCGGCCTTCGTCGCCACGAGGCTGCCCAAGGCGCCGCGCGACGAGGCGTATACGCTGGGCCTGTTTCGCGAGTGCGGCATTCCCTTGCTGATGCAGCGTTTCGACAACTACAAGGACACGCTGAAGGCGGCCGCCGGCGATTCGCGGCCGATGACGGTCGTCGAGGAGGAGCTGCATGGCACCAACCATGCTGTGGTCGGCTACATGGTGGCCAAGACCTGGGGGCTGCCGGATCAGCTGGCGGAGGCCATCCTGCGCCATCACGACGTCGAGGTTTTCTCGGATGGCGACACTGCCGCGCCCGGCGTGCGCACGCTCGTCGCCATCAATTTCCTGGCCGAGTATCTGAACGACACCGGCCTGCGCATGCGCGACAATCTGCAGTGGAATGCGGTCTCGGACGTGGTGCTGGATTACCTGGGCCTCAACGCCGGCGACTTCGATGAACTCAAGGAAGACGTGACCTCGGTGTTGCAATAGCCCGTCATTTCAAGTGGTGGGCGAAGGCCTCGGCGAATTTCGTCACCTTCGGCGCGACGACCGCCTGGCAGTAGGCCTGGCGCGGGTTGTTGGCAAAATAGTCCTGGTGATAGTCCTCGGCCGGATGGAAGACGCCGGCCGGCGTCACTTCCGTGACCAGGGGCGCGGGGAAGACCCGTGCGGCATCCAGCGCGTCGATGCTCTCGCGGGCGATGCGCGCCTGCTCGTCGCTGTGCGTGAAGATCGCCGAGCGGTACTGGCTGCCGACATCATGGCCCTGGCGGTCGCGGGTGGTCGGATCGTGAATGGCGAAGAACACTTCGAGCAGTTCGCGGTAGCCGATGATCCCGGGGTCGAAGCGGATTTGCACCGCTTCGGCGTGGCCGCTGTCGCCGGCGCAGACTTCCCGGTAGGTCGGGTTGCTCGTGCGGCCGCCGCAATAGCCGGATTGGACCGCCTCGACGCCGCGCAGGCGCACGAAGACGGCTTCCAGGCACCAGAAACAGCCGCCGGCGAGCGTGGCCAAATTCTCGGATGGATTCATCATCTGTCGCTCCCTTGAGACGGAGTAGGATACATTATTGCGATCGAGCTGGTTTCCCGGCTGGCATGCGCAGCCGGGCAATCGCATGAACTGCATTTCTCCCCTCTCCCACAAGCGTGAGAGGGGCTGGGGGAGAGGGAAAATGCGTTTTCGGCAGAATAACTGCCCCCTCTCCCCAACCCTCTCCCCCCCAAAAAAGCGTTGGGGGAGAGGGGCATTTTCCAAATGCGATTGCACTGGCATGCGCAGTCGGAACCCGAAATGTGAAATTGATAACGGGTAACGTGGGACGTGGAGCTTGGAGATTGGGACGTGGAGCGTGGATCGTGAATAACTCGCTGTTTCATCCGATGTACGAAAAACATCAGGCCATGCTTGAGCAGGCGCTGGTCGCCATCCAGAATCGCGGCTACTGGAGCCCATATTCGGAAAATGCCCACGTCTACGGCGACGGCGCCATCGAGGCCGGCCGCCAGGCGTTCGAGGCCTTTCTCAATGCCCAGTTCTATCTCGACCAGCCGGGCGTCATCAAGCGCGGCGGGGCGGAAATCTCGCCCTACGGACTGGAACTCGAGGTCAGCTATCCGCTCTGCAGTCCCGATGCCCTGATCGCCGCCGGCAAGGCGGCGATGCCCGCGTGGGTCAAGGCCGGGCCGGATACGCGCGCCGGCGTCTGCGTCGAAATTCTTGCCCGTCTCAACGATGCCAGCATGGAAATCGCCCATGCCGTGATGCACACCACCGGCCAGTCGCTGATCACCGCGTTTCAGTCGGGCGGACCGCATGCGCAGGATCGCGGGCTCGAAGCGGTCGCCATGGCCTACCGCGAGATGAAGCAGGTGCCGGAATTCGTCTTGTGGAAAAGAATGCAGGGGCAGCACCAGCCGATCCACATGGAGAAGACCTTCCGCATCGTGCCGCGCGGCGTGGCGTTGGTGATCGCCTGTTCGACCTTTCCGACCTGGCATGCCTACCCAGGCATCTTCGCCAGCCTGGCGACCGGCAATCCGGTCATCGTCAAGGCTCATCCGCAGGCCGTCCTGCCGCTGGCGATCAGCGTCGCCCTGGCGCGCAAGACGTTCAAGGAGGCTGGCTTCGATCCCAACCTGATCTGCCTGCTGGTCGACGAGCCGGATGCCCTGATCAGCCGCGAAGTCGCCCTGAATCCCGATATCCGCATCATCGATTACACCGGCAATCGCCTGTTTGGCGAGTGGCTGGCGCAGAACGCGCGCCAGGCCGAGGTGTATGTCGAGACGGGCGGCGTGAACTGCATCGTCATCGACTCCACCGACGACTACGAGGGCATGCTGCACAACCTGGCGATCACCCTGTCGCTGAACTCCGGACAGATGAAGACCACGCCGCAGACGCTGTTCGTTCCGGCCGGCGGCATCCGCGTCAATACCGACGCCGTGCCCGAGGGGCGGGTCGGCGCCGATGAGCTCGCCTTGCGCCTGGCGCAGGCGATCGGCAAGTTCCTCGAAAACGAGGCGCATGCCATCGAGGTGCTCGGCGCCATCCAGTCACCCTGGATCGAGGAGCGTATCGAGCATTGCGCGGCCCATGCCACGGTACTGCGCGAATCGGTGACGCTGCTGCATCCCCAGTTTCCCGCCGCGCGCGTGCGCACGCCGCTGCTGCTCAAGGCCGCCATCGATGAACATGCGGTGTGGATGGAGGAGCGCACCGGGCCGATCAGCTATGTCGTCAAGACGCCCAGCACGATGCAGAGCCTGGCGGTGGTCGAACGCACCATCCGCGAACACGGCGCGGTCACGCTGTCGGTGTATTCGACGGATCCGAACATCCAGCAGACGGCGGAAGACGTCGCCTTGCGGGTCGGCGTGGCGCTGTCCTTCAACCTGACCGACGGCGTCTACGTCAATCAGACCAACGGCTTTGCCGATTTTCAGGGCACCGGCGCCAACCCGGCGGGGAATGCCTGCCTGGCCAGCAGCGCCTTCGTCGCCCGGCGTTTCCTCATCGTGCCGAGCCGACATCACCTACACCCGCGGAACTCGGGGGAGTGAGATGATCAGGCCCAAGCCCAAGGTCTACGCTTTCGACGGCATCATCCCGGTCGTCGATCCGACCGCCTTCGTGCATCCCTCGGCGGTACTGATCGGCGACGTGATCGTCGGTTCCGGCGTCTTCATCGGTCCCTGCGCCTCGCTGCGCGGCGACTTCGGCCGGCTGATCGTCATGGCCGGCAGCAACATCCAGGACTGCTGTGTCATGCACGGCTTTCCCGGCACCGACACGCTGGTCGAGGAGAACGGCCACATCGGCCACGGCGCCGTGCTGCACGGCTGCACCGTGCGGCGCAACGTGATGGTCGGCATGAACGCGGTGATCATGGACGAAGTCGAGATCGGCGAATCGGCGATCATCGCCGCCTCCAGCTTCGTCAAGGCCGGCATGGTCATTCCACCGCGCGTGCTGGTCGCCGGCGTGCCCGGCAAGGTGGTGCGCGATCTCGGCGAAGAGGAGATCGCCCGCAAGACGCGCGGCACGCAGACCTACCAGGAGCTCGCGCGCCGCTCGCTGGCGACCATGCAGCTCACCGACGCACTGACGGAAGTCGAGCCGGGGCGGCGCAGGTTCGGCAAGCTGTAGGACATCCGTTCCGCACACCTCGCCGGAGAGTCCCTGAAGGGATTTCCTGCGGTCACAAGCATCCATGCGCTTTCCAGGCCAACGCCGGGGGGGGGTACGCCAATGGCTTCGTGGGAGCGGCCTCCTGGCCGCGAATCGTTCGGTGCGCACGGCCACCATTCGCGGCCGGGAGGCCGTGACCGAAGGAAACCCCAATGGGGCTCCCACAGGATGCTGCTGCTACAGGAGGCCGTGCCCCCTACTGCTTCTGGATCTGGATCACCCGCGGCTTCTTCAGCTTGCCGATGACGTGCATTTCGCAGGGCTTGCAGTCGAAGCGCAGGGTCAGGCGTTCCTTGCCGTTGACGAGGGTCATCGGCTCGGGGCGGATGCCCTTGACCTGCTTGGGACAGAGATTGAAGCTGTAGCGCAGGCAGTGTCGGGTGATCATCAGCGAGACCTCGCCGGTCTCCTGGTTGGATTCGTAGGCTTCGGCGATGACCTGCACGCCGTGGCGTGCGTAGAAGTCGCGGGCTTTCTGGTTGAGGACGTTGCCGAGGTAGCTGAGTTCGTTTTCGGGATACTGGGCCGGCGGTTCGACCGGGCGTGCGCGCGGCGGGCGCTGCCAGGCACTGCGATGCGCGGCTTCGAGGCTGGCGACGGCCGCGCGGCGCAGGGCGTTGATGGCGGCGGCGGGCAGGAAGCAGGGCGGGTCGAGCTCAATGTGTATGTCATTCAGGTCGCGCACGCTGAACGGCGTGCCGCCGAGCTTGGCGAGGCCGCTGCGCAGCGTTACCAGCGCCTTCGCGGCGTCGCGCGCGGGTTCGAGCGGCTGGGCGAGTTCGGCGCTGCCGCGCTGGCCGTCTTCGTCTTCGAGCGTCAGGCGCAGGCCGTCACGGGTTCGGGCGAGCATCATGCGCACGTCGATGCGGCGTTCGGCGGATTTCTTTTCGAGCAGGCGCTCGAAGGCCTGGTCGCGGTTGCGGTAGAGCGTGGCGCCGACAGTGAGGCCTGGCGTCGGTTCGGCGGGAAAGACACGCTCGTCCTCGGCGCGGTTCACACGCAGGCCGGCGAGAATCCCGTCGGCATTGTAGTAGCTGAGGCCGTCGCCGTTGTGGATCGATTCGCGGCTGCCTTCTTCCTCGTCGGCGGCGAGATCGACATCGAAATGCCGCTCGCCGACGGCGCGCACCGTGCCGATCGGTACGCCGGCGAACTTGGGCGAGTCGAAGGCGCCGATGTCGGTCTGGCGGCCCTGGACGAAATAATCGGTGGCGCCGCGGTTGAAGGTCTTCTCCGGGCGCGGGGTGAAGGTCAGTTCGCTGCGGCCCTTTGATGCGCGGCGATGGTCCGG
>CAZCPD010000130.1:0-8775 GCA_964500425.1 uncultured Rhodocyclaceae bacterium
CGAGCGGGCCGAGCACGAACTGGCTGTCGTCGCTGCTGCTCGGGTAGTGATGGCGGATGCCGTGCAATTCGAGATTCCAGCCCTCCCGAAGGGCGAATGGCGCCGCCGCGCGCGGAGCGGCCGGCAGGACATCCGCTTTCGCCTCGCCGCCCCCGGCCAGATCGTTGTCGAGCTGCTGTAGCCGCTCCAGGGCGATGCCCGCGTTGCGCACCGCGGGCAGGGCGGCGACCAGCTCGGTGATCGGCCGCACCAGATACAGCAGCGTCAGGGTGATGGTGGTCAGCACCTCCTGCGGCTGCGGCAGCCACTGCGGCACCAGGAACAGCATGATGCCGATGACCAGATAGAACAGGATGGAGCCGAGATTGATGACGAAGGTGTAGCCCTTCATGCTGATGATCACCGTCTCCTTGTAATCGAACGCCTCGGCAGCGATGACCTTCTCGATGAACAGGCGACCGCGCTGTGCGTTCAACTGGAGCTCCTTGCTGCCCTCGATCAGGTCGCGGAAGTGCTGGTACAGCGTATCCATCTGTTCGCGCACCTTGCCGAGCAGTTTCAGCGGCGCGCGCTCGGCGAAATGGAAACCGAGAATGCCGACCGTCAGGAACAGGGTCAGCAGCAGGAACAGTTGCCATGACAGCCAAGCCATGTAACCGAAGCAGGAAAGGATGATGATGACGTTGCCGAAGGCGATCGGCACCCACATGAAGCAATTGGTGAAGTTATCGACATCCTTGGTCAGGATTACCAGCAGACCCGGCTTGCCGAGCTCCTGCAGACGCTTCTGCGGCGCCGCCAGCAATTTCCGGCTCAAGCCGACGCGCAGATCGCAGATCGCCGCCTGAGTCAGACGCAGCAGGGAGATTTCCGAACTCGATTTCGCGACCAGATGCAGTAGCGCCAGGCCGAAGAACACCCAGGCAAGACTGCCCAGTGCATCCGCTTCGGCGCTGAGCCCCTTGCTGATCACGGCGACCAGCGCCGCCCCGCTCAGACCACTGACGACCCCGGCGAGCCCCGAGAGCATCAGCAACGACCCCGACTGCCGGTATAGATAGGACAAAAGATTCATCAATGCATCCCAGCGAGCCGCTCACGCGCCCCGGCTCCATCCGGGAGCGGGCGACACGCGCTGGCGTCAATATTTCGGAATCCGGCCGTCAGGCCGGGATTCGACTGCATGGTGCGCAGGACGGGACTTGAACCCGTACGGCCGAAGCCGGCAGATTTTAAGTCTGCTATGTCTACCAATTCCATCACCCGCGCCGACGGCAAGTCGGAGACCGCCATGATACCGGCTGCCCCATGCCCGCGGCAACCGCGCAAACCGCGCAAACCACGCAGATCGTGCAAAGCGCTTGATTCCGCCTTCAGCCCGCTCTCCAGCGCCTCAGCAGCAGTGAGTTGCTCACCACCGAGACCGAGCTCAGCGCCATCGCCGCCCCCGCGACGACCGGATTGAGCATGCCGAACGCCGCAAGCGGGATGCCGAGCACGTTGTAGATGAAGGCGAAGAACAGGTTCTGGCGGATCTTGGCCAGCGTCGCCCGCGACAGCTCGATGGCCGCGGCAACGTGATTCAGGTCGTCGCGCATCAGTGTGATGCCCGCCGTCTTCATCGCCACGTCGGTACCGCCGCCCATGGCGAAACCGACATCGGCCGCCGCCAGCGCCGGCGCATCGTTGATGCCGTCGCCAACCATGCCGACGCGTCCGCCGGGTTTCAGCGCCGCCGCCTCGCGCTTGAGTTGGGCGATCGCCTCGGCCTTGCCGCCCGGCAACACCTCGGCCTGATAGCGCTGGATGCCGGCCTCGCGGGCGATGGCCGCCGCCGTGCGCGCATTGTCGCCGCTCAGCATCGTCACCGCCACGCCCAGCCGACCAAGGCGCGCCACCGCGGCGGGCGTGGTCGATCGCAACGGATCGGCCACGGCGATCAGGCCGATGCTCCGGCCGCCGCGCGCCACGGCGACGATGCTGCGCGCCGCCTGTTGCAGCGGCGCCAGCACGCCATCCTCCAGCACGACGCCCTCTTCCGCCAGAAAGGCCGGCGAACCGAGCAGACAGGGCTCGCCATCCACCTCGCCGCGCAAGCCCTTGCCGGGCACGGCGAGCAGGTTCCGCACGACAGCCGCGCTCACCGGCGCTCCCTCGGCCACGGCGCGCGCGAGTATCGCGGCGGCCAGCGGATGGTTCGCCCCCTGTTCGAGGCTGGCGGCAACCCGCAGCAGTACGCCGGTCCCGACCCCGTTGAGCGGCACGAGATCCGTCACCACCGGCCGGCCCTCCGTCAGCGTACCGGTCTTGTCGACCGCCAGGAGGACGATCTTCTCGGCCAGTTCGAGCGCCTCGGCGTCGCGCACCAGGATGCCGGCGCGGGCGCCCTGACCAGTGCCGACCATGATCGCCGTCGGCGTCGCCAGGCCAAGGGCGCAGGGACAGGCGATCACCAGCACGGCGACGGCGTTGATCATCGCCTGCGTGAAATCGCCCGCCAGCCACCACCAGCCGACGAAAGTCAGCAGGGCGACAACGCCGACCGCCGGCACGAAGATCGCCGCGACCCGGTCCGCCAGCCGCTGTACCGGCGCCTTCGAGCCCTGCGCCTCCTCGACCATGCGGATGATGCCCGCCAGCAGGGTCTGACTGCCGACGCCGCACGCCCGGCAGCGCAACAGCGCCGCGCCATTCACCGTTGCGGCATACACAGGGTCGCCGGCGGCCTTGGCCACCGGCAGGCTCTCGCCGGTCAGCATCGCCTCGTCGATCGTCGAAGCGCCCTCGATCACCTCGCCATCGACGGGCACGCTCGCGCCGGGGCGAACGATGAAGATGTCGCCGGGTATCATGCCGGCCACCGGCACTTCGACAAGAGCGTCGTTGCGCTCGATGAGCGCGGTCTTCGGCTGCAGGCCGATCAGCGCTTCGAGCGCCGCCGAGGCGCCGGCCTTGGCGCGCGCCTCGAGGATCTTGCCGAGCAGCACCAGGGTGATGACCGTCGCCGAAGCTTCAAAATAGACATGCCGGCCATCGAGACCGGCGAGCGTGACGACCAGGCTGAACAGGTACGCCATGGTCGTGCCGAGCGCCACCAGCACGTCCATGTTGCCGCTGCCGCCGCGCAAGGCATGCCAGGCGCCGACATAGAAGCGGCGGCCGATCCAGAACTGCACCGGCGTCGCCAGAACCAGTTGCAGCCAGCGCGGCAGCCACTCGTGAGCCTCGTGCCCGGCGCCGCCGCTGAACATTGCCCCCATCTGCGCCACCAGCGGCAAGGTCAGCGCTGCGGCGAGCCAGAACTGGCGCAGCTCGGCGTGGTAGTGATCAAGCCTGCGCTGACGCTCCGCGGCGCGCGTGTCGCTCGACGAGGGCAGCGCCTTGAAGCCCAATCCATCCACCGTCGCAACGATCTGCGCCGCGTCGCAGCGATCCGCCGCGAAACGCACATGCGCCTTCTCGCTGGCGAAATTGACCACCGCCTCGACGCCGGGCAACTCGTTGAGCCGCTTCTCGATGCGCGCCGCGCAGTTGGCGCAGTGCATGCCCTGCAGCGACAGTTCGAGCGTCTGGCGCCCGACGATGTCCTCACCATCCTTGCGGCTGTCGGATTGTGGCGGAGCGGAAGCGGTCATGATCCATGCATCGCGTAGGTCAATGGCCGATTATAGCGCCCGCCTCCCTGCCACCCGCCGAATGTCGGCCACGACCACCTTCGGTCACAAGGCCGGAACATCAAAACTCGTTTGCCCACAAGAAGTTGCCTGATTGGCAACGAAGCTCAGCAAGCGGGGTAAGACGTACAAACCGAAAGACTTGTTCCCGTCATTCCCGCGAAGGCGGGAATGACGAACGCCCTCAGAGTGCGGGGGATTTGATGCTCCGGCACTGCCTTTGCTCATGCCTGCTGGTCACGACGCACCGATGATGTGTATGATAAGTCGCTTATGGACCAGCCTCTCGATCACGAACCGACGCCCGCCCACCCGACGGCAGGCGCAAGCATCGGCATTCCCCGCCAGGGCAGCTTCGATCCGGCCGCCTTCGAACGAGCAGTGGCCGACATGCTGCGCGCCTGCGGCATCGCCCCGGACGCCAAGCACATGGGCCGCACCACCGAGCGCGTTCGCCAGCTCTGGCAGAAGCGCCTGCTCGGCGGCTACGACATGGACCCGGCCGAAGCGCTCGGCGAAGGCTTCACCGACCCGCGCAGCGACATGATCGTGGTACGCGGCATCGCCGTGCATGGCGTCTGCCCGCACCATCTGGTGCCCTTCCGCGGCGTCGCCCACGTCGCCTACCTGCCCGGCGGACGCCTGCACGGCTTCGGCCGCATCGCCCGCCTCGTCGACGCCATCGGCCACCGCTTCACCTATCAGGAATGGATGACGCGCGACATCGCCGAAGCCATGATGACCCACGGCAAGGCGCGCGGCGCCGCCTGCGTGATTGAAGCCGAACAACTCTGCCTGCTGCTCGGCGAAGACCGGCGCGGCGACGAACGCGTCGTCACCCAGGCGTTCACCGGCGATTTCGAAACCTCGAACCAGCTGCGTACCGAGTTCCTGAGGGCCATCGACTCGCGCACGCTTTGAACGGATGCTGCCCGGAGAGCCCCCCCAAGGGGATTTCCTTCGGGCACAGGTATCCATGTGGTCCTACTGACATCGCCTCGCGGAGCTAGAATTGGCGCGGTTGAACTTAACCTCGCCGAATACCTGACTTCACCAAGAATGCTTCACCCCCTCCCCAACCACCTCTGCCCCCTCTGCGGCGGCGCCAATCAATGCGCGCCGGCCTCTGCCGGTCGCCTCGACGTCGCGTGCTGGTGCACCAAAGCCGCGATCAGTCCGGCTGCGCTCGCGCGCGTGCCGGCGGAGCTGATCGACAAGGCCTGCCTGTGCCCGCGCTGTGCTGCCGGCTTGAATGAAGTCGATCCCGCCTGATCCGTACGCCATGAACCTGCTGCTGATCGAAGACAACCGCGATCTCGCGCTGAACATGCTCGACTTCTTCGAGGCGCGCGACAGCAGCGTGGACCTGGCCAGCGACGGCGTCAGCGGGCTGCACCTCGCCGCCTCCCACGACTATGACGCAATCATTCTCGACCTGATGCTGCCGGGGCTCGACGGCATGACGCTGTGCCGCCGCCTGCGCGAAGCCGGCCAGCAGAAGCCGATCCTGATTCTCACCGCCCGCGATTCGCTCAACGACAAGATCGCCGGCCTCGAAGCCGGCGCCGACGATTACGTCGTCAAGCCCGCCGCGCTGCGCGAGGTGGAAGCCCGCCTGCGCGCCCTGATCCGCCGCGCGCAGGTACGCGATGGCGCGGCGCGCCTGCAGGTCGGCGACCTGACGCTGGACCCGAATACCCTCAAGGTGACACGCGGCGGACGCGTCATCGAGCTGCCGCCGATCCCGCTGAAGATCCTCGAAACCCTGTTGCGTCACTCGCCGCGCGTACTGCCGCGCGACGAGCTGGAGCGCGGCATCTGGGGCGACTCGCCGCCCGACAGCGACGCGCTGCGCGCCCACATGCACATCCTGCGCCAGGGCGTGGACAAGAACGCCGACCGGCCGCTGATCAAGACGCTGCGCGGCATCGGCTACCAGATCAGCGATGAGTAGCATGGGCGGAGCCGAGCCCGGCGCGCGGCAGGGCGTGAGCCTGCGCGTCCGGCTGGCGGCGACCTTCGTCGCCTTCGGCGCGCTGGTGAGCCTGTTGCTCTCGGCCGGGCTGTTCGTCATCGTCCATGCCCAGGGCATCCGCCTGATGGACGAGACGCTGAATGCCGAAATCGAGGACATGATGACGCGGCTGGCGCGCAACCCCGCCGCCCTGCCACCCTCCACCGTCAGCGTGCGCGGCTACGTCATCGCGCACGCCCCGCGCGCCGCGCCGGCCGACCGCCTGCAGCTCACGCTGCTCGACCTGCCCGTCGACACGAAGCAGCTCACCCTCGACGGCATCCCCTACCGCATCGCCGTCGCCGACAAGGGCGGCAAGCGCTATGTCATGCTGTTCAACGAAAGCGGGCAACGGCAGAGTGAGGCGCAGATCTGGCGCTACTGGATCGCCGGCACGATGTTCATGACATTGCTCTCCGGTGTGATCGGCTGGTGGCTGTCCAGCCGCATCGTCCATCCCGTCGTCGAACTGGCGCAGCGCGTGTCGACGGCCAGCCTCGACGACGCACCCGACGCCGTCGCGCACGGTTTCTCGGGCGACGAAATCGGCCGGCTCGCCCGCGTCTTCGATGGCTATCTGGAGCGCATGCGCGCCTTCAGCCGTCGCGAGCGCGCCTTCACGGGCGACGTCAGCCACGAACTGCGCACGCCGCTGGCGGTGATCCAGGGCGCCCTCGAATTGCTGGACGCAGACACCCGCCTCGACGACAAGCAGCGCGACCGCCTCGCCCGCATCGACCGCGCGACCCGCCAGATGACCGAGCTGACCCAGTCGCTGCTGCTGATGGCGCGCGAGGACAGCCCGCGCGAACTCGTGCAGGCGGACTGCGAGGTCTGGGACGTGGTGCGCGAAAGCATCGAAAGCCATCGCTATCTCGCCGCCCCCCGGACAACGCTGGTCGTCGCCGACGACGCCCATCCCCGGCTCGCGGCCGAGCGTACCCTGCTCGGTGTCGTCGTCGCCAACCTGATCCGCAATGCCCTGACCTACACGGACGCCGGTACCGTGACCATCCGCCTCGGCCCCGACCGGCTGACGGTGGCGGACACCGGACCGGGCATCCCCGGGGAGGACATCGACAAGGTCTTCGACCGCTATTTCAAGGGCTCGGACAGCACCGGCGAGGGCATCGGCCTGTCGCTGGTCAAGCGCATCTGCGAACGTTATGGCTGGAAGATCGTCATCGACAGCGAACGCTCCCGGGGCACGACGGTACAACTGATCTTCTCGCCGACCGGGGCCGCTTCTTGACGCAATCTTGACGTTGCGTTGACGCTGGCTTCACGCAACAGACGCTATGGTAGCGGGGCCGACGGGCTGGATCATCATCTTGCCCGCCTCCCGCCTCTTTAGGCAACCTCGCCCATGTTTCAGTGAGAACACCGTCCATGAAAACACTGCTTGCCACCGCTTCCACCGCCGCCCTTTGTTTCGCGCTCGCTGCCTGCTCCAGCACCAGCGCCGTCAGGCCCGACGCCACAGAAAGCGTTCCCGCGACACCGACCGCCATGCCCGCGCAGGGCGCACCGGTCGCCAGCGAAACCGATGCGCAGCGCCTCGCGCGCCTCCAGGCCGAATTGACGAAGAACAGCGTCTACTTCGACCTCGACGACCACACGCTGAAGCCGCAGTATCGGGACACCGTCCATCAGAATGCCGAGTTCATGAACAGGAACGGCAACGGCACCGTGACCCTGGAAGGCAACGCCGACGAGCGCGGCAGCAGGGAATACAACCTGGCGCTCGGCCAGAAGCGCGCCGAAACCGTGCGCAAGGCGCTGGTCATGATGGGCGTGCCCGACGCGCGCATCGAAGCGATCAGCTATGGCGCCGAAAAGCCGCGCGCAGCCTGTCCGGAGGAAAAGTGCTGGCAGGAAAACCGCCGCGTCGACTTCGCGCACAAGGCGAACTGAGCGGCCCGCTCGCAGAAGCCCGCACCGTCTTGCTGCCCATCGTGATCGGGAGTGCCAGTGCGCGTGCGTGACAGGCTGCTCGCTGCGTTCGTTCCGCTCGCCGTGCTGGCCTGGCTCGCACCGGCCGGTGCGGCGACGCCGGCCGACAGCCAGGCCATGCTGGTCTTCGCTCCGGGCAGCGCGAAGCTCGAACCCGAGAACCAGCCCCTCCTCGACCGGCTGGCGATGCTGACCAGGATCGATGTCGCCAACTGGATCATTCTCGAAGCGTGCAGCGACGACTATGGCAGCCGCGAAATGAACCTCGCGCTGCATCAGCAACGCTTCAACGCCATCGAACGTGAAATCGTCGCGCGCGGCATCCTGCCGCATCGCGTGCGCGGCCTCACTTCCAGGGATCATTGCGGCGCGGCCGCAAGGCAAAAGCTGCCGAGCGTCGCCGCCCGCGTCGAGAAGCCCGACCACTGAGCCTGAGCCTGAGCCTCTGAGCCTCGGAGCCTCTGAGCCGCGGCCTCAGTCGTCTGCCGGAGGCGCGCCCGTCAGCGCATCCACGAACCCGAACTTTCTGAAATCGACGATGCGCATCGGATAGAGGATGCCGTCGAGGTGGTCGCACTCGTGCTGAACGACGCGTGCGTGGAAGCCCTCGACGCTGCGCTCGAACATCCTCCCCTGCTCGTCGCAACCGGAGTAGCGCAGCCTTGTCCAGCGCGGGACCACGCCGCGCAGGCCGGGCACGGAGAGGCAACCCTCCCATCCGTCGTCCTTCTCGTCGGAAAGGGGCGTCAGCAGCGGGTTGATGAGCACCGTGTACGGTACCGGCGCTGCCTCGGGATAACGCTCGCTGCTGTCGAAGCCGAAGATCACGACGCGCAGCGGCACGCCGATCTGCGGCGAGGCAAGCCCGGCGCCGTCGAGGTGCCGCATGGTGTCGCGCATGTCGGCGAGAAGCTCACGCAGCTCCGGCGTGTCGAACCCGGTGACGGGCTGCGCCACGCTCAGCAAGCGCGGATCGCCCATGCGCAGAACTTCGCGGATCATTCGCGGATCATTTCCGGATCAGTGACAGACCCCGGCCTCGCAGAGGTGCTCGATGACGCTGCGCACACTGCCCATCGCCTTCTGCAGCACCGTCTCGAGGTTTTCGAAGGAGATCGCCTGCGCGCTGTCGAC
>CAZCPD010000131.1:0-8737 GCA_964500425.1 uncultured Rhodocyclaceae bacterium
TTGCCAAGCGCCCGGAGCCGAATCTCGGCGCCCTGCTCGACCTTGTCGCGCTCGGCACGGTCGCCGACGTCGTTCCGCTCGACCGCAACAACCGCATCCTCGTCGCCCAGGGCCTCGCGCGCATGCGCGCCGGCAAGATGCAGCCGGGCATCGCCGCCCTGTTCCGCGCCGCCGGCCGCCGCCCGGAAACGGCCGCCACCTTCGATCTCGGTTTCGGTCTCGGCCCGCGTCTCAATGCCGCCGGACGTCTCGCCGACATGTCCTTGGGCATCGAATGCCTGGTCACGGACGACGGCGCGCGCGCCCTCAACATCGCCCAGGAACTCGATGCCCTCAACCGCGAGCGGCGCAGCATCGAAGCCGGCATGCAGGACGAGGCGCTGCTCCGCCTCGATGAGATCGCGGCGAACGAAAGCGAAGCCGAAGGGGAAGGCGCCGCCGCGCGCGCCAGCATCACCCTGTTCGACCCCGACTGGCACCAGGGCGTCATCGGTATCCTCGCCTCGCGCATCAAGGACCGCCTGCACCGGCCGACCTTCGTGCTGGCATGCGGCAATGACGGCGAACTGAAAGGGTCCGGCCGCTCGATTCCCGGCCTGCACCTGCGCGACGCTCTCGACCTCGTCGCCAAGCAGCATCCCGACCTGCTGCTGCGCTTCGGCGGCCACGCCGCCGCCGCCGGCATCACCATCCGTGAAGACGACCTGATGCTGTTTGAGGAAGCCTTCGAGGATGTCTGCCGCAAGCTCATCGCCCCGGCCGACCTGACGCGCACGCTGGAAACCGACGGCGCCCTCGCAACAGCCCACATGTCGCTCGAATCGGCGCGCCTGCTGCAGGCCCAGATCTGGGGTCAGGGCTTCCCGCCGCCGACCTTCTCCGACGAATTCCGTGTCGAGAAGCAGCGCATCCTCAAGGACAAGCACCTCAAGCTCACGCTTTCCAAGAACGGCGCGCGCTTCGAGGCGATCCAGTTCAACTTTTCAGATAGTGCTCCCGACCGCATCCGCGCTGCCTATCGCCTCGACGTCAACGAGTACAACGGCGTCGCCAGCGTGCAGTTGATGCTGGATCATTTCGAGCCGGCCTGACCCTTCCACCGCCACAAACACAAAGGCCGGAATACTCCGGCCTTTGTGTTTGTGGCGGTGGAGTCGCCCGGCTCTACTGAGCCGACACGGCCACCTTCACAGAACCATCCACAGCGGACTTCTGGACATATCCCACGGCTCCCGGCGTGCTCGCTACAAATTGCCTGACTTCGGCTTCGCTCGCCTTGTCCTTCGGCGGCATGCCTTTTCCCGTGAATGTGTATTTCGCCCAGTAGGCCTTCAACTGCGCTGCGTCCTTCTTCGTGACCTTGCTGTGGAACTCGTCGCGCACCGGATTACCTTCGGGCAATTCGATCGGAGTGGCCGCATTGCCACCAGGAAAGGCCGTCGTTTTCCCGAGAAACAGATTCGACACCTGTTCAGTGGTCAGCGCGTCGCCATTCGACGGATGAACGATCACCACGACTTCGGCAATGGCATCGGCCGAGACATTGAACGCCAACCCGGCGGCGATCAGACATTGAAGCGTTTTCATGGTGGCCTCCTTAGAACACGAAGTCGACATTGATGGTCAGAAGATTCGTGCTGTTCACGCTCTTCTCTGGCTGCGTTCCTCCTACCGCTCCCGAATCCGGTCGAATATGGTCGTACTGAACCTTGAGGGCCACATTCTTCATGAAGTCGTAGCGAACGCCCAACGCCGTGGTGGTCTGCGCAAGATCGCGCTGCGCATAGATGCCGCGTCCGGCCATCCCCAGGGCGACGATCCCTCCGCCCGCCGGTCCCATCGCCATCCCTGCCGCAGCCATGGTTTCCGCATTGGCATTCGTGTAAGGGCCCTTGGTTCTGTCCATCGCGTGGAACGCGTAGGGCGTCAGCTTGCCGAAACGCATGCCGCCGAGAACGTACGCGGCATCGACGTTCGGGATGATCCCCCGCTTCATGCGACGCTGGGTGTATTCGGCCTGCACGAGGTATTTGCCGTCGTCGTATGTCGCGCCGATGCCAGAAAAGCTTGCGTCGGTTTCACGGGCAAAGAATTCGTTCAACAAGCCTGCCGCGGCCCCCGAGACGCCGGGTATCGGCGCGGCAGCCACGGCCTCCAGGCCTCCCACCAGCGGCAGGAGTGCACTGGGCATCATTTCGACCTTGGCCTGCGAGTGCCCCAACCGCAGCAGCAACGATCCATTTTCGTACGTGGCCGCCAACGAGAGCTGTCCTTTCGATTTTGCATCATCGCTACCGCCGGCGGACGGAATCTTGAATTCGGTATTCGTATAGCAGCCCTGGAGACTGACGATCGAATCGCCGATCGAGAAGCCGTATCGCATGTCCAGTCCGTCGCCGCTGGAAATCGGCAACAGGCTGTACACCTCGACCGGGCCACGCACCCAGGTGTTCGCATAGCCGACCAGGCGATAGTCCGAAACCATGAACACCGGCAAGCCGACGCGGCCAAGACGGACGCTGAAATTCGGCGAGTGAGCATATTTCAGATTCGCCCATTCGACGTGTGGTGCAAACGTCTTGTCGGCATTGCGCATCGACAGCACCTGAAGATTGAGGCTCCACTGGCTGGCGAGGGTCGCATCCAGCTGCAGACCGGCCATGGTGTCGAGGCCGAAGTCGGTAGAACGGGTTTTCCCCACCCCCGACCCCGTGAGACCCTTGACGTAATCGATGTCGTGATTATTCGAGTGCGTAACGCCAACGGTGCCGAAACCTCTGAACGCATATTCTGGCTCAGCCCGAGCACCAGCGCTTGCCACGGTGGCGAGCGCTGCCACAAGCAATATCTGACTACGCATGTCATCCTCCAAAAGTAAGTGATGCCGCGACACATCGGCGGATCGTCATGCGACGAACCTGCCTGCATGGCTTTTCGACATACAAACGAATTCGGGCTTGTCGAGGACCGACATGCCCGAACGCAATAGGCTGGCAAGCCAGCCGCGGAACGAGGAATAGGGGAAGGGCAAACGCAGGAAAAAACGACAAGCCCTCGAACTGAGAGGATGCCCACATAAAGGCATTCGGCGCGAGAACCGGAAACCCGACAAAACCTGCCATGCTCCGCTCCATGTCCCTGCTGGCGCAAGATCAATACTTGCGCTCCAGCGTCCATAGGCGAGGCAGTTTTTGGGCCCCGACAACGATCCCCCCAACCGAACCAAGAGGACCGTCTATATCGAAAGTACAGTAACGTTTTCAGTGTAACACGAGAATATTTCGATACAACCCCGTCTTCTCGGCGCCTCAGGGCAATCGCACACACATTCATCATTGGCACGGCGATCGTTATTTGGAGCCCCTCTCCCTCACGAAGTGGGGGAGAGGGGTTGGGGAGAGGGGGCGATTTTCCGCTCAGTGGCGCATAGAAGCGCCCTCTCCCCCGACCCCTCTCCCACAAGTGGGAGAGGGGAGTCCATATGCGATTGCCCTGCTCGGCGCCTCAATGACGCGAATGCTTACCGCCATCGATGATGGCTTGCGCCACATCTTCCATTTTGCGGCGCTGGCTTCGCGCCTGACGGCGCAGGCGTTCAAATGCCTTTGGCTGATCGATATTCTCCGCTCGCATCAGAATGCCGACAGCCGTTGCGATGATGCGATTGCTGGCCAACGCATCCTTCAATCCCCCGATTTCCCTGGACCGGGCCAGTGCCGTACGAACCATGGGCACCAGCGCAGCGACACTCAACGGTTTGACGAGATAGCCCAATGCACCCGCCTCCACGGCACGCTGCACCAACGCCTCATCGCCAAAGGCCGAAAAGAAGAGAAAAGGAACCGTCGTTTCGTCACGCAATCGCTGCGCCAGCTCAATGCCATCGAGTCCGGGCATGCGGATATCGAGCATCGCCAGTTCTGGCGCCTCGCTCTTGCATAACTCCAATGCCTGGATTCCGTTCCGGGCCTCGACCACATCGAAGCCGGCCTCGCGCAAACCCTCGCTGACCGTAAACAGGACCACCCGGTCATCCTCGGCAATCAACAATCTGGTCATCCGTCGCCCGTCCGCTTCTCGGGAGTTGCACGCATCACGATCACCGGATACGCAAGCTCCAGGTTCGTCAACATGAAACCCGCGCCATCCGCCGCATGGGTCAGCCGTGCGCCTTCATGCGGCAACATCGAACGCACAAGACGCAAACCGGTCCCCAGGCCATGGCCCGTATCGATATCGAAGCTCGTGCTCCCCGCTGCCGCATTGCGAATCACGATATGCGTGATCAAGGCGCCGCTCCGCATGGACACCGTCGGCGCTTCCGATCCACGGGGCGAATGCTTGACGGCATTCAGAATCAACTCATTGAGCAGCAAAGCCACCGATACCGCTTCATCGCCCTGCAACTCCACGGCAGACGCCATCGAAGCTTCTCCGGACACACGAAATATCACCGGCTGCTGGGTGATCCCCGAGATCGTCCGGCAAATATTCTCGACGCTATCGCGCAAACGAATGGCTTCATCTTCACCGGCGCTCTGCAAACCATGAACCATTGCAACCGCATTGACCTGACCGATCGCCGTTGCCAATCGAGGATCGAGATCGACAAATCGGCCCAACTCACGCTGGAGCAAACCGGCAACACTCTGCAGATTGTTCTTGATTCGATGATGCACTTCCCTGACGAGCGTCTCCTTTTGCTGATGGGCAAACTTCAGGCGTTCCTGCTCCAGTTCACGCCTGGCGGTAATATCCTCCATCAACAAGATGACCTGAATTTCATCTTTTCTCTCGCCTTTCATGACCACGACATTCAGGGAGACCCAAAGAATTCCTCCATTCTTCCGGACATAGCGACTAACCGTGGAAAAGTGCTCGGTATCTCCAGCCGCCATTCTGGCGACTTCGTCGAGACTCGCTGCGAGGTCATCCGGATGCGTGATGTCCGCAATCTGCATTCCGAGCAACTCATCCTCGCCATAGCCAAGCAAATCACACATCGCCGGATTCGCCAGCCTGAAACGCTGGTCGACGCCGCTGATCGCGATGCCAATCGGCGAGCGCTCGAAAACAGCCCTGAAGCTTCTTTCACTGGAGCGCAGCCGCTCCTCCGTAAGACGCATTTCGGTGATGTCGCGAACCTCGGCCAGAACCTCCCCTCCGGGCAGCAGAATCCCATTGACCTCGGCGATGACGGAAACGCCATCCTTGCGCAACAGCGTCGTCTCGATGAACTGATCACGTCCTGAAAGATTCAGCTGAAACGCAGCCATCGCGTGCGCAACCTGATCGGGATGCACCATCGCGGGAATTCCCATCCGGACGATCTCGTCCCGCGTATAACCCAGCAGCACTTCCGCCTGCCGATTGGCGAAGGTAAACCGCCCGCCCCTTTCGACAATGAACACCGGATTCGGCGAATATTCCAGCGCGGTGCGCAGGCTTGCCTCGCTGGACCTGAGCGCCAATTCGGCTTGCTTGCGCGCGGTGATTTCTTCGAACACGGCGACGAAATGCTCGCTCCGCGGGCTGTAGGCCGCTATCGAAAACCACCCTTGCGCGGCCTCCACATAGTGCTCGAACCGCTCAGGATTGCCGGTCAGCGCAACCCGCCCAAAGGTCTCGAAAAGCACGGGGTCGGACTTGCGAATATCGGGAATGACCTCACTGCAGCGACGTCCGACGACATTCGACATCCCGGTGATCTCGCCGAATGTCTTATTGACTTTCAGATGAACGAAATCAACCGGCCGGCCATTCTCAAACGCCATGCGGCAATAAACGAACCCGTTGAGCATATGCTCGAACAGAGCGCGATAAAACCGGTCATCCTCGGTAAGAGACGAGTCCATCTGGATACGAAAGGTCAGCAGCCTCCTCGACGTCGCGCCTCATCGCCGACCGCTGCGGCGAAACGCGCCATCGCCCTCTCGTAGCCTTCGTGTTCGAGAGGGTTATAGGCCACGTCGCCGCGCTCCATGCCGAGCAGGAACATCACCATGCCGAACACATCATCCCTCTCAGCATCGGCCATCCCCGCGTGATCGACGCGGATGCGCTCGATGTCCTCGCGCAGCTTGCCGAACACGGCGTCGTCAAGACTGGCGAAGATGCTCCCAAGACTCTGGCCCTCGTGCACACCGCCATAGACATGCTGGGTCTTCCAGAACGCCTCCCAGAAACGTTCACCGCCAGCCTCAAGGCTGTCGGCCTCGAAGATGTCCGTATCAATGCCAGCCGCCAGCTTCTTATGCTGCGACTGACCCTCGCCACTTCCGCACCCCGCCGGACTGGCCGCGTCTTCCACGGAAATGATCTTGATGGTGCGGGTCATGTCTTGTCTCCTGTTTCTATCGTGATGTCACTCGCTGGCGCCGCTCAATTTCTCGACCCCGAAATACTCGCAGTATTCCGCGAAGCGCGCCCGATCGCGCGTCGGCTCTATGCCAAAATCCTCTGGACGGTAGGTGTGCGAGCCGTGCTTGTCGCGCGGGTTGTTCTTCATGAATTCTTCCATCTTCACCTTGACGGCCGGCTTCAGCTCGTAGCCGAATTGATCGTAGATGCGCTCGACCGCGCCGATCGGGTCGGCAACCGTTTCACGCATCTGCAGGTCGAAGAACTGCTTGCCACGGCCCTCCTTCGCGAGCTGCCTGCGCTGCGCCACAGCGCGCGCGAGCATCTCGCTCCACAAATCGACCTGCTGCCGGCCGATCAGTTTCAGATCGACCACATCCGAAGCGGTACCGCGCAGCATCGCCGTCATGCTACTGATCGAGGTGCATACCGCGATCGGATCGCGGTGCGTATGGATGACATTCGCGTCCGGGTAAACCTCCAGCAGCTTGCGGATCAGATGCAGGTGACAGGGTGACTTCAGCAGCCAGCGCTCGCCGACGACACCGCCCGACTGCAAATGCTGAAGGGTCTGCTTGTGGAACTGCAGGCTGAAATCCTTCGGCTGGTCGATCAACCAGTGGGCGTAGCTCGGCACATTGAACATGGTGTAGAACTGTTCGGCCATCATGTCCATCGCCAGGATCGCTACGCATTCCTGCTGCAGCCGCGCCTCCATGACGTGCACTGCCTGAATCCCCGGACAAATCTTGTTGAACTGGGCGAGGCTCCTTTCGACCTCGGCGATATGCGGATCGTTATCCCAGGTTGCCGGCGTCGGCGGCGGCACCGGATGCTCGACCTCCCAGAACAGCGGCGAGCGATTGGCCGGATCAACGTCGAGCAGCGCGTGCAGTATCGTGGTGCCGGTGCGCGGAAGTCCGACGATGAACAACGGCTGGCGAATTTCCTGCTCGGCAAGCTCCGGGTGCTTCTTGCGCCAATCGATCAGCCTGAGACGGGTTGCCAGACGGCCGACAATTTCCCCTTGCGCCATCAGGCGGCCCAGCAGCGTCAGTTCGGCTTCATTCTCCAGCGACGCCAGCAGACGGTCGAGTCCTTCATGAAAACCCCTATCGCCGAAATCGCCGCAGCCGGCACGCTTGACGGCCTTGGCCAGCAGCGCCTCTTTATGCAGCGTCACCGGCTCGACGTTAAGCCGCTCCAGCATGCGTCCGACGGCATTGATGATCTTGATCGGTACCGGTCGATACGGTTTATCCAGCGCATGTACTTGCATCAGGGAGTCCTCTTGCTGAAGGAACACGATAAGTCAGCCGGCGATTCTACCGCCCCATGAAGGTCAGGCAACGCCGGCAAGGTATAATTCCCGTTTGCCCAAGCCGGAATAAAACAGATCATGGAAGCCGAACGACTCAACGCCATCGCCAACCACCTCGCCGGCCTCGCCAGCCGCGGCGACGAACTCCGGAGGTATCTTTGACTACGCTGCCAAGGCAGAGAAGCTCGAAGAACTGAACCAGGCCCTCGAAGACCCCAAGGTCTGGGACGACGCCGCCCGCGCCCAGGCGCTCGGCAAGGAAAAGAAATCCCTTGAGGATGTCGTCCTGACGTTGCGCGATCTCACCCAGCAGCTCGCCGACGCCAATGACCTGTTCGAACTCGCCCGCAGCGAGGATGACGAAGACACGCTGAACAGCGTCGTCGGCGATATCGAAGGTATGGAGAAGGTGGTGGCCGGACTCGAATTCCGCCGCATGTTCGCCAACCCGCTCGACCCCAACAACTGCTTCATCGACATCCAGGCCGGCGCCGGCGGCACCGAAGCCTGCGACTGGGCCAGCATGCTGCTGCGCCAGTACCTGCGCTATTGCGAACGCAAGGGCTTCAAGACGGAACTGCTCGAGGATACGCCGGGCGACGTGGCCGGCATCCGCAGCGCCTCGATCAAGGTCGAGGGCGACTATGCCTACGGCTTCCTGCGCACCGAAACCGGCGTGCACCGCCTGGTGCGCAAGTCGCCCTTTGACTCCTCGGGCGGACGCCACACCAGCTTCGCCAGCCTCTACGTCTATCCCGAGATCGACGACTCGATCGAGGTCGAGATCAATCCCGCCGACCTGCGCACCGACACCTTCCGCGCCTCCGGCGCGGGCGGCCAGCACATCAACAAGACCGACTCGGCGATCCGCATCACCCACGTGCCGACCGGCATCGTCGTGCAGTGCCAGAACGACCGCTCGCAGCACCGCAACCGCGCCGAGGCGATGGCGATGCTGAAGTCGCGCCTCTACGAACTCGAACTGCGCAAGCGCCAGGCCGAGGCCGACAAGCTCGAAGCCGGCAAGACCGACGTCGGCTGGGGCCACCAGATCCG
>CAZCPD010000132.1:0-1918 GCA_964500425.1 uncultured Rhodocyclaceae bacterium
CCGCCGTAGATGCAGACCGAGCGCAAGGGCATGTGCTTGCTGTAGGTGACAACGCTTTCATGCACCTGCATCGCCAGTTCGCGCGTCGGCGCGAGGATCAGGGCGCGCGCCGGATGGCGGGCGGGCGACGAGGAAGTGTTGGCGTGACGGGCCAGGCGCTGCAGCATCGGCAGCGTGAAGCCGGCGGTCTTGCCGGTCCCGGTCTGGGCGCCGCCAAGGATGTCCTTGCCTTGCAGAATGACGGGAATGGCCTGAGCCTGAATGGGCGTCGGGGCAGTGTAGCCGGTGTCGGCAACGGCTTGCAGCAATTCGGGCATCAGCCCGAGGTCTTCAAATTTCAATGATGGCTCCTGATTCGGCCTGCATCCACGGGTGAGGTGGAGTACCGGTTCAGGCAGCGAAAGATGGTTCGGGTGGTTGGTCGCGACGGGAGAGTGTTCCCGGCGCATATCCGGTCGCCAACCGGCAGGGCGACGATCGTCTGATTATAACTCAAGCGGGATGCAAAATTACCCATGTCAACAAGGGGCTCAGGGCGATCGCATACGGAGCCACTCTCCCCCGCGAAGTGGGGAAGAGGGGTTGGGAAGAGGGGTTGGGAAGAGGCGAGGCTATATGCGATTGCCCTGACAGGCCGCTAAGGGCGACCCTACGACTTGGTGCCTTTGGCGGCAGGCTTGGCCTCGTTTTGCTTGCCGTCCGCAGCCTTGTCTTCTGGCGGCGTCGCTTCCCCGGGCTTGGCTTCAGGTGGCTTGGCGCGATAGTCGGGTGGCGGCACGACCTCGATCTTGTTTTCGCGCATGTAGGTGTCCATGTCGCGCCAGCCGGCGAAGACGGCGGCCTTCAGCGCTTTCGGGTTGAGCATGTAGCAGTCTTCGAGGGATCGCCCCGAATGTCGACAGGCGCTGCCGACGGCGCGGCCTTCGGCGTCCTTGGCGGCCGCCGCCTTGGCTTGTTCGTCGAGGCCGAAGGGGTCGCAGCCGCTCAGCAGAAAGGAGGCGGTCAGCAGGAACAACGCGAGCAATTTCCGACGAACAGGCATGAATATCCCCGAAATCATGGCGGAACCGATGGCATGACGGAGGATTCTACGGCAGATTCGCGCATTATTCCCTGATTGCACCCAGCGTCTGGCGCGCGATGACGAGCTTCTGTACCTCGCTGGCCCCCTCGTAGATGCGTAGCGCGCGGATGTCGCGGTAGAGCGCCTCGACGATTTCCCCCTGGGTGACGCCGCGCCCACCGAACATCTGCACGGCGGCGTCGACGACGAATTGGGCCTGCTCGGTCGCGAACAGCTTGGCCATCGCCGCCTCGCGCGTCGTGGCGCGTCCCTGATCGCGCTGCCAGGCGGCCCGGTAGACGAGCAGGGCCGCGGCATCGATGGCGGTGACCATTTCGGCGATCTTCGCCTGTGTCATCTGCATGTCGGCGAGCTTTCGGCCGAACATCCGCCGTGCCTGGACGTGGTGCAGCGCTGCGTCGCAGGCGCGGCGCGCGAAGCCGAGCGCGGCGGCGGCGACCGATGTGCGGAACAGGTCGAGCGTCGCCATGGCGATGCGGAAGCCTTCCCCGTGCTGGTCGATCAGTTGATCGGCCGAAACGCGACAGTCGGCGAAGCGCAGGCGCGCCAGTGGATGCGGCGAGAGCGTCGTGATGCGCTCGGCGACTTCGAGACCGGCGCTCGCCGCGTCGACGATGAACGCTGAAATGCCGTCGCTGCTGCGCTCCACGGGCTCGCCGCTGCGCGCGAAGACGACGTAGAAGTCGGCGATGCCGCCGTTGGAAATCCAGGTCTTCTCGCCGTCGAGTCGCCATCTGCCGTCCTCCAGGCGCGTGGCGCGACAGGCGAGGGCGGCGACGTCGGAACCCGCGTCGCGCTCCGAGAGGGCGAAGGCGGCAATCGCCTCTCCGCTGG
>CAZCPD010000132.1:2018-8694 GCA_964500425.1 uncultured Rhodocyclaceae bacterium
GGCGAGCGCGGCGTTCGCGCCTGCGTTGGTGTCAGCGCCGTCGCTCGCCGGTATGCAATGGCGCAGCCAGCCGGCCGCGCCGAGCTGCTTTACCAATGCGCGGCAGGCGGCGTCGACATCGGCCGGCGGTTGGGCGCCGTCATCGAGATGGGTTGCGGCCCAGGCCGCGGCGGCTTGCGCCAGTAAGCGGTGGCTGTCGGCGAAGAAGGGCCAGGCGAGGGTGTCGGCGTGAATGCTCATTGGATAAATTGGGCGGAGGAGCCGGGTTGCGCCCTGTGGGCTGACCCGACCTACGGGATCAGTTGCCTTCGAATCGCGGCTTTTCCTTCGCGACGAAGGCGCGGTAGGCGCGCCGGAAGTCCTCGGTCTGCATGCAGATCGCCTGGGCATCGGCCTCGGCGTCGATGGCATCGTCGAGACTCATGCTCCATTCGCGGTGCAGCATGCGCTTGGTCGTGGCGTGGGCGAAGGTCGGGCCGCTGGCGAGCTCGCGCGCCAGCGTCTGTGCTGCGTCGAGCAGTTCCTCGGGGGCGCAGAGGCGGTTGAAGTAGCCCCAGCGCTCGCCTTCCTCGCCACCCAGGGTGCGGCCGGTATAGAGCAGTTCGCTGGCGCGGCCCTGGCCGATGGCGCGCGGCAACAGGGCGCAGGCGCCCATGTCGCTGCCGGCCAGGCCGACACGGGTGAACAGGAAGGCGGTGCGGCTGCGCGCCGTGCCCAGGCGCATGTCGGCGGCCAGGGCGATCATCGCGCCGGCGCCGGCGCAGACACCATCGACGGCGGCGATGACGGGTTGCGGACAGGCGCGCATGGCCTTCACCAGCGCGCCGGTGAGACGCGTGAATTCGAGTAGTTGCGGCATTGCCATCTCGGTCAGCGGGCCGATGATTTCGTGCACGTCGCCGCCCGAGCAGAAGTTGCCGGCGGCGCCGGTCACCACCACCGCCTTGATGTCATGCGCCGCGGCGAGGGCGCCGAACAGGTCGCGCAGTTCGGCGTAGGCGGCGAAGGTCAGCGGGTTCTTTTTCTCCGGGCGATTCAGGGTCAGCGTCGCGACGCCGTTTTCTGCATCGATGTGCCAAAGGAAATTTTGCGGCGCAAGGGTCGCGGCGCGTGAAGCCGCAGGCATGGCTATTTCCTGCCCTTCTTCTTCGCGGCTGCCGGCTTCGGCGGCTCTTCGTCCTTGTCGGCGTCGACGGTGATCTCCGTCACATGGGTCTTCAGCTTCGCCAGCAGTTCGTAGAGATGGTCGCGCTGGTTCGCGCCGAGACCGCCGAACAGCTCGACGATCCATGTCTCGTGGGCGGCGGCCATCTCGCCGAATACCTTGCGGCCTTTCGGCGTCAGATTGATGATGTAGGCGCGGCGGTCTTCCGGATTGTCCATGCGCTTGACCAGGCCTTCCTCGACGAGCTGGTCGGTGATGCCGGTGACATTGCCGCCGGTGACCATCATGCGCCTGGACAGCTCGCCCATCTTCATCCCCTCGGGGACGCGTTCGAGCTGCGCCATCAGGTCGAAGCGTGGCAGGGTGATGTCGAAGTCCTGACGCAGCCGGCTTCTGACGCTGGATTCGATGAGATTGGTGCAGGCCAGCAGGCGCAGCCAAAGGCGTAGTGCGTCGGCATGTTCGCTGTGGGCGCGGGTTTCGCTGTCGGTGTGTTTGCTCATGGTGATGGCTCGTGAAACAGGTAAGGGGCTAGCGTGGTTGCGGTTCCGCGGTGCGCGAAGGCGAGGTTTGCGCGTCCTGATGGGCTCGTTCCAGGTTGCGTTCGAGCTGTGCCTGGCCGTTCAGGTATTGTGGCGGCCAGGCGATATCGCGATAGCCTTGCTGCGCGGCGGCATGCAGGGTCCAGGCCGGGTCGGCGAGGTGAGGGCGGCCGATGGCGCACAGATCGGCGCGGCCGGCGGCGATGATGGTGTTGACGTGGTCGGCTTCGTGGATGTTGCCGACGGCCATCGTCGCCATGCGCACCTCGTTGCGGATGCGGTCGGCGAACGGCGTCTGGTACATGCGGCCATACACCGGCTGCGCGGCGCGCGTCGTCTGGCCCGATGAAACGTCGATCAGGTCGGCGCCGGCAGCGCGGAACATGCGCGCGATGGCGACGGCGTCGTCGGCGGTGGTGCCGCCCGGCGCCCAGTCGTGCGCCGAGATGCGCACCGCTAGCGGTCGTTCGGCCGGCCACTCGATGCGCATGGCGCGGCAGACTTCGAGCGGGTAACGCAGGCGGTTTTCCAGGCTGCCGCCGTATTCGTCGCCGCGGCGGTTGGTCAGGGGACTGATGAAGCTCGACAGCAGATAGCCGTGGGCGCAATGCAGTTCGAGCAGGTCGAAGCCCGCTCTGGCGGCGCGCCGCGTGGCGGCGACGAAGGCGTCGCGCACTTCGTCCATGTCCTCGCGGGTCATGGCGCGCGGTGTCTGGTTGTGCGGGCCGTAGGCGATGGCGGACGCCGCCAGCAGCGGCCAGTTGCCGCTGTCGAGCGGCTCGTCCATCTGCTGCCAGCCGAGCTGGGTGGAACCTTTCGGCCCGGCATGACCGAGCTGCAGGCCGATCCTGGCATCGGGCGTTTGATGCACGAAATCGACGATGCGCTGCCAGGCCGCCATCTGGCGGGCATCCCAGATGCCCGCACAGCCAGGCGTGATGCGGGCCTGCGGGGAGATGGCCGTCATCTCGGTCATCACCAGCCCGGCGCCGCCGAGTGCGCGGCTGCCGAGATGCACGAGATGAAAGTCGCCGGGCAGGCCGTCGCGGCAGGAATACATGGCCATCGGCGAGACGACCACGCGGTTCTTCAACGTCAGCCCGCGCAGGCGGAAGGGGGTGAACATCGGCGGCAGGTGCTGGCCGGCGTGCTTGACGGCGCAGCTTTGCGCCGCCAGCCAGGTTTCGACGCCGTCGATGTAGGCGGGGTCGCGCAGGCGCAGGTTCTCGTGGCCAAGGCGTTGGCTGCCGGTGAGCAGGGAATAGGCGAACTGTTCGGGTTCCAGGTGGGTGTAGCGGGCGAGGTTTTCGAACCACTCCATGCGGTTGCGCGCCGCGCTTTGCAGCCGCAGCACTTCGCGGCTGCGTTCCGTCTGGTAGCGCTGCAGGGCGCGTTCGAGATTGCCCGCCTTGCGGCCGGGGTCGGCGTTCAGGGTGCGGCTCAGGGCGATGGCATCCTCCATCGCCAGCTTGGTGCCCGAGCCGATCGAAAAATGCGCGGTATGCGCGGCGTCGCCGAGCAGCACGACATTGCGGTAATGCCATTTCTCGCAGGACACGCGATTGAAGTTGAGCCAGGCGCTGCCGCGCTGATGCTGGGCGTTGCAGAGCAGCGGGCTGCCTTGCAGGTGTCTGGCGAACAGTTTCTCGCAGAAGGCGACGGAGCCGGCCGGGTCGAGCTTGTCGAGGCCCGCGGAGCGCCAGGTTTCTTCGCGACATTCGACGATGAAGGTGCTGGTGTCGGCGTCGAACGGGTAGGCATGCACCTGGAACCAGCCCCATTCGCTCGGCTCGGTGATGAAGGTGAATGCGTCCAGCTTCAGACGGCTGCCGAGCCAGATGTAGCGACATTTGCGCAGCTCGATGTCCGGCTTGAATTGCTCGGCGTAGCGGCCACGGGTCTGGCTGTTCACGCCGTCCGCCGCGACGATCAGATCGGCATCGGCAAGCTCGGGCGGCGCCGATTCGTCGCCGACATCGACGTCGGCTTCGAAGATCAGGCGGACGCCGAGATCCCTGGCGCGCCGTTGCAGGATGTCGAGCAGCCGGTGGCGACCGATGCCGCAGTAGCCATGGCCGCCGGAGACGATGCGGCGCCCCTTGAAGTGGATGGCGCAGTCGTCCCAGTGGCGCATGCCGCGCGCGATTTCAGCATGGCTGAGCGGATCGGCGGCGGCGAACACGTCGAGCGTGGCGTCGGAAAACACCACGCCCCAGCCGAACGTGTCGTCGGGCTTGTTGCGTTCGTAGAGGGTGATCTGGTGCGACGGATTGGCCTGTTTCATCAGAATCGAGAAATACAGACCAGCCGGGCCGCCACCGAGGCAGACTATGCGCATCGTCAAGCGGGGTGCGTGCGGTGAGTACGGAAGGGTGCGGTTGGTACGATCGGTGCGGTTAGTACGAATAGGTAACAAACCAAATTTTCAGACCTAAAATATCACTTTTGTATATATCGCACAAGGTCCGTCCGGACCGGGCGCGGTGGCATAATCGGACTTTGTCGGTTCAGGCGCTGGAGGAACTCGCATGCGGCGGTTCGGTTTGGTACTCCCCATGATCGGCGCGTTGTTGGCGTCGCTCGCGCCGGCGCATGCCGCCAGGCCGGGAATGACGGAAACGATGAGCCTGGGGCGCCAGGATGTCGTTCTGCGTCACATGCTCGCCGGCGAGGCGCAGGACGTCCTGGCGACGCTGGTGCTGGGCTTCAACAACGAGCAGCGCGGCAAGGTGCGCGTCGTCCTGCAGGATGTGCACGGCCTCGACGAAAGCGAACGTGAGCATCTGCCGTCCATGGCCCTGCTGGAGCCCGACGACAGCATGCTGTTTTTCCAGGGGATGCCGCGTTTCAAGCCGCTCCATCAGGTGATGGGGCTCGCCGGCGAGAAGATCGAGGCGAAGCAGTTCTTTCCACTGATCGCCGATGCCGTCGACGACAATGCCGGACGCATCCAGGCGCTGCCGCTGGGCCTCTCGCTGCCGGTGCTGATGTGGAACAAGGAGGCCTTCCGCAAGGTGGGGCTTGACCCCGACGCGGCGCCGAAAACCTGGTTTGAAGTGCAGACGCGCGCCGGTAGCCTTTACGACGCCGGCGACAAATGTCCGCTGACCACCTCGCGCTTCGCCTGGGTTCATCTGGAAAACGTATCGGCGCAGCATGGCGAGCCGCTCGCGATGGCCGAGAAGGGGGGGGCGTCGCGGATTCGTCTCAACAGCATGGTGGACATCAAGCATCTCGCGCTGCTGTCGAGCTGGTACAAGGCGCATTACTTTCACTACTTCGGTCCCGGTACCGAAGCCGATCGCAGGTTCCTCTCCGGCGAGTGCAGCATGATCACCGGCGAATCCTCCCTGTACCGGGAGGCTTTGCGCGCCGGGCTGATGGTCGGGATGTCGCAGATGCCCTTCTATGACGACATGTACGGCGCCAAGCAGGAAAGGATCCTGCCCGGCGGCATGGGCCTCTGGGCGTTGGCTGGCCGCAAGAAGGAGGAATATCAGGCCATTGCCCGCTTTGCCCGCTTCATGATGCGCCCCGATGTGCAGGCCCAGTGGCTGCGCGGCACAGGCTTCCTGCCGATGACGCCGGGCGCGCTGAACTCGATGAAGGCGAGCGGTGCGCCACTGCCGCTGGTCGACCTTGCCACGAGGCGCCTGATCGAAGCCAGCCCGGCGAAGACGCGTGCCAAGCACAATTTTGGCCTCGCGCGCCTGCGCGCGATTCTCGGCGAGGAAATCGCCACGGTCTGGGACAACATCAAGCCGGCCAAGGAGGCGCTCGATACGGCGATGCGCCGTGCCAACAGCGTGCCGCTGTACTCGGACGAGCCGGTGGGCCGGCGCTGAGACTGGGAGGAAACATGGCGGCAACCTGCTGGCTCTATCCGCGCATCATCGCCCACCGTTGCGGCGGGGCGCTGGCGCCGGAAAACAGCCTGGCCGGCATGGCCATCGCCGCGCACCTGGGCATCCGGGCCGTCGAATTCGACGTCATGTTGAGCGCCGACGGCGTGCCGCTGCTGATCCATGACGAGACCCTGGAACGCACCACCGACGGCGAGGGGGCTGTCGCGGAGATGACGGCCGCCCGGTTGCTGGCGCTCGATGCCGGCGTCCGTCATCACCGCGCCTTCGCCGGCGAGCGTTTGCCGACCTTGCCTCAGGCGCTCGACTGCTGCCGGCGGCTGGGGTTGGCTGCCAACGTCGAGATCAAACCGGCAGCAGGGCATGAAACCGAAACCGGCCGTGTCGTTGCCCAGGCGTTATCGGCTTATCAGCAGCAGTGCGCCGAGGCGGGAAGGTCAGGCGTGTCGCTGCTGGTCTCGTCGTTTTCGGAAAGCGCGCTGGATGCGGCGCGCATCGATGCCTCGATCGTCGGTGCGCCGGCACGCGCCTTGCTGTTCGAGGAGGTTCCCGGCGACTGGCCGGATCGGTTGCGCCGGCTCGATTGCCACTTCCTGCATTGTGCCGCGGCGACCCTGCAACCGGAGCAACTGGCCGAGATTCGTGCGGCGGGCCTGCCGCTGGCCTGTTACACGGTAAATCGCATGGATGAGGCTGAGCGGCTGTTCGCGGCCGGCGTGACGGCGATCTTCAGCGATCGGCTGGATCTCTTTTCCGGATATGACCAAGGCCCGCGCTAGGCGGGCCTTGGTCAGGGGTTTAGGGACGGCGAACGGGCCGCTGTCCGCTGTCTGGAAGGGTCAGTGCGGATAGTTACGTTCCTTGAAGGCGCGCTTGGTCGCCACGAAGAATGCGTTGAGTTCGTCGTTGCTCAGTTGCGGGTAGTTTTCGCGGAGTACTCCGTAAGCAAGAAATTCGAGCGGTTGCCCGCTCCAGCTGTTGGATGGATCGAGGAAGGGCTCGACTCGCTCATAGACGTTCTCGAAAATCTGGCGGTATTGCTGATTTTGACGCCGTTCGTCGGCACTGCGATTGACGATTGATGCCATGGTTGACGCCTCCTGTAG
>CAZCPD010000133.1:0-8685 GCA_964500425.1 uncultured Rhodocyclaceae bacterium
CCATGCGGCAGCGCGGCGAGACCTTCGCGCGCCACGGCGGCGGCGGGCATCGGCATCGCCTTGCCCTTCTTGGCGTCGGGCGTGCTGTTCTCGAAGCCCGGCGTCGAGGTGGCGCCGGCCACGCAGGCCAGCACGTCGACGCCCAGCGGGCGCAGCTCGGTCCACAGGCTTTCGGCGAGGATGGTGTTGAAGGCCTTGGTCGCCGCGTAGCTCGCCACCATCGCCGAACCCTGGAAGCCCGACATGCTCGACATCAGCAGGATGCCGCCGCGCCCGCGCGCGATCAGGCGCGGCGCGATGTGCTCGACCAGCGTGACGGGTCCGCGGCAATTCACGTCGAGCGTGCGCTGGTGATCGGCGAGCGGCACGTCGAGGAACTTGCCGATGTGCGAGTAGCAGGCGTTGTAGACCAGCAGGCCGATGTCGATGCCATCGACGGCTTCGGCGAAACGCGCGGCGAGATCCGGCGCCGCCAGATCGAGCGACACCGGCCGCACCTCGACGCCGTATTGCGCGCGCAGCTTCTGCGCATCGGCTTCGAGCAGTTCGGCGCGGCGCGCCAGGGTGATCAGGTTGACGCCCTTGGCCGCCAGCTGATCGGCATAAGCCTGGCCGATACCTTCCGAGGCGCCGGCGATCACCGCCCAGGGACCGTAGCGGCGGCGAAATTCGTCGTTGCTCATGTCTTGCTCCTCACCTGGCTGGCGCCATAGATCTTGCGGTTCATATCGCTGAAGAAGATGGCGCGGCGGCGCCGCGTCATCAATGAGCCGAGCGCGTGGCCGAGGCGCGGCGCCCAGCCGGCCAGATGCGTCGGCTTGCGGCGGCGTTCCAGTTCGTCGAGCGCGCCGCGAGCCACGGCTTCGGGCCGCATCGGCATCGCCTGCGCCTGTTTTTCGGGCGGCGTCACCTGATAGAAGCCGGGCGTCGCCATCGCGCCGGCAACGCAGCCGAGCACGTCGACGCCGTGCGGCGCCAGCTCGTACCAAAGCCCCTCGGCGAGCACGGTGTCGAAGGCCTTGGTCGCCGCGTAGGTGGCCAGCAGCGCCGAACCCTGGAAGCCGGACATGCTGGACATCAGCACGATGCCGCCGCGCCCGCGCTGCTTGAGGCGTGGCGCGATGGTCGCGGTCAGCGCCAGCACGCCGCGGCAATTCACGTCGATCATGCGCTGGTGATCTTCGAGCGGCGTGGCGACGAACTCGTCGATGATCCACAGCGCCGCGTTGTAGACCAGCAGGCCGACGTCGAGGTCGCTGGTTGCCGCGGCGACGCGCTCGGCGAGATCGGGTGCGGCAAGGTCGACGGCCAGGGGGCGCACCTCGACGCGATGCCGCCGCCGCAGCAGTTCCGCATCGCGCTCCAGAGGCTCGGCGCGGCGGCCAAGGGTGACGAGGTTCAGGCCGCGCTCGGCAAGCACATGCGCATAGGCCTGGCCGAGACCTTCCGAGGCGCCGGCGACGATGGCCCAAGGGCCGTAGCGTCGATAGAATTCGGGGAACAGGATCATGTTGTCACGCGCTCCATCTTCATCAACGGTTGCCATCCACGGCGGATGGTTGCTATTTCACGGATCACATTCTCATGCCCATCACCTTCTCCGCGCTTGGGGGAATCCGACATTCGATTGTGAAATTCCGCCAGTTTCGGATGCCGGCGGGTGGCGCGCAATGACCGGCGCGTCGGTCGCCGCCGGCTATGCGCGCCTGCTGTCCGACTATCTGCGCGGGCAGGCGCCCGGCGCGCCGCTGACCGTCGGGCAGGCCGCGCGCATCGAGGCGATCGTCGCCAGCGCGGCCAGCGACGCTCATGCGCCGACCTCGCGCGCCGAGTGGCTGGCGATGATCGCCGCATTGGGCGAGCAAGCCGGCGATCCCGCGTTGCCGCTGAAGATCGGCGCGGCCTTCCAGTTGCGCCATCTCGGCCTCGCCGGCCATGTGCTGATCAACTGCACCACGCTGGGCGAGGCCGGCCGGCAGGTGGTGCGCTACAACCGGCTGATGGGCGATGTCGGCAACTCGCAGCTGGTGCGGCGCGGCGCATGGGTCGAGGACATCTTTCAGTGGCCCGAGGCCGGGTCGCCGCCGGCGGCGCTCGAACAGCTCTGGGCGGCGGCCACCGTGACGCTGGGGCGCTGGCTGAGCGGTCGCGACGACCTGACCTGGCAAGCGCATTTCCGCTTCGCACGGCCGCGCGACCTGGCCGAATACCAACGCATCTTCGGCACCGCGCCGCGCTTCGGCGAGCCCGTCACCAAGCTGGTGTTTCCCGCCGAGGTGCTCGACCTGCCGATTGCCATGGGCAACCCGGAACTGCGCGTCATCGCCGAGGCGCAGGCCGCCTCGGCGCTCAAGGCGCTGGACAGCGAACCGGAAATCCTGCGCCGCACCCGGCGCGCGATCGAACAGCGCCTCGGCAGCGAACACGCCGCGCTCGACGACATCGCCGCAATGCTGAACATGTCCGGCCGCACGCTGCATCGTCGCCTCGCCGATGGCGGCTGCAACTTCCGCGAACTTGCCGATGCCGTGCGGCGCGCGCGCGCCGAAGCGCTGCTGCGCGATCCTGCGGTCGCGCTTGCCGAGATCGCCTTCCTGCTGGGTTACCGCGAGCAGAGCAATTTCCAGCACGCCTTCAAACGCTGGACGGGGCGGACGCCGGGGGAGTTTCGCGCGGGGCGATGATCGTCAGACCTTGCCAAGTTCATCGCACAGCATGAGCAACGGCATGGCCTCGATGTCCGCAGCCAGCGGATAGCGCTCGTCGCCGGGATAGACGACGATCTTCCGCGCCGGCTGCAGGTCGTCGCAGGCGACGTGAAAGCCGCGTTCAAGCTTGGGCTGGAGGCTGCGCTTGATCTCGACGGCCCATAGGCGGCCGTCGGGCCAGGCCAGCAGGAGGTCGATCTCGGCGCCGCCGCCGGTGCGGTAGAACGCCCCTTGCACGCCGTGCGGCGCGCTGGCGAGCAGGTTCTCGATGACGTGCCCTTCCCAGCTCGCGCCGACGACGGGATGGCCGAGCAGCGCTTCCTTGTCGGCGATGCCCAGCAGCGCATGAACCAGGCCGCTGTCGCGCACATACACCTTGGGCGCCTTGACCAGGCGCTTGCCGATGTTGGCGTGCCACGGCGCGAGGCGGCGCACCAGCAGCAGGTCGACGAGCAGGTCGAGGTAGCTGCCGGCCGTCTTGACGTCGACGCCGAGATTGCGCGCGAACTCGGCGACGTTGAGCAAGCCGCCCTGGCGGTGCGCCAGCATGGTCCACAGTCGGCGCAGGGTTTCGGCGGACAGGCGCGGCGCGAATTGCGGGATGTCGCGTTCCAGATAGCTGCGGATGAAGTCCTGTCGCCAGCGCAGGCTGCGCGCGCCGCTTGGCGCCAGCAGGCTTTCCGGAAAGCCGCCGCGCAGCCACAGCGCATCGGCCGCAGCGTTGGCATCGCGCGTTTCGCGGACGTTGAGGGGCGCCAGTTCGAGATAGCTGATGCGCCCGGCCAGCGTCTCGCCGGCCTGACGCAGCAGGTCGAACGAGGCGGAACCGAGCAGCAGGTATTGCCCGCTCTTGCGCCCGGCGCGGCGGTTCGCATCGATCAGGCCGCGCAGCACGGGAAACAGCGCCGGGACACGATGGATCTCGTCGAGGATCACCAGCCGGTCGCGATGTTCGGCCAGGTACAGCTCGGGCTGCGCCAGCTTGCCGCGGTCGCGCTCGGATTCGAGATCGAGGTACAGGGCGTTGCGTTCCCGCCCCGCTTCGAGCGCCAGTGTCGTCTTGCCGACCTGGCGCGGCCCGATCAGGGCGACGGCCGGGGTATGGTCAATGTCGTCAATGAGTTGGGCGAATGTCTGGCGTTCGAACATGTTTGCAATTATGGAGTCTGGTTCCATGAATTGCAAGGATAAGCATCCTTAAAACGGATTGCCTCAAGAACAAGCAAAGACGCGGCTCCCCGAAGCGTCTGGCTGGAGAACAAGCATCCATGCTCCTTTCCGGGCAGGTATGCGGAAAAGAGGCTTTCAGGCCGTCAGCAGCGATTCCGCCGCCGCGATCACCCGCGCCGCCGGGAGCGTCGTCAGGCAATCGCTGCCGCTGTCGACATGCCGCTGGCAGCCTTCGAGCAGGCAGGGCACGCAGCCTCTTGCGTCTTCCCCTTGCAGCAGATGAACGTTGCCCTGGCGGCCGCTGCCTTGCCGCGACCAGGGGCTGGCGAGCGTCCGGCGATCCTTAGGCCAGGGCCCCCACTTGACCGGATTCGACGGCCCGAACAGCGCCAGCGTCGGCGTGCCGGTGGCGGCGGCGATGTGGGTGACGGCGGTGTCCGGGCCGACGAACAGGCGGGCGCGGCGGATCAGCTCGGCGGTCGCGCCGAGCGAGAGCTCGCCGGCCAGATTCAGCACACCGGCGCCGACAGACCGCGCGATGCTTTCCGCATAGTCGCGCTCCGCTGCCTCGGGTCCGCCGGTCAATACGACGGCGAAGCCGCGTGCCTGTAAATGACGCGCCAGCGCGACCCAGCCGTCGGCGGTCCACATCTTGTAGTTGAATTTCGGATAGGGATGCAGCACGGCGAACGATGCTGCGGCGACCGCGCCGAGTTTTTCCGCGACCGGCTCCCACGGCGCGGCGGGCGGCACTACTTCGGCCACAGGCGCGATGCCGAGCAGCTCGGCGATGCGCAGGCCCATGGCCACTGTATGCGTGTCGAGATCGTCGAAGTTCGCCGACCGGTTCAACAACAGCGCCTTGAGGCGCTCGTTGCCGCGCGGCTGCAAGAGGCCGACGCGCTGGCGTCCGGCGGCCCAGCAGAACAGGCGCGCGCGGTCGGTCGGCAGCGGCGAGACGGCGAGATCGTAGCGCCGCCAGAGTCCGCGCAGTTGCCCGATCTTCTCAAGGAGCCCGACGCGCTGCGGCAGGGCGATGACCTTGGCGATGTCCGGATTGCCTTCGAGTGCGCCCTGCGTGCCGGGTAGCACCAGCACGTCGAGCTGCGCCTCGGGCCAGGCACGCTTCAGCGAACGCGCCAAGGGTGTCGTCAGCAGCACGTCACCGATGCGCTGGGTGCAGACGAGCAGGATGCGCTGCGGCCTGCCCTGCGCGGCCTCGAAACCTGCTGCGTCCAATTGCGCCAACCCCGTCATTTATAATGCTTCGATTTGCAGACCGGCCATTATGCCCAAACTCTACATCGACGAGTTCGTCGGGATCTCCAACCGCCTCGAAGCCCTGCCGTATGCCTTTGCCATCCGCAAGGCCTACGGGCACGACATCGTGCTCGACTGGCATGAGCTGGATTCCTTCTCCGTCGATGACACCAAACGCGGCAAGGTGCGCATCCTTGCCCGGATGGGCGCCGTCCGCGTGCGCGACAACGATGCCGAGCGGCTGTTCGATACGCTGCGCGACAAGAAGATCATCCTGCGCGCGCTCGAAGGGCCGGACGACAAGCTCACGCCGCTCTACCTGGAAACCGCGCGCCGGCTGCATCTGGCGCCGCACCTCGCCGACTCGATTCGTCAGGCATTTGCGAAAGTGCAGGGCCGCCCGGTGGTCGGCGTGCATATCCGCCAGGGCGACTACGAGCTGGTCAGCGACGAGCGCTACGACATCACCGGCAAGGAATGGCCGGCCGTGCCGGTGTGGTGGTACTTCAAGCAGATGGAACGCATCCGCGTTCGTCAGCCGGATGTCAGCTTCTTCCTCTCCTGCACCGGCGATCCGGCGGCGTTCCGCGAAATTCACGAGACCTTCGATGTGTTCACGCTCGACGTGAACTCGCATTATCACTACAAGGGCGACGACCATCGCTCGACGGTCAACCCGGTTGCCGACCTGTTCGCCCTGGCTTGCTGCCCGCTGATCCTGGCGACGCCGATCTCCGGCTATTCGCACTGGGCGGCCAATGCGCTCGGCGCGCCGTCCGACTGCATCGTGCCGCTGCCCGGCGCCACGCGCGCCGATCCGCGCGCCGGGCTGGTGCAACTTTACGGCCAGCGCATGACGCGCTGGCGCGCCGCGGGTCGCACCGGCAGCGACACCACGCCGCTCGACGCGACGCTGTCCAGCGTCGATGTCGGCCGGCCGGCCGACACCTCCTGGCTGTGATGCTCCACGATGCACGAACCTTCTCCCCTCCCCCCCCGTGGGGGAGGGGCCGGGGGAGAGGGGGCGACGCAGCATCCGAAAATCCGGATTGCATCGTCATGCCAGGTTCACTCTCTCCCGGCCCCTCTCCCGTCTTACGAGCGAGGGCAGCAGCATGACCCGTCGCGTCCTCTTCTCCGAAAGCTCGCCCAACCTCGGCGGCCAGGAGCTGCAACTCTTGCAGCAGATGGCCGGCCTGCGCGAACGCGGCATCGAGACGCGCCTCGTCTGCCGGTCGGCCAGCCGCATCGCCCAGGTGGCCGCCGAGCGCGGCCTGCCGGTGACCCCGGTGGCCTTCCGCAACAGCTTGCATCCGCCCAGCATCGCCGCCGTCGCGCGCCTGTTGCGCGAGTGGCGCCCCGACGCCATCGTCAGCCACAGCGGTCATGACGCCAACATCTGCACCGTCGCCGCGCGTGTGGCGGGCTTGCGCCATCGGCCGCGCCTGATCCGCAGCCGCACTTACCAGCCGGGCGTGCCCAACGCCTGGAGCTACAACCACCTTGCCGATCTGACGCTGACGCCGAGCGAGGAAGTGCGCCGCAACCTGCTCGCCAATCCGCGCATCCAGCCCGAGCGCATCCGCGTGCTGTATCCCGGCATCGACCTCGACCGCCTCGATCGCGAGGCCGGCACACCGCTGCCGCCGGCCGTCGCGGCGTGGCTGGAAAGCCATCGCGGCCCGCTGCTGGTGCACGCCGCGATGCTGCGCAACGAGAAGGGTCACGCCGTGATGCTCGACGCATTGGCGCAGCTGATCGGTGAATTCCCGACGCTGCGCTACGTCGCCGCCGGCGAAGGCGAGTTGCGCGGCGCGCTGGAAGCGCAGGTGCGCGAACGTAATCTGACGGAGCATGTGCTGTTCGCCGGCCTGCTGCCCAACGTCGCTGCGCTCTACCGACGCGCCGAGCTGGTGGTGATGCCCTCGCTGGTCGAGCCGCTCGGCATGTCGCAGAGCGAGGCGCTGGCGCTCGGCGTGCCGGTGGTGGCGAGCCGTACCGGCGGCATTCCGGAAACCGTCGAGCACGAACGCACCGGCCTGCTGGTGACGCCGGGCGACGCCGACGCCTGGGCCGCTGCGCTGCGCCGCGCGCTCGCACATGGCGACGAGATGCGCGCCATGGCGCAAGCCGGCCGCGACTTCGTGCGCGCCAATTTCTCGATGCCGGCGAATATCGACCGGCTGCTGGAGTTCATCAACGCATGCTGACGACCTGGATGAAATTCGCTTCCGCCGCCGCCCTCTGGTGCGCCATCGCGCTGGGCTTCGCCATTCCGATCTCGACGGCGGCAAGCAACGCCCTGCTGGGCCTGACGCTGATCTTCTTCATCCTGTCCGGCGGATATCGCGCGAAGTTCCAGGCCATCGCCGGCAATCCCATGGCCGTCGCCAGTCTCGGCTTCTGCGCCGTGGCGCTGCTCGGCTGCACCTGGGGACTCGGCAGCGTCGCCGACAAACAGCATTACCTCGGCAAGTATCTCTCGCTGCTCGCCATCCCCCTACTGATTCCCTTGTTCGGCGAAAGTCGTCACCGCATTTATGCACTGGCCGCCTTCTGCGCCGCGATGCTGCTGACGCTGCTGATTTCGACGCTGCTTTGGCTCGACTGGCTGAGCTGGCTGCCGCCGGAACTCTTTGCCATCGTCGGCCAGGTGCGCGATCCGGAATTTCCCGTCAGCCGCAACGCGGTGGTGTTCAAGCTCTCCATCACCCACGGTTTCCTGATGGCGCTGGCCGCCTTCCTGCTGCTGCTCGCCGCGCGCCACGCCAGGTCGCGCTGGTCGCGCGTCGGGCTCGGCGCGTTGGCGTTGCTCGCCGCCGCGAACGTGCTGTTCATGATCATCGGCCGCACCGGCTATGTCGTGCTCGCGGTGCTCGGCAGCTATTTCTTCGTCAGCCGTTTCGGTCGTCGCGGCGTGCTGGTGGCGGCGCTGGCCTGTGCGCTGATCGGCGCGGCCGCCTGGCAGTGGTCGGACAGCTTTCAGAAGCGCGCGGAGAAGGCCGTTGCCGAAGCACAGGCGTGGCAACCGGGCCGGGGCGACAGGACTTCGATCGGCCTGCGCCTCGACTACTACTCGAACGCCCTGGCGATCATCAAGGAACATCCGCTGCTCGGCGTCGGCACCGGCGGCTTCGCCGTCGCCTACGACGAGCGGGTGCGGGGCACGGCGATGGCGCCGTCCAACAATCCCCACAACCAGTACCTGTTGATCGCCACGCAGTTCGGGGTGTTCGGACTGGTCATGCTGCTGGGTTACTACGCCCTCCATTGGCGCGAGTCCGGCCGCCTGTCCGATCCGTTCCGCCACGTCGCCCGCGGCGTGCTGCTGGCCTTCGTGGTCGGCAACCTGTTCAACTCCTTCATGCTCGATTTCTCGGAGCGGATGTTCTTCGTCTGGATCAGCGGTGTGCTGCTGGCGGAGCTATCGGCGCGTCGCGCCGATAGCTGACCCGGTCTACTTCTTCCGCGCTCTGGGATGCGCGGCGTCGTAGACCTTGGCCAGGTGCTGGAAGTCGAGGTGCGTGTAGACCTGCGTCGTGGCGAT
>CAZCPD010000134.1:0-8506 GCA_964500425.1 uncultured Rhodocyclaceae bacterium
GCGAGCAGACACAGCCGCCGCAGCCACCCTACCGCGACCTGTACCAGGCGGGACTGATCGCACCGCACGCGCTGACTTTGCCCAACATCGCCGGCTTGCTGGAACTGTCTTTCGGCATTTCCGCCTGGAAGGAATTTGCCGGCTCGCGCTGGGCGCTGCGCTGCAATCCTTCCAGCGGTAATCTGCATCCCACCGAGGCGTATCTGGTGGTGGAAGGTTGCGCCGGCCTTCCCGATGGGGTGCATCACTACAACAGCCACGCCCATGTCCTGGAGCAACGCTGCCGATGGGCAAGGCCGGCACGCGCCGAACAACGCCGGCTGCCCGCCGACTCCTTCCTGATCGGAATGTCGTCGATCCATTGGCGGGAGGCGTGGAAGTATGGCGAACGCGCATTTCGCTATTGCCAGCACGATCTCGGCCATGCCATCGCCGCCGTCCGCTATGCGGCGGCAGCGCTGGGCTGGCAAGTCCGCTTGCTCGACCACTGCGGCGAAACGGAGATCGGCGCACTGCTGGGGCTCGACAGGCTTGAAGATTATGGCCATGCGGAACGCGAACAACCTGACCTGCTGCTGCAAGTCACGACGAGCCACGCGCACTCGGAGATTGAGGCCGCCACATCAAGCGGCATCCGCGCACTGGCGGATGCCGCACGACACGGGCTATGGCAAGGCCATGCCAATGTGCTGACCCGGCACAAGCTTCACCATTGGCCGGTCATCGATGAAGTGGCCGACGCCTGTCGCAAGCCGGAAACCGCCGCGACCCGCTGGCAGGCTCCGGCGCGGCCGCCGCTGCTCCCTTCCGGTTGCGAACATAGCGCCGCCGACATCATCCGCCAGCGCCGCAGCGGTCAGGCCTTCGACAAGCTGACTTCGATCTCCGCCGCGACCTTTTTCCGGATGCTGGATGCGACCCTGCCCCGTGCCGCGGTGGCGCCGTGGGATGCCATCGCATGGCAACCGAGAATCCATCTGCTGCTGTTCGTCCACCGGGTAGAGGGCCTCGCGCCGGGGCTCTATGTCTTTCTGCGCAATGATCAGGCCGAAGCGCTGTTGCGCAAGGAACTCTCTGCCGATTTCGAGTGGCAAGCCGTGGCGGGCTGCCCGACGCACATGCAATTGTTTCGCCTCGTCAGCGCCGACGTTCAGAACATCGCACGCGCCCTGTCCTGCCACCAGGACATCGCCGCCGATGGCGCGTTCAGTCTCGGCATGCTGACCGAATACGAAACCAGCCTTGCCGATGGCCCTTGGGTTTACCGCCATCTGTTCTGGGAAGCCGGCATGCTGGGCCAGGTGCTCTATCTCGAAGCCGAAGCCGCGGGCGTGCGCGGCACCGGCATCGGCTGCTATTTCGACGACGAGCTGCATGAGCGGCTCGGCATTCAGGGCCAGGCGCTGCAAAGCATGTATCACTTCACGCTGGGCGGCCCATTAGTCGATGCTCGCCTGCAAACGCTGCCGGGGTACGCGCATCTGGCGGGGAGGTCCGATGAAGGCTGAGCGACCCAACGGCGCCGTCACTCTGATGCAGACGGAGTTTCTCCGCTACAGCTCGAACAGCAGTAAAGAGCTTGTCAGGGCAATCGCATATGGACTCCCCTCTCCCACTTGTGGGAGAGGGGCCGGGGGAGAGGGCGCTTCTATGCGCCACTGAGCGGAAAATCGCCCCCTCTCCCCAACCCCTCTCCCCCACTTCGTGAGGGAGAGGGGCTCCAAATAACGATCGCCGTGCCAATGATGAATGTGTGTGCGATTGCCCTGAAGAGCTTGGCAACCTTGCGATGAACCCATCAGGTTCTGGTTCGGTGACTTTCGTCACTGCGCAGGGGCTTGGCGAAGCCGACCTGGTCGCCTGCCAGGCTGCCCTTATGTGCGGCGAGATGTTCGCGTATTTCGATGCGTGAAGATTTGTATTTCGGGGCGCCGAATTCCGCATTGCGTTGCGCAAGCTTATCGGCGACCTGCATCAGCGCTGTTCCTGTGCCATGACACGTCCGGGCAGCGGCGAATTCAACATCCCGCTCACGACGCAACTCCATCATTCGCGATGAGAGCCTTGCCGCCATTGCCTTCCGGAAATCTTCGCCGTCGCTTCGATTCCATTTCGGATGTTCTTTACGGGCATTGAATAAGGCAGACCAAACGCTGACCTTGAGATAGCCGACCAGCCATTGAGCAAACAGGGTGTCGGCACGATCGCCATAAAACCCGACGCCATAACCTTGCGTTGGGTCGTAGTGCAAGCGGACGATGGTATCCGTGAAGCTAGCCACGCCTGTACTGATGAATTGAAACCATTTTGGACAACTCTTGGCGGGGTTATTCGGCGGTCCGTAGGCGTGAAAAGCCTCGGCCCAGTCGAAATCCGACACTGCCGCCGTGCTGGCGATTTCCGCCTGTTCGAGGCCGAACTTTCTGATTAAAGCTTCAGCTTGGGCCAGCGCGCGCTCAGCTTCATTTTCGTTGCCACGGCTATCCATGGCGACGGCCATGAGTTTTTGCGCCTTGCGAATGGCTTGATCCTTATCCATACGTTTTCAGTTTCCACATGGCATTGACCATGGCTAACCGGGTTTGCGAAAGCCCGCCTCGATCCATGCGTTTGCGCTGGCCTTGCTCAACTTGAACCCGGGACTGACCCGCACCTGAGCCAACTGTTGATCGTCAGCATCATGGGCAGTCAGCAATGCATGGGGATCGTCCTCGTCGGGCACGATGTCCAGCGTAACGCTGATCCGTCCAGACGGTGCATTGATCGTGATGTTCTGGTGGAGCGCAGCGTGCAGTTGTTGCACCTGGCGCTGCAGGAATTCCGAGGCTGTCTTGACCAGGGTGTTGAATGCGGACGCATCAAGCGGCTTGGGGTTCTTCTTGTCACGCCCCATCGTCCATGGACCGACGAGCGCGGGTTCGCGTTCGCCGTCCTTGATCATCTCGACGGCCCATCCTTCATCGTCTTCGTTCTTGATGACGCGCGCGGTCCAGCCATTGTTGCACCATAGTCGCGCCTCTTTTGGCAGCTCGGGCATGTCTGCCTCAATCGCTTCGGCTTGAGCCTCGTTCAATGTATTCGATGTCATGACGGCATTTTACTTCCCAACGGCAGCGGTATAAGCGGCCACGCGCAATTGTCTCCGAAACGCTGCGGCGGTACCTGGTTCTACGGCCATTCCGCGGATGAGAGAGTTCCGATCATGGCCATCGGTTCTGCTGGACGATCCCCGATGCGACCGGGTGGCAACCTGTGTTCAAATTCCGCATTCCACACGCCACACGAACAGATCTCATCATCACTGCCCCGACCATGATGCACGCCGGTTTCATCGACAGCATTGCCGACATCCCGGCCGACGCATGGAATGCCGTGGCGGGAACGGACTACCCCTTCCTGCGTCACGAATTCCTGCTCGCCCTGGAGCGCAGCGGCAGCGCCTGCGCGGCCAGCGGCTGGCAGCCGGCGCATCTGCTCGTCGAGGACGGCGCTGCGTTGATCGCCGTGCTGCCGCTGTACATCAAGACGCACTCGTACGGCGAATACGTGTTCGACCATGCCTGGGCCAACGCGTACCGGCAACATGGCCTCGATTATTATCCGAAGCTGCTCGCCGCGATCCCCTTCACGCCGGCCAGTGGCCCGCGCCTCGCCCATGTCGCGACCGATGAACGCGCCACCACGCTGCTGATGCAGACGGTCGGCGCAGCGCTGGAGCAGAAATGCGCGGAGATCGGCGCCTCCGGCTGGCATGTGCTGTTTCCTGAAGAGCGGACCCTGCCGCTCTGGCGGCAAGTCGGTGCCGATGTGCGCCTCGGCTGCCAGTACCACTGGTTCAACGAGGGCGATGAACCCTACAAGACCTTCGACGACTTCCTCGCCGCCCTCGCCTCGCGGCGCCGAAAGGAGATCAAGCGCGAACGGCGCAAGGTGGCCGAGCAAGGGGTACGCCTGCAGCGCTATACCGGCGCGCAGATCACGACGGAGATCTGGCAGCAGTTCTACTGCTTCTACCAGCTGACCAATCTCAAGTACAACCGGCACGGCGGTTATCTGACGCCGGAGTTCTTCGCCGAACTGCACCGAACCATGAGCGGGCAGATGCTGCTGGTGATGGCATACGCTGAGGAAGATGGCGATGATGGCAAGACTCACGCAATCGCCGCCGCGCTGAACTTCTTCTCGTCCGACACGCTTTACGGCCGCTACTGGGGCGCCACCCGCGATGTCGAGTTCCTGCACTTCGAGGCCTGCTATTACCAGGGCATCGAGTTCTGCATCGAGCGCGGACTGACGCGCTTCGACTCGGGCGCCCAGGGCGAACACAAGATCGCGCGCGGCTTTCGCCCGGTGCTGACGAACTCAACGCACTGGATCGCGCATCCGGGCTTTCGCGCGGCGATCGCCGATTTCCTTGCCGAAGAAGGTGCTGCGTTCCGGCAGTATCGGCAGCGGGCCTGCGCGGCGCTGCCGTTCAGGGATGCGGCGGTGGAGCCGTCGTCGCGAGGACGAGCCAGATTATTGATTTGACATCCACGGTCTTGAAACCGGCGTTCGGGCCGAGCCTGACCTCAGGAAACGCCCCAAAGGAAGTGGCCTTGGGCCATCGCTGTGGGATGTCGAAGCCCAGCCGGCCAGCCCCTTCGACAGACCTGTCCTGAGCTTGTCGAAGGGCTCGGGGCGAACGGACTTGATCAGAATATATCCCTAACTATTCTGCAACGCCTCTTCCGCCCAGGCCCGCGCGGTGGTCACGCATTCTTCGAGCCGCTCGACATCGAGATTCAGCGCCTCGACCAGTTCCGCCGCGCGCTCTGTCTTGCCTCGCTCGACGGCCAGCGCCAGCAGCAGCCAGCGACTGTAGGGGCCGCCGTTGCCAAGCAGCACGTCGGCGACAGACTGCGGCAGATGCATCTTGCCGACGACCTCGGACATGGGCAGACCGAGCAGGTTGTCCACCAGTGACAGCAGGCCGACGAGGAACAGCTCGTCGCACTCGATCTTCGAGCGATCGCCGGTGGCCATCAGTTCGATGAAGCGCCCGCGGAACAGCGCCAGTTCCAGCAGCGTCTCGTCGCGGCTGTCGGCGGCGCCGGCGCGGAACATCGCCAGCGACAGCCAGCGATAGAGGGACTCGCGGCCGAGCACCATCATCGCCCGCTCGACGCTGGCAACAGGCGAGGTCAGGCCGGACATTGGCGAATTCGCCATGCCGAGGATTTTCACGGCAACGCCGGGATCGCGTTTGGCGACGGCAGCGATCTCGGCCGGGCTGCCGTCGCGGCGCAGCAGATTGAGCATCTCGACCAGCACCATGCGACTCTGGCTCAGCCGCTCGCCCTGCACCTGCGCATCCGGCGTCGCGACGAAACCACCCAGCGCGTGGCGCACGCCCAGCGCATGACACAGGCGCTGCTCGTCCCAGGAGCCCACGCCGTCGACGGCGATGGCCAGGCCGGGGTGACGGGCGAGCGCATTCTTGACGGCGCGTTCGAAAGCCTCGAGGGGATAGGCGGTGAAGTCTAGCAGCAGGACATCTGGCGCGACCGGACAGGCGTCGAGCGCGTCGCCGTCGACGGCGACGCGGCCACCGGCCGTCTTGATCGCGCTGACGGCCTGCGCCCAGCGTTCGCGCTCGACCGCCGGCGGCGTGGCGATGAAGAAGGCGCTGTTGGGTCCGCTGAATCGGGCGAAGTCGGCGCCGAACCAGTCGCCCGGCGCGAGTGAGATCATGGCCTGACGCCGTTGCAAGACGCCATGCAGATTGTCGTTACCCAAGGCGGTGACGATCGTCTGCGGCGACAGCGGCGACCCGCCGCCCAGCCGCCTGACCGCGAAGCGGTAACCGGCGATCCGCGAGCGCGCGTCGATCATTTCGTCACGCTGTACGACCACACCGGGCTCGGCGCGCGGGGGTTCGCTCGGCACGCAGACAGGGCGGAAAGCGGCAGCAGCCCGCAACGGGATGGTTTCGGCCTCAGCCTCGGTCTCGGCCTTGCGCGAACCGCCGACCAATCGTTTGATCAAACCCAAAAGCATACGAACTCAAACTCCCGGCAACGCACGACCAGGCGCATCACAGCTCGGCCCCGCGATCCATAACCATTATCACAGCAGGGTCAGTTTAGCCGCTCCGAGCGGCTGGCGGTGGGCAATCGGAAAATATGACGGAACCGGATTTGTGACGGTTCATCCGCGCCGCGCCAGCCAATCCCTCACCGCCAGTCCTGTTCCGTAATCCCAGTCGCGCAGCTGCTCCGGCGCGATCAGCCGATACTCGGCGAGTTCTTCGTTGAGCACGATCTCGCCGTCGGCGACGACGTGGTAGGCGATGATGACTTCATGCTTGCGCTGGAAGGGGTAGACGCCGATCAGCGCGACGCTGGAAGCGGCGAGATTCACCTCTTCCTGCACTTCGCGCGCGACGGCCTCTTCGGGCGCTTCGTCGCGTTCGAGGAAGCCGGTGACGAGGCCGAAGGTGCCCACGGCCCAGGCATGGTTGCGCGCCAGCAGGATCCGGCCGCGATATTCGACGAGGCCGGCGACGACCGGCGCAGGGTTGTCCCAATGGACGAAGCCGCAGCCCGGCGCCGGACAGACGCGCCGTAGCGCGCCGCCAAGCATCTGGTCATGCAGCGACGTGGCACAGCGCGGGCAGACGTTGAATTTCATGGACGGCAGCCCCCCGGCCCCTACCGCATGCAGACCAGTCCCCTCTCCCGCGTGCGGGAGAGGGTTAGGGAGAGGGAAGGTCGGATCAGAGCCGCTGCTCAACCCAGGCCTGCACCGAAGCCAGCGCGGCGCCGAGGTTTTCCGGCTGGGTGCCGCCGGCCTGGGCCATGTCGGCGCGGCCGCCGCCCTTGCCGCCGACCTGCTGCGCAACGGCATTGACCAGGTCGCCAGCCTTGATCTTGCCGTGGAGGTCGGCCGTGGCGCCGGCGATCAGCGTCACCTTGCCGTCGGCGACGCTGCCGAGGACGATGGCGGCGCTGCCGAGCTTGCCCTTCAGCTTGTCGAGTGTTTCGCGCAGCGCCTTGGCGTCGGCGCCTTCGAGCGTCGCGGCGAGGACCTTGCTGCCCTTGACATCGACCGCCAGGCCGACGAGATCGTCGCCCTGGCTGGCGGCGAGTTTCGACTTGAGGCGCGCCAGTTCCTTCTCCAGCGTGCGCACGCCGTCGAGCAACTGGGCGACGCGCGCCGCCGCTTCCTGCTGCGGCGCCTTGACCTGCGCAGCGACATCGGCGAGCTGCGCGTCGAGATGCTGCACGTATTCCAGCGCGCCATCGCCGGTCACCGCTTCGACACGGCGGATGCCGGCGGCGACGCCGCCTTCGGCGACGATCTTGAACAGGCCGATATCGCCGGTGCGGCGCACGTGCGTGCCGCCGCAGAGCTCGGTCGAATATTCGCCCATGCCGATGACGCGCACTTCGTCGCCGTACTTCTCGCCGAACAGCGCCATGGCGCCCGCCTTGATGGCGTCGTCATAGCTCATGAGATGCGCGCTGACCGGCGAGTTGCGGCGGATCTCCCGATTCACCAAGGCCTCGACGCGGGCGATTTCCTGCGCGGTGAGCTGCTGCGGATGCGAGAAGTCGAAACGCGTGCGGTTGGCATCGACTAGCGAGCCCTTCTGCTGGACATGCGTGCCGAGCACTTCGCGCAGCGCCGAATGCAGCAGGTGGGTGGCCGAGTGGTTCCATTGCGCCCGGTGGCGCACCGTGGTGTTGACGCGCGCCGTGACCTTCTCGCCGACGGCCAGTGAACCGGCCTTGAGCTTGCCCTGGTGGCCGAACACGTCGGCCTGGATCTTTTGCGTGTCGCGCACTTCGAACAGCGTGGTGCATACGGCGCCGCGCACCAGCTCGCCGCAATCGCCGACCTGGCCGCCGGACTCGGCGTAGAACGGCGTCTGATCGAGCACGACGATGCCGGTCTCGCCGGCGTTGAGTTCGTTGACGCGCTGGCTGTCGCGGTAGAGCGCCAGCACCGTGGCTTCTTCCTCGAGCGATTCGTAGCCCTTGAAGTCGGTGGACTTGCCGTCGTATTCGACGCTGCCCTTCATCTTGAAGCTCGACGCGGCGCGCGCCATTTCGCGCTGGCGTTCCATCGCCGCGTTGAAGCCGGCCTCGTCGATGGTCATCTCGCGCTCGCGGCAGATGTCGGCGGTCAGGTCGAGCGGGAAGCCGTGCGTGTCGTAGAGCTTGAAGGCGGTCTCGCCGTCGAGCGTCTTCAAACCCGGTTTGAGCGCGGCTTCGAGGATTTCCATACCGTGCTCGATGGTCTCGCCGAAGCGCTCCTCTTCCTGGCGCAGCACGCCGGCGACACGCGCATGCTGCTCGACCAGGTCGGGATAGGCCTGGCCCATGGCCTTGCACAGGTCGTCGACCAGCTTGTAGAAGAACGGCTGTTTTTGGCCGAGCTTGTAGCCGTGACGGATGGCGCGGCGGATGATGCGGCGCAGAACGTAGCCGCGGCCGTCGGAGCCGGGGATGATGCCGTCAAG
>CAZCPD010000135.1:0-8499 GCA_964500425.1 uncultured Rhodocyclaceae bacterium
GCACTGAACCGGCGGCGTCAGATTATGACCGTAGGAAACGCCCCGAAGGAAGTCCTCTTGGGGGACGCCCCGAAGGAAGTCCCCTTGGGGGGCGCCCCGAAGGAAGTCCTCTTGGGGGACGCCCCGAAGGAAGTGGCCTTGGGCCATCCCTTGAGGGACGCTGCGCTAATCCGACCTACGCGCTTGAGGATTATGGCATTGGCGTATGGTCGAAGCGCCGCGGCAGGACGGGCGTTGTTGTGGGCACGGTCGGGCTCGTCTACACGGACTTCATCTATTCGAGCTGATGAAGAAGTGCATCGACTCCTTGGTCAGCAATGGGTGTCCTTGCGGGCAGAACCATACGCAGTAGCGCCAGCCTGATCCTTTGATTTTCGGCCCGTCGGGGATCGAGAGGCTTTCATGCGGGATGAGCGCATTGCACTGGCGGCAGCGGACTTGCCCGAGGTTCCGCTTCATCATGCCGACGGCCACGGCATGGAAATGCCCATACCAGGGCGCCGGTAGGTCGGTGGGCGTCCGGCAGAGGACATCGCGGCGGTTCAGCCAGTTGAGTATGTCCGCGTAGCGGCCATGCTCCTTGGCGGGCAGGTCGGCGAGACGGGCTTCCATGATCGCCACGACTTCGGCGGCTTCGAAGGTGAATTCGCCCTGGCATGCGCACCCTTCGTCGCGCTCCGGCGCGTAGCGGATCAACGCGCTGCAGGGCGGCGGGTGGGCTGCCAGCCGGTCGAGTTCGCGCTCTTTGGCGGCACGCCCTTCGCACCATTGGCGCTCGTGGAATTTCGGGTGGATCAGTTGGCCGGGGTGGAGCAGATGCAATGGCCAGAGGAGTGAGTTGAACAATGTCGCGGACCGGACATTGCAGTATTTGCGGTCGTACTTGTCCATTCGGTAACGGATGTGCCAGCCATGGCGCAGTGCGACGAGCGCAGCGCCGGCGAGATAGATCAGGAGGGCGCTTGAGGATGTCATGGCTTCGGGGTTTGGCAGTGGTTCATGGGGAACAGGCAGAACGGGGGCAAGTCAGGCGTCGTGTGGCGGCGTGGTTGGTTGCGGCGGATGCGCTGGCAGCAGCGGCAGGAGTCGATGGCGGAGCAGGAGTTCCACGGCGATGTCGGCGAGTGGACGGTCGGGTGGCTGGTTGGCGTAGCGGCGGTTGTCGAAGATGCGTGGCTTGTCTTCTTCGTTGAAGCGGATGCCGATGTTGCCGTGGCGCTTGCCGGTGACGCGGTGGCGGATGGAGTAGATCTCGATGGCGCCGTCGGCGCATTGGTCGCAGTAGGCATCGAGGCAGTTGCGCATGGCGATGGATTCGGTGATGAGCTCGTCGGTGGAGCGGATCGGGATGACGACCAGATCGCCAGCGGTGAAGGGGCCGAGGCGTGTGCGCCAGCGGCGCGGATCAATGCCGTCGAGGTAGGCTTGCTGGCGCTCGTATTCCTGCCATTGTTCGACCAGCCATGGCCAGCCGGCCCTGGCCTGGTTGCGGTCGATTTCCAGGCCGGGTTGTTCGGACCAGCGGCAGACGCCGAGGAATTCGTCGATGTAGCCTTCGAGTTCTCCGGCGCGGCGGCGGCGGTCGGCTTCGATGAGCCCGGCGCGCAGCACGACGGGGTGAATGGGGCGGTGAAAGTCTTCGTGAATGCTGATGTTCCGATCGTTGCGGGGGTTGTAGGCGCGCAGCAGGGCGTAGGCGACCGAAGGCGGGGGCGGGGGCGGCAGACCGGCGGCGGCGAGGGCGGCCAGATAGCGGCGCGCGACATGAAACGGGTTGTGGCCGCCACTGATTTTCCATGCGGCGCGGAAGAGATGGGCGCCGTGGTGGACGACATAGCGCCACACGGCCGGCGATGCGTTGTAGGGGAGCAGGGTGTCGTGGAGTGAGCGGATCGGGTCGTAATCCTTCGGCATGCCGAAGGGCATGATGCGCATCATGTGATACATCCCCAGCACGAGCGGCAGGAGCTGCGGGTTCTCGCGTGCGACCTGGCGAAACCGGGCTTCGTGCCGCCAGACCATGCACAGGTCGCGGGTGAAGAGTTCCCAGCCGTATGGCGCGGCGCGGCAGGCGAGGGCGATGCTGTGGATCTCGCGCGGCGCCTTCAGCAGTTCGGCCAGTGTGGTGCGCTGTAGTCGGCGGATCGCCGGATGTCTTTGCAGCAGGAACTGGAGCGTGGCGGTGAGCCAGGCGCCGCAGGTGGCGAGCGGCTTTGCGTCGAAGAACAGATCCTTCTGGCGCAGATCGAGCAGATCGAGGGTTTCGAGAAGCAGGAGGATGCTCCGGGACTCGGCGAGCGGTTGGCCGAGTTCGGGATCGTGCAGACGCATCTGGTATACGCCATTGTGGTCGAACATGCCGGCGCTGATGGTGCGCTGTTCGTGGTCGATGCGGTAGCCGATGCCGTCGAGGATGGAGATGATGCGCTCGGTTCGGCTGGCCTTGCGGACGCGCACAGGCTTGGCCAGTCGTTCGTCGAGCCATGCGCAGACGAGGTACAGCAGGGTGCGCGCTTGTTCGCGCTGGTGGGGCGTGAGGTGCCCGCCCGGCTGGGCGCCGCGCGCGGCGTTGCGTAGCGAGCCGGGCGGCGCGGCCTGGCAAGCGGACAGGGGAATGGCGGTGTGCCGCAGTTGCATCCAGGCCTGCCAGGGAATGCGGCCGGTCGACGCGTGCGGGGTCAGGGGTGTCTGGCGTGTCATGTGAGCAGGCTAAGCGCTGTCAGGCTCATGGGGTGAGCCTGACAGCGGCGCTCAGGGCCATCGCATCTGGAATTTCCCCTCTCCCCCGACCCCTCTGCCGCAAGCGGGAGAGGGGAGTGAAATCAGTCGCTTGCATACGCTAGCCGGCTTGCGGGAGGGGCCGGAGAGCGAGTATCCATGCGCCTCTCCAGGCGCGCCGGGCTGTGAGCAAGGCGTGGTGCGCCTTGCCGGGCATCGCTCTCAGGCGTTGCCGAAGAAGCGTCTTTCCAGCGTTGCCAGCGGTTCGGGGCGGCCGAAGTAGTAGCCCTGGAATTTCTGGCAGCCGCTGTCGGCGAGAAATTGCCACTGCTCGCGGGTTTCGACGCCTTCGGCGATGACTTGCATGCCGAGGCTGTCGCCGAGCACCAGGATGGTCCGGGCGATGACGGCGTCGTTGTTGTCGGTGAGGATGTCGCGCACGAAGGACTGGTCGATCTTCAGCTGGTCGAGTGGCAGTTGCTTGAGGTAGGCGAGCGAGGAGTAGCCGGTGCCGAAGTCGTCGAGCGAGAAGCTGACGCCCAGGTCCTTCAGTGCCTCCATCGCCGCGACGATCTCGCCGGTGTTCTCGATCAGCAGGGTTTCAGTCAGTTCCAGCTTCAACTGGCCGGGGGCGATGCCGGTGTCGGCGATCAGGAATTTGAGCTTCTGGATGAAGTTTTCGGTGCGGAATTGCCGGGCGCTGACATTGACGGCGAGTGTCAGGTGCGCGGTGGCCGGGTGCTGGCGCCAGATCGCGAGTTGCCGGCAGGCGGCTTCGAGCACCCAGTCGCCAAGAGCGACGATGAGGCCGGTTTCCTCGGCGAGGCCGATGAAGGCGCCCGGATAGATCATGCCCTGGGTCGGGTGCTGCCAGCGCAGCAGGGCTTCGGCGCCGATGGGCTGGCCGTTGTGGTCGACCTGGACCTGGTAGTACACGAGGAATTGCTGCTGCTCGATGGCGTCGCGCAGGTCGGCTTCGAGGGCGGCGCGCGCGGCGACGGCGGCCTGCATTTGTGGGTCGAAGAAGCGTACCGCATTGCGGCCGGCGGCCTTGGCCTGATACATCGCGGTATCGCAGCGGCGCAGCAGTTCTTCGGCGGAGACTTCGACGCCGGAGAACAGGGTTACGCCGATGCTGCAGGTGCAGCGGTGCAGGAAGTCGAGGCCCGATGCCGGCGAGGGGAGGCGGAACGGCTGGCTCAGGCACAGCTGGATCTGTTCGCCAAGCGCTTCGGCCTGGATCGCGCCCTGGCTTGCGCCCTGGTTGAGGCCGTCGATGTCTTCGAGAATGACGACGAATTCGTCGCCGCCCAGCCGCGCGGCGGTGTCGCCCTGGCGCATGCTGGCGCGCAGGCGGGCGGCGACTTCGAGGAGCAGGCGGTCGCCGAGTTCGTGGCCCTGGGTGTCGTTGAGGATCTTGAAGTTGTCGAGGTCGATCAGCATCAGCGCGCCTTGCCGTCCGCGGCGACCGCTGCCGACGAGGGCCTGGTTGAGGCGGTCGAACATCAGGCGGCGATTGGGGAGTTGGGTCAGCGGGTCGTAGAACGCCAGGTTGCGGATGCGTTCATCGGCCTGCTTGCGTTCGGTGATGTCCTGGTTGAAGCCGACGATGCCGACGATCTTGCCGTCCTTCCTGATCGGCGCGACGACATTCTGGAAGACGTTGTCTTCGCCGTTCACCTTGTAGCTGACTTCGGCATCCACCACTTCGCCGGCGTAGGCGCGGCGGTTGTTCTCCTGCCAATGATTGATGATTTCCTGCGGAATGGCGGCCTCCTGCGGGCGGGAACCGAGCAGGCTGCCCCAATGTTTGACCACCAGGGCGTTTTCCAGAATGCAGTTGCCTTCGAGATCGCGCGCCCAGTACTCGACCGGCGTGTTGTCCACCACGGCGCGCAGCAGGGATTCGCGTTCCTCCAGCGCGGCGATGGTGGTGCGGAGTTTGGTGATGTCGCGCGAAAGCAGGATCACGCGGGCATCGTCGGCATGGGGGCTGCTCTTGAGCGAGGCGGACAACTCGAACCAGCGTGATCCGTCCTTGAGATCGAGGTGGATCTGGCGCCCTTTCGAACGACCGCTGGAACAGGCTTCTGCTATCGTCGCCATGATCGTATTGGCGGCTTCGCCGGGCAGGACGTCGGTGACCCGGCGGCCGAGCAGATTCTCGTTGGCTTTGACGAGCAGTTCTGGCTTCGAGGCGTGGCAGCTCAGGTAAGTGCCGGCCTGGTCGAATTCGAAGATCAGGTCGGGAACCGCCTGCAGGGTGGCCGAGAGCTGGCTTTGGGTGGCGATGAGCTCCTGTTCCTGGCGCTTGTAGGCGGTGATGTCGATGATGACGCCGTTGACGCCGATGACGCGCTGTTCGCTGTCAATGCTGGGCGTCTTGAGGGTCCACAGATAGGTGGTTTCGCTGGCGCCCGGCGCGACGAAGCTCTGCTCGGACCAGTGCGGTTGTCGCGATTCGATGACCTCAAGGTCGATGCGGCGAAGTTCGTCTGCATAGGCGCTGTCGAGGAGGTCATGGTCGCGCTTGCCCGCGACTTCGGCGATCGTCAGGCCGAACAGCGCGCAGAGGTCGGGATTGAACTGCGTGTAGTGGCCAGCCAGGTCCTTCGAATAGGCGTAGGCCTTCGATTGGTAGATCGTGTCGGAAAGGATCGGTTGCATGTCGGGACGGCCTCCGCGAACTCGGTATCGAGGGATGACGAGCAAATTTCTCGATGCGCAATTGGCGATTTATAGCCTATTCGTCGCGCGAGCGATACACGCAGGCGGCCGCTTGAACTGCCGCAAGGCAGCTGGCTGCCGGCCATGGCCCATCGGAGAGCCAGCAAGGACGCCACTCTTCACGATGGCATGGCCACGATCAAGCATTGGCGCGCCTCTCCGGCCTGCCTGTCGGTCGGTTGTGGGGAGGCGGGGTGATGAAACCTGACATTTTCCTGATCCAGCGCAAGGCCCGGCGGCGGCCGGGCTGGTACCTTGGCGACCTTTGCCAAGTACAATGTCCGGCTTTGCCGTTCACTGCGTTGCCATGGGATTTCTGAAGTCGTCGGTTCTCGTTGCGCTGCTTTTTCTGTCCGCGTGGGCGGGCGCCGATGCGGGCGTGTCGGCGCCATCGCCGGAGCGGCAGAAGGCGCTGGTCCGCCTGGTGCGCCAGGATTGCGGGTCGTGCCACGGCATGACGCTGAAGGGCGGGCTGGGGTCGCCGCTGCTGCCGGAAAACCTGCGCGACAAGCCGGTCGAGGGGCTTGTCGCGACGATCATGTCCGGGCGGCCGGGAACGGCGATGCCGCCGTGGAGGGCGATCGTGAATGAGGCCGAGGCGGAGTGGATCGTGGCGCGGCTGCTGGCGGGGTTTCCGCAGGAATAGCGTAGTGCAATTGGACCGGGTTAACGACTCGACTCCCTCTCCCCCAACGTTTTTGTTGGGGGAGAGGGGATGTACTTTATTAGCGTGTTGCGAGGGTTGAGATGCTGAAAACCAAATGGGTCACCGTCGTGCTCGGCGCCTGCCTGGCGGCTTCGCTGCTTGCCGGCTGCGCGCAGCAACCATTGCGCGGCACGGGCGATCTGGGGGTGATCATCGAGCGGGCGGATGGCCGCGTGGCGGTGGTCGATACCAGCGCGCGGACCATCCTCGCCAAGGTCGAGGGGCTGGGCGATCTGTCGCACGCCTCGGTGGTGTTCTCGCGCGATGGCCGTTACGCCTATGTGTTCGGTCGCGACGGCGGGCTGTCGAAGGTGGATCTGCTGTTGCAGCGCATCGACAGGCGCATCATCCAGGCGGGCAACAGCATCGGCGGTTCGATTTCGCAGGATGGCCGTCTGGTCGTCGCGCAGAATTACGAGCCGGGCGGCATCAAGGTGTTCGATGCGCAGACGCTGGAGTTGCTCGCCGACGTTCCTGCCGAATACGGTACGGAAGGCAAGCGCTCGAAGGTGGTCGGCCTGGCCGATCTGCCCGGCAACAAGTTCGCCTACGCGTTGTTCGATGCCGGCGAGATCTGGGTGGTCGATCTGGCCGAGCCGAAGCAGCCGAAGCTGACCAAATTCCGCGACATCGGCAAGCAGCCGTACGATGGGCTGGTGACGCCCAACGGCCGCTACTATCTGGCCGGGCTGTTCGGCGAGGACGGCATTGCGCTGGTCGACCTGTGGCAGCCGGAACTGGGCGCGCGCAAGATTCTCGCCAACTACGGGCGCGGCGAGGAGAAGCTGCCGGTCTACAAGATGCCGCATCTGCGCGGCTGGGCGGTGGCCGGCAATCGTGCCTACCTGCCGGCGATCGGCCGCCATGAGGTGCTGGTGGTGGATACGACAACCTGGCTGGAAGTCGGCCGCATTGCGGTGAAGGGCCAGCCGGTGTTCGTCATGGCGCGTCCGGACGGTCGCCAGGTGTGGGTGAATTTCGCCTTCCCGGACAACGGCTGGGTGCAGGTGATCGACACGCTGGAGAACAAACTCATCAAGACGCTGGAGCCGGGCAAGGCGGTGCTGCACCTCGAATTCACGCCGCGCGGCGAGGCGGTGTGGATTTCCTCGCGCGACGAGAATCGCGTCTCGATCTACGATACGGCGAGTCTCGAACGCGTCGGCACGCTGCCGGCGACGGCGCCTTCCGGCGTGTTCTTCACTTCGCGCGCGGCGAGGATCGGTTTCTGATGCACGCTACGGACTCGCTCGACTTCCGCCTGCTCAACGAGTTCCAGCGCGATTTTCCGCTGGTGCCGGCGCCTTATGCCGAGCTGGCGCGGCGGCTGGAAGTCGATGAGGTGGCCGTGCTGGTGGCGTTGCGGCGGCTGCACGACGAGGGCGTGGTGAGCCGCGTCGGCGCGGTGTTCTCGCCGCGGCGCATCGGCGCCAGCACGCTGGCGGCGCTGGCGGCGCCGCCCGAGCGGCTCGACGCCGTCGCCGACGAGGTCAGCGCCTGTCCGGAGGTCAATCACAACTACGAACGCGAGAACGCGTACAACCTGTGGTTCGTCGCCACCGCGCCGAATGCCGCGCATCTCGATCGGGTGATGGAGCGGATCGCGGCGCAGACCGGCTGCCCGCTGATCCGCCTGCCGCTGCTGGAGGAGTTTCACATCGATCTGGGCTTCGACCTGAACGGCGGCGCCAAGCAGGTGCGCGCCGTCACGCGGCCGGCCGAGTTGCCGGAGAGCGCGTGGTCGCTCGAAGCGGCGGAACAGCGCCTGATGGCGGCCTTGCAGGATGGCCTGCCGCTGGAGCCGCATCCGTATGCGACGCTGGCGGCGCGCGCCGGGCTGATCGAGGCGGAGGTGCTGCGGCTGCTGCGGGTCTGGCTGGAGCGCGGGCTGGTCAAGCGCTTTGGCGTCGTCGTGCGTCACCACGAGCTGGGCTGGACGGCGAACGCCATGTGCGTCTGGGACGTGCCCGACGATGAGGCGACACGGCTCGGCCATCAACTCGCCGCCATGCCGGGCGTGACGCTCTGCTACCGGCGCGCGCGCGATCTGCCGGCGTGGCGCTACAACCTCTACTGCATGATCCACGGCCGCGAGCGCGGCGAGGTGGAGGACCGCGTCGCCGAGATCAATCAGGGCGTCGGGCTGGCGGCGTATCCGCATGCCGTGCTGTTCTCGCTGCGCCGCTACAAGCAGCGCGGCGCGCGCTATGTCGATGTGGGCGGCGGGGTGGCGTATGTCTGAACTCAGAGGTTGTGAAATTTTGTCGCGAGCGCCATGCTCGGAGGGTGTTTGTGGGAGCCCCTCAAGGGATTTCCTTCGGTCACGGCTCCCGGCCGCGAATGGTGGC
>CAZCPD010000136.1:0-8477 GCA_964500425.1 uncultured Rhodocyclaceae bacterium
ATGGCGCGGCAGTGCGATCTGGTGATTGTCGTCGGCTCGCAGAACAGCTCGAATTCCAATCGCCTGCGCGAGGTGGCGCAGAATCTTGGCGTCACCGCCTATCTGGTGGATCGCGCCGAGCAGATGGACCCCGCCTGGTTCTCGGGCAAGGCGAGCGTTGGCATCACGGCGGGGGCTTCCGCGCCAGAACTGCTGGTGGAGCAGGTCATCGCGCGTCTCAAGGAGTGGGGTGTCGGCAGCGTGCTGCCACTGGCCGGCGTTCAGGAAACCACCAACTTCCCCCTGCCCAGGGAACTGGCGGACGTCGAGCCTCAGGGCTGAGGGTTGCCGAGCGTCGGGGAGGGCTGCGGCGCAGCCGGTATTTCCGGCGGCCTTCTGCCATCCTCATAGGTCACTTCGATCCTCATCACGCTGCCGACATGCCTGCCCTGGCGCATGCCGGGGCTGAAGCGTGTGTTCATGAAGGCATTGGCGGCCGACTTGCCGAATATTTCCGGCAGGTCCGACTTTTCTATCTCGACCTCGACGACTTCGCCCAGGTCGTTGATCCACAGCTTCAGAATGATCTTGCCCGAAGCGATGATCGCCTGGGTCTCCGGTGTGTCGATTTCCGCATTGAGTTTTCTCGCTTTGACCGGTTTGGGCCTTTCGGTGAGTTGCTCGGCCGGGTAAAACAGGGGGGCATCGATCGGCAGGACATCAGCCCCTTCCCGATGCTCCCGGTTGGGCGGCTCATCGGTCGGTGATTCCTCGGGGGCGGCTACTCCCGGTTCCAGCGGTGGCTCTTCGGGCGCCGGCAAGTTCAGCGGCGCCTTTGTTGGAGTGGTGAGGACGGCTGTCAGGCGGGAAGCTTTCGCCGGCGCCGGATTCGCCGTCTCGGGACTCTCCCGGGAACTGGCGCCGAGATAGGGCAGCATCACCACCGCGCCGTGCAACAGGCTGGATGTCAGGAGGGCGACAAGGATGCCGGGCGATTGCCTCGTGCGGATGGTCTGACCGTTCATGCAACAAATTTAACCGTACGTCGCCTGCGCTTTACGTGAAACTCAGTGGGGCTATTATCCCAATATCCGTTCGAATTCATATGCTGTTGCTGGGTATTTGTCACACGCAGTTTTTGCAGGCCCCAATCCGGTTCTGACCTTATAGGATGTTTCCCATGAATAAACAATCCGAACAATCCAAGCAATCCGGCTTCACTTTGATCGAGCTCATGATCGTTGTTGCGATCGTGGGGATCCTTGCGGCGGTTGCGATGCCTTCCTATCGGGACTATGTGACGCGTAGCCGCATTCCGGATGCCACCTCAGGGCTGGCCTCCAAACGCGTCAAGCTCGAACAGTACTACGACAACAACCGGACGTATGCCGGTGCTCCCGATTGCAATGCCGACACGACAACCAGTCAGAGCTTTGATTTCTCCTGCTCGGGCGTGCCGGATGCCACGACCTATACGCTGCAGGCCGTCGGCAAGGGAACGATGGTCGGTTTCACCTTTACGCTCGATCAAGCCAATGCGCGCAGGACCACTGCGGTTCCGGCGGGCTGGACGACTTCGGCCACTTGCTGGGTCACGAACAAGGGCGGAACATGCTAGCCCACAACACTCATCCTCGCATCGCTCGTCAGCGCGGCATGTCGCTGGTAGAGATGTCGATCACGCTGGCGATTGTCGGGATCCTGCTGGTGCTGGGGATGCCAAGCTTCGTGGAGTGGCTCCAGAACAGCCAGATCCGTACGGCATCGTCGTCCATCATGTCGGGGTTGCAGATTGCCCGGAGCGAGGCGGTGCGTCGCAATGCGCGTGTGGTCTTTACCCTCACCAATCCTGGCGTGACAGGCGGAACGGGGTGGACGGTGACGCTTGCCGATGGCACTGCGATCCAGTCCGCGCCGGCTGGCGAAGGATCGCGCAGCGCCGTCGTGACGGCGACCCCCGCAGGCGCCAATGCGGTCACCTTTACTGGCTATGGGCGCACGCCGGAGCCGCCCAACAACCTGAACGGAGATGGTTCGGCGCTGTTGACGCAGATCGATATCGACTCCGCGATTCTCGCGGCAGCGACCAGTCGCGACATGCGCATCATGATCACGACAGGGGGGCAGATCCGGATGTGCGACCCCAACTTCACGATCGTTGGTGACCCACGAGTTTGCTAGGAGCGGCCATGAACAAGACAACCCAATCGGGTTCGATATTGCTGGAAGGTCTGATATCGGTCCTGATATTTTCCATCGGCATACTCGCGCTGGTCGGCCTGCAAGCCGCCTCGATGAAGAACACGACCCAAGCCAAGTTCAGGGTGGACGCCAGCCATGTTGCCAGCCAGCGCATTGGCCAGATCTGGGTCGATCAGCTGAATCTGAACGCCTATGCGGAAGCCAATACGCCGATCAACGAGCTTCCGGGCGGAATGCGCACCACGGCGATTGCCGGTAATCAGGTGACCGTCACCATCACCTGGCAGATGCCCGGCGACACCGTCATCAACAGCTACCAGACGATTGCCCAGGTGGTGACCAACTAAGTCATGGGGAACATCATGTCACGAGAACGGCTAGAGCGTGGATTCAGCCTTGTGGAGCTGATGGTCGGGGTGGTCATCGCGATACTCTCGTCGATTGTCATCTATCAGGTGTTCGCCGTCTCCGAGCGGGACAGACGCACGACGACGGGCGTTGCCGATGCGCAAAGCAACGGGGCCATCGCGCTCCAGATGCTCGACCGGGACGTCAAGATGGCGGGTTGGGGTATCGAGTTTTCGACCTTCGCCGGCTGCAACAACATCTACTCCTATCTGGATGATGGTTCGGCTACCGGGCCGGTCAATGACCTGCTCGCCCCGGTTTCGATCACCGAGGGCGCCGGCGGTCTGGATGCGATCAACATCCAGTATTACGACGATCCCGCCAATGCCAATTACGATATGGCCATGACCAAGCTGCGCGGCACGATGCTTCAGACTTCGACGATATTGGATGTCGAGACCACTAACGGCTGCGATGCAACCGACTTGGCAATCGTGGCCCAGGCCGGCAACTGCACCTTGATGGAAATTTCGCTCGTGGATCTGCCTGCACTCAAGCTGTACCACGATCCCGGTCTCGGGGGGGGGACGCCAACCTACAATCCGCCGATTGCGTATCGGGTCGCCAACGGTTGGCCTGCGTTTACCAGCGGGGCCACGGTCCAATGTTTCCCCAAGATTTTCCGCCGCACCTATCGGGTACAGGGCCAGAGCCTGGAACTGGTGCAGCGCGATGCCAACCTGGCCGCGCAGACCTTTCAGGTCGCGCCGCAAATCGTTGCCCTGGAAGCTCAGTACGGCGTGGCGCCGGCCGGTAGTCAGCAGGTCAATCAATGGGTCGATGCCACTGGCGCCTGGGCGTCCCCGCTTGCAACGGCCAATATTCGTCAGATCAAGGCGCTGCGCATCGCCATGGTGGCGCGCAGCGGCGAATACGAGAAACCCGACGCGGCCGGCAACTGCACGGCGACGACGGCAGGCATGGTCGCCAACTGGTCGACCTGGGCGGTGTTCGATACGGCGACTTGGGCCAGCGACTGGCAATGCTATCGCTACAAGGTCTTCGAAACCATCATGCCGCTGCGCAACATCATCTGGTCCAATGTGTAAGGAAACGATCATGATCTCTCCGATCTCCCCGCATGCCAGCTCCGTGCGCCCTGCCCAATCGGGCATGGCCCTGATTGTGGCGCTTATCGTCCTGGTGGCGATGACCCTCGCCAGCATCGGCATGGTGCGCTCTGTCGATACTTCGGTCATGATTGCCGGCAACATGGCATTCCGCCAGGGCGCCACGGTTGCCGGCGACGCAGGTGTCGAAGCAGCGCGCACCTGGCTGATGGCAGCCGCCAACCTGACCATCGATGACGGCGCACAGGGTTATTACGCGACCAGCCAGGATACGCTGGATCTCACCGGGAACCATACGCCAGGTGATACTTCGGACGATGTCACCTGGGATGGTGGCGCCGGAGTTTCCAATCCTCAGTGTCTTGCCACCGACACTGCGGGGAACACCGTCTGCTTCATCGTTCATCGCCTGTGTCAGGCGAGTGGCCCGCTGGACCCGAGTACCTGCTCAACCTCCCCGAAGCAGGCGACGATGGGGGGCAGCAGCAAGGGGGGCATACGGCCCATGGAAACCTATCAGGAGCGTAGCTGGACAACGGCTGCTTCGAATCTGGGTTTCTACCGGGTCACGGCGCGCATTGCCGGTCCGCGCAACAACATCAGTTTCATCCAGACGTTCCTGATCATTTGAGTCATGTCGTTCCTCGTGGAGAAATCATCATGAGACACAATCCAGTCGGAAAACGCGTTCTTTCGCTTGCAGTGGGGCTACTGTTCGGCACGGCCGTCGCGCCCGGTATGGGAAATGCCCTGGCGGCGGCGACCGATCTGGCCGACGAGCCTCTCGCCAATGCCACGACGGTCGACATTTTGCCGAATGTCTTCTTTATTCTTGATGACTCGGGCAGCATGGGGTGGGATTACATGCCCGATTATGTCGATGACAGTTATTGTCGGGACAATGACGGGACGACTGCCAACTGCCTGGCCGGCGATGCGCCGTATTACGCCTCGGCATTCAATCGTGTCTATTACAACCCCCTGATCGACTACACGGCGCCGCTGAATGCGGACGGTACGTTCAAAACCAGCTATGGTTCGCCATGGGCTTCGGTGCCCAAGGATGGCTACGGCATCCAGTCTTCATCGACAACCAATCTTGTCACCAGTTACCCGGAGCGGGTGGCCTGCAAGAACTCGAGCGACGATCCCTATGGCGCCAACTGCAAGTCGCAGCTGAATTCGAGCAATGCCTATGTTTATCCGGACAGCACCTACGACAACTGGAAAACCAAGTACGGGGCGCCGTTTTATTACAACGTGACGGTGGAGTGGTGCAGTTCGCGGAATACGACGGGCACAGACAAGGGATTCGGCAAGGTCGGCACCTGCCAGTCCCGCAAGACCAGCACCTACAAGTACGTTCGTTACACGAACTGGTCGCGCGTCAATATCATTTCCACCATCAACTCTTATCCCGGGCCGAGCGGGACGACGCGGACGTATGTCCAGGAAATGACCAACTTTGCCAACTGGTATGCGTGGTATCGCACCCGCATGCAGATGACCAAGAGCAGCATCGGCCAGGCATTCGGCGATGTTCGCGGCACCCCGAATCCCGCCGATCCGACCGACCCGAACTATTTGCACGCGCGGGTCGGCTTCACGACCATCAACGAAACCGGGGTGACCGACGGCAGCGAATATCTGGCGATCGGAAATTTCGACACCAGTCAGAAGAACACCTGGTATTCGCGCTTGTATGCGATCAGCCCGGGTTCCGGCACGCCCTTGCTGGGGGCGTTGTCGAAAGCCGGGCGCATATTCGCCGGGAAGATCGGCACGGATCCCGTTCAATACTCCTGTCAGCGCAATTTCACGATTCTGACGACCGATGGCTACTGGAACTCCGTCACCAGCAGCTACGGGCCGGACAAGATGGATGGCAGCACCAATGTCGGCGACCAGGACGGGCAGACCGGAATCCCCAGACCGTCCTATGATGCCTTGAAGAAGCCCGACACCCTGGCCGATGTCGCTTACTACTACTATCACACCGACCTGCGCCCCAGCATGGATGACAACGTCACGCCTGCCGGCAGCAATGCGAATGAGGACGACGTGGCGACCCATCAGCACATGACGACATTCACTGTCGGCCTCGGCCTTGATGGCGCCTTGACCTATCAGGACGGCTATCGCACCAGCACCTCGGGTGACTATTACAACATCCGGCAAGGGACGAAGAACTGGCCGGACCCGACGGATACGGAGGACGAAGAGCGTATCGACGATCTTTGGCACGCGGCCGTCAATGGACGGGGAACCTACTTCAGCGCCCGCGATCCCAATTCACTGGTCAAGGGATTGACCACGGCATTGGGAGCGGCCGAGCAGAAGACCGGTTCGGGCGCTGCGGCGGCAACCAGTAACCTGCAGCCGACGGCCGGCGATGACTACATCTATATCGCGAATTACCGGACGATCAAGTGGGATGGCGAACTGTCGGCCTACACGCTGGACTTGAGTACGGGCGCGATTTCCAGTAGCGCCTCCTGGCAGGCCGGTCCTTTGCTGGATGCCAAGATCGCCGCGACCGGCGCCGCGGACACGCGGACCATCTACACATCGGACAGCGGCGGGCTGCGGAATTTCGTTTGGGCCAATCTGACCGCCGCCGAAAAAGCGTATTTCGACGTCAGCAATCTGAGCCAGTACAGCACTTGGTCGGCCACTCAAATCGCGGCTGCCACCGGAGAAACCCTGCTGAACTTCGTACGCGGCCAGCATCGTTTCGAGGATCAGAGTCGGGATGCGAGCTTCGGCGCCTATGAGCGGCTCTATCGCGACCGCGAGAAGACGCTGGGCGACATCGTTCATGCCCAGCCCGTCTATGTCAAGGCGCCGTTCTACAGCTACCTGGATTCGGGTTACCTCGGCTTCAAGTCCAGCATGTCGTCGCGTTCCGGGACCGTGTATGTGGGTTCCAACGACGGCATGCTGCACGCCTTCGATTCCAACGGCGTGGAGCGCTGGGCGTATGTGCCTCCGCTCGTCATGCCGGATCTCTATCGTCTGGCTGACAAGGCCTACGACAGCAATCACCGGTTCTTCATCGACGGTCCCATTGCCGTCAGCGATGTTCTCGCCGGCAGCTGGAAGACGATCCTGGTCGGCACCCTGGGCAAGGGCGGGCGCGGATATTACGCACTCGACATCACCGACCCGGCCACGCCCCAGTATCTTTGGTCCTACACGGCGAACGACAATCCCAATATCGGGTATACGTTCGGCACGCCGATCATCACCAAGCTGAACGGGACTTGGGTTGTGCTCGTAACCTCGGGGTATAACAATCTTCCCGAAAGCGGCAAGTATGCCGGGGCGGATGGCAAGGGCTATCTCTATGCCCTGAATGCCGCGACGGGCGCGCTGGTGCAGAGTTGGAGCACGGGGGTCGGCAGTCTTGGGTCGCCCGCCGGACTGGCGCGCGTCAATGTCCATATCGACGATTTCGAGGTCGACAACTCCATGAACCAGGCATATGGTGGCGACTTGCACGGCAACATGTGGCGTTTCGACGCGGACGGCTCGGTGCGCAAGGTCATCGATCTGGGCAGTACGCAACCGATCACTGTTGCTCCGGAGTTGGGGGAAATCAGCGGCAAGACGGTGTTGTTCTTCGGTACCGGCAGCTATCTGGGCGAGGATGATCTGACCGGCACGCAGGTTCAGACAATCTATGCCGTTCGGGACGATGGTGCAACGACCGTGGGCAAGTCCAACCTGGTGGCGCAAACCATCAGCGGAACCTCCATCACCGCCAGCGATGTCGATTGGGCCACGAAATTCGGCTGGTATGCCAATCTGCCAATCGCCGGAGAGCGAGTGCACCTGAACGCCCAGCTTTATTTTGGCACCCTGATCTTCTCATCGACCATCCCGAGCGCCACGGCCTGCCAGCCGGGTGGATATAGCCGTCTGTACATGGTCGACTACCGCGATGGCAGCGCCGTGACCGGCAGCTCGAATCCGCCGATCACAACCTCCGGTTCGCCGATTGTCGGTATGACCGTGGCGAAATTGCCCAGCGGCAAGCCGGTCGTGTATGCGATCGAGGCAGACGGCAGCAAGCCGGATCCGGCCGACATGCCCATCGATGATGGTGCCGCCGGCGCCGGTACGTCGGAATCCGGCCGGCGTGTCATGTGGCGCGAGTTGATCAACTGATCTGCGTTATGAGAGAGAAAACAGCAGCTCCTGCTTGTCCGAAGCTTCAAGAGTCAGGTGATGAAGTTTGCCCCGCGGAGCGCGTCACGGTGGCATTCGGATGGCAGGGGCGCCATGCTGTAACTGGAGGATTGCTCCCGCGCTGGCAAGTCGCTATAATCTGCAACCTTCAAAGCACGCCGGCGTAGCTCAGTTGGTAGAGCAGCGCATTCGTAATGCGAAGGTCGGGAGTTCAATTCTTCTCGCCGGCACCAGTTTCAAAACAACGGCCCACAGCGCTTCTGGCGGTGTGGGCCGTTGGCTTTTCAGCTGACCCGTTCATGAACGGGTCAGCGGCGCGAGATTCTGGTTAAAGGATGCAGCCTTGAAGAAGACTTTCACGAAAGATGAAAGTCATGTCCGTTTTCATCACTCCCACAGGGATGGCCCAAGGCCACTTCCTTCGGGGCGTCCCCCAAGGGGACTTCCTTCGGGGCGTTTCCTCCTTTGGTCACTTCAACCTCTCCCACCTCTTCGGGTGGTTCCGCCCTGTGTGGCCGCTTCCCGCAACAGGGAAGAGAGAGGGCGCGTCCAGAATCGCTTACGCGGCTTTTCGTTAAAGGGCTGACAGGTTCGTTCCCGACGCCCCAACGACCGAGATGTTGGTCG
>CAZCPD010000137.1:0-8471 GCA_964500425.1 uncultured Rhodocyclaceae bacterium
TTGACGATGTTTTGCACCGAGGTCACGGCGCCGGTGACGATATGCACGCGCACTTCGAGGCGCCGCGCATCCATGCCGATCGGTTCCTTGACGCCGTCCTGGCCGTCCACGATGAACTCCTGCACCAGCGTGTGCAGCAACTTGTCGTCAGCAGAAATCGGGGTCGCCTCGGCCGCCTCGATGGCGCGCTGCACGTCGAGCTGGGTCACTTCCTTCTCGCGCACCACGGCCATGCCGTTGGAATCCTTGCTCTTGATGTGGCTGCCCGCGATACCGGTGTAGACGTCCTTGACCTTGGCATTGGTCATCAGCTCGACTTCCTGGATGGCGCGCGAGATGGCGTTCACCGTCGCCTCGATGTTGACCACGACGCCTTTCTTGAGGCCCTTCGATTCCTGGCTGCCGACACCGAGAATCGACAGCCGCCCATCGTCCGTCAATTCAGCGACGATGGCGACGATCTTCGAAGTGCCGATGTCGAGACCGACGATCAGTTCCTTGTTTTCCTTGCTCATGTGTTGCCCTTGCTTGAGTTCTGCGCTGCGCCCTGCACGGTTTTCGCTTCCTGCGTCGCGCCATGCCCCGGCCGAAGCGCAAAGCCGTTCGGGTAGCGCATGTCGATCGAGACAACCGTTGTCGCCAGGCGCGCCTTCGCCGCGCCGTAGGTACCGGCGAAACGCTGCAGGCGATCATGGATCGAGTAGTTGCTCTGGTCGCGACCGAGCTCCAGCGTCAGGCCATCGTCGAGGCGCAGCTGCCACGCATGCCGTGGCGAAAGCATGACTGCCCGGGGCGTGCGGCCGAGCGGCGCGAGCAGCTCGCTGAATTCGAGATAGCGCGCCAGCAACTGCGGCGCCGTGCCTTCCGGTCCGCCGAACAGCGGCAGCCCGCTCTGACCGCTCTGGTTACCCTGGCCGCCAGCCAGGGCGGCCGAAAACACCTCGCCCTGCTTGTTCACCAGACGCATTTCGCCAGCGCTGTTCTGCCAGCGCGCCATGGCGACATGCTCCTCGATCTCCACCTCGACCCCATCGGGCCAGCGTCGCCGCACCGAGGCTTTGCGCACCCACGGCAGCTTCTCGAACGAGGAGCGCATGCCGTCGAGATTGACGGTAAAGAAGTTGCCAGCCAGGGAATGCTGCACGGCGTATTCGACCTGGGTACGCGTTACCTGGTCGAGCGGGCTGACCACCACCACCTGCTTGAGCGGAAACAGCGGCAGACGCACCACCGCCAGCAGCGCCGCGTAGCTGAGGCCAAGGATGCCGAACAGCAGCAGCATGTCGGACAGCATGTTGATCAGCGGCGGCCGGTCCCAGAAGCCTTCGGCGGCAGGGCGCGGCTTGCGGCGCCGCTCCACGCGCGGGCGGGCGTCGGCCTTGGCCAGTTTGCGAAAGGCCGCCAACTTAGCCAACGCGCGCACCCTCCAGAACCTGCAGCACCAGTTGCGTGAAATCGAGACCGGCGGCGCGCGCCGCCATCGGCACCAGCGAATGATCGGTCATCCCCGGCGAGGTATTCACTTCGAGGAAATACGGATTGCCCTGCCTGTCGAGCATCAGATCGACGCGCCCCCAGCCACGCCCGCCGAGCACGGCGAACGCCTTCAGCGCCAGCTCGCCGAGCTGGCGCTGCTTGTCAGCGGGCAGATCGCAGGGGCAGAGGTACTTCGTGTCGTCGCGCAGGTACTTGGCCTGATAGTCGTAGTACTCGCTGGCCGGGACGATCTGGATCATCGGCAGCGCCTGCAACCTGCCGTCGCGCTCGAGAATGGCGATGGTGTATTCGCCGGCATCGACGAAACGCTCGGCGATCACCAGCGGATCGTATTTCGCCGCCTCGACCCAGGCGGCCGCCAGCGCGCCCGCCTGCTTGACCTTGCTGATGCCGATGCTGGAGCCCTCGTTGGCCGGCTTGACGAAGATGGGCAGACCGAGTCGCGCCTCGACGGCGGCGAAATCGGTGGTGGCGTCGAGCAGCGTGTAGTCGGGCACCGGGATGCCGGCGGACTGCCAGATCAGCTTGGTGCGCCACTTGTCCATCGCCAGGGCCGACGCCAGCACGCCGCTGCCGGTGTAGGGAATGCCCATCAGTTCCAGCGCGCCCTGCAGCGTGCCGTCCTCGCCGCCGTGGCCGTGCATGGCGATGAAGACGCGGCTGTAACCCCGCGTCTGAAGCTCCGACAACGAACGATCGCGCGGATCGAAGGCATGCGCATCGACGCCGGCGCCCTGCAGCGCGGCGAGCACCGCCGCGCCACTCTTGAGCGAAACCTCGCGCTCGGCCGAATCGCCGCCGAACATCACCGCCACCTTGCCTAACTCACGCTGCTTCAAGTCTTTCCCCTACGATGCGAACTTCCGGAACCAGCTCGACGCCGAATTTTTCCTGCACTTTTGCCTGAATCTGGCCGATTAGCATTTCTATCTCAGTTGCACTCGCCTTGTTCTCCGGATTAACGACAAAATTGGCGTGCATTTCCGAGACTCGCGCGCCGCCGATGGAATAGCCCTTCAGGTTCGCCTCCTGTATCAGTCGCGCGGCATGATCGCCCGGCGGATTGCGGAACACCGAACCGGCATTTGGCTGCTGCAAGGGCTGGCTGGCGATGCGCTGTTCGAGCAGGCTCTTGATGCGCGCCCGCGAGGCCGCCGCATCGCCCTGCGGAAAGCGCAGCCAGGCGGCGGCGAACCACTCGTCGCAAACCTCGCGCAGGCCGACGTGGCGATAGCCGATGGCGAACTCCGCCGGCGTGCGCACGCTCTTGCGGCCGTGGCGATCGATCATCAGGACGCGCTCGACGTGATTCCAGGTTTCGCTGCCGTAGCAACCCGCGTTCATCGCCAGCGCGCCGCCGACGGTGCCCGGCACGCCGGCGAGAAATTCGGCGCCGGCGCAGCCTTGATTGGCGACGAAGCGCGCCACCTTCGGGCTGGCGACGCCGGCTTCGGCGTAGACGAGACCCTCTTCGTCGATGCGCAACGCACTCAGCGCGCCGTGAGTGAACACCACCGTGCCGTCGTAACCGCCATCGCGCACCAGCAGGTTCGAGCCGAGGCCGACGAACAGCAGCGGCTCGTCATGACGCAGGCCGGCAATAAAGACGCAGAGATCATCGAGACCGGCCGGAAAGTAGGCGCGCGCCACGCGTCCGCCGGCGCGCCAAGAGACATGGCGCGCCATCGGCTCGTCGAGCCGCAGCTCGCCGCGCAGCGACGCGAGGCGTGAGGTTTCGGGTGTGAGGCGTTGTTCCGACATGCTCGCCGCTCAGAGTTCTCCGCTCGCCAGCTTGCCCGGCACGGCGCCGATCGAGCCGGCGCCCATGGTGATCACCACGTCACCGTCGCGCGCGGCATCAAGGATGGCCTGCGGCATGGCGGCGATTTCGTCAACGAAGACCGGCTCGACCTTGCCGGCGACGCGCACCGCACGCGCCAGCGTGCGGCCGTCGGCGGCGACGATGGACGCCTCGCCGGCGGCATAGACTTCCGCCAGCAGCAGGGCATCGAAGCCGGACAGCACCTTGACGAAATCCTCGAAGCAATCGCGCGTGCGCGTGTAGCGGTGCGGCTGAAAGGCCAGCACCAGGCGCCGGCCGGGAAAGGCGCCGCGCGCCGCGGCCAGCACCGCCGCCATCTCGACCGGGTGATGACCGTAGTCGTCGATCAGGGTGAAGCAGCCGCCCGCCGGAATGGCGATCTCGCCGTAACGCTGGAAGCGCCGGCCGACGCCCTTGAATTCTGCCAGCGCCTTGACGATCGCCACGTCGCTGATACCGATCTCGGTCGCGACGGCGATCGCCGCCAGCGCGTTGAGCACATTGTGCATGCCCGGACTGTTGAGCACGATGGACAGCCGGCTGACGCTGCCGTTCACGCGCACGCAGTCGAAACGCATCTGGCCGCCAACGGCCGCGATGTTTTCGGCGCGGAAATTGGCCTGCGTTCCTTCCGCCAGTCCGTAGGTGACGATCTGCTTGCTGACGCGCGGCAGGATTTCGCGCACGTTGGCATCGTCCTCGCAGACCACGGCGACGCCGTAGAACGGCAGGCGCTGGAGGAAATCGACGAAGGCCTGTTTCAGCTTGCCGAGGTCGTGATCGTAGGTCTCCATGTGATCGGCGTCGATGTTGGTGACGACCGAAATCACCGGCGACAGATGAAGGAAGGAGGCATCCGACTCGTCGGCCTCGGCGACCAGGAAATCGCCCTGGCCGAGCTGGGCATTGGCGCCCGCGGAATTCAGCCGGCCGCCGATGACGAAGGTCGGATCGACGCCGCCTTCGGCGAGGATGCTGGCGATCAGGCTGGTCGTCGTCGTCTTGCCATGAGTGCCGGCTACCGCGATGCCCTGCTTGAAACGCATCAGCTCGGCGAGCATCTGCGCGCGCGGCACGACGGGGATCTTGCGCTCGCGCGCGGCGACGACCTCGGGATTGTCGGCCTTGACCGCCGTGGACACCACGACGGCGTCGGCGGTGGCCACGTTTTCGGCGTCATGGCCGATCATCACGCGCACGCCGAGTCCGGCGAGGCGCTGCGTCGCGGCGTTGACGCCGAGGTCCGAACCGCTCACCTCGAAGCCCTGATTCGCCAGCACTTCGGCGATGCCGCTCATGCCGGCGCCGCCGATGCCGACGAAGTGGATACGTTTGACCTTGTGTTTCATTTCGCCAGCTCCATGCATGCCTGGGCAACGATCGTCGTTGCATCGGGCCGCGCCAGGGCGCGCGCCTTTTCCGCCATCTGCAGCAATTGTTCGCGTCCCATCCGGTTCAGCAGACTCAGCTTCTCGGCCGTCAGCTCGCCCTGCGGCAGCAGGATCGCCGCACCGGCATTGGCGAGGAATCGCGCATTGCCGGTCTGGTGATCGTCCACCGCGTAGGGAAAAGGCACCAGGATGCTGGCGACGCCGGCGGCGGCCAGCTCGGCGACGGTCAGCGCGCCGGCGCGGCAGATCACCAGGTCGGCCCAGGCGTAGGCCCCCGCCATGTCCTCGATGAAGGCGACGCAATTGGCCTTGACGCCGGCCTGCGCGTAGCCCGCCTTGAGCGCTTCGAGATGCTTCTCGCCGGACTGATGCACCACCTGCGGCCGCTCGTTTTCCGGCAGCAGCGCCAGCGCCGCCGGCAGCGACTCGTTGAGCGCCATCGCGCCGAGGCTGCCGCCGACCACCAGCAGGTGCAGCGGCGCACCCTGTTCGATGCGTTCGCCGTAGCGCGTCGCCGGCGCCGGCAGCGCGGCGATGTCGGCGCGCACCGGATTGCCGGTCCAGACGCCCTTCTTCAGGACATCGGGAAAGCCGCTCAGGATGCGGTCGGCAACGCCGGCCAGCACCTTGTTGGCGAGGCCGGCGACGGAATTCTGCTCATGCACCACCAGCGGAATCCCCTTCAGCGCGGCCATCATGCCGGCGGGAAAGCTGACGAAGCCGCCCATGCCGATCACCACGTCGGGGCGCAACTCCTTGAGCTTGCCGAGCGCCTGCCAGAAACCGCGCAGCAGATTGAACGGCAGCAACAGCTTGCGCACCACGCCCTTGCCGCGCAGTGCGGCGAAGCGCAGCTCGGCCATCTCGTAGCCGCGCGCCGGCACCAGCCTGGCTTCCATGCTGTCAGGATTGCCGAGCCAGACGACGCGCCAGCCGGCGGCCTTTACCGCATCGGCGACCGCCAACCCTGGAAAGATATGACCGCCGGTGCCGCCCGCCATGACCAGCAGGGTGCGCATGGGCGAAGGCTTCAGCGCGTTCACGGCCGGCCTCCGCGCATCAGCAAGCGGTTCTCGTAATCGACGCGCATCAGGATCGCCAGCGCCACGCAGTTGGCGACGATCCCTGAGCCGCCGAAGCTCATCAGCGGCAGGGTCAGACCCTTGGTCGGCAGGAGCCCCATGTTCACGCCCATGTTGATGAAGGACTGCACACCAAACCAGATGCCGATGCCCTGCGCCACCAGGCCGGAGTAAACGCGATCGAGCATCAGCGCCTGACGTCCGATGGCGAAGGCGCGCTGCACCACCAGGGCGAACATGGCGATCACCGCGAGGACGCCGACGAAGCCGAGTTCCTCGGCGATCACCGCGAGCAGGAAATCGGTATGCGCCTCGGGCAGGTAGAACAGCTTCTCGATGCTGGCGCCGAGACCGACGCCGGTCCATTCGCCGCGCCCGAAGGCGATCAGCGCATGCGAAAGCTGATAGCCCTTGCCAAAAGCGTCCTGCCACGGATCCATGAAGCCGAAGATGCGCTCGCGCCGGTAAGGCGACACCCAGATCAGGATGACGAAGCCGACCAGCAGCACCAGCACCAGCGCGCTGAACAAGCGAGCGTTGATGCCGCCGAGGAACAGGATGCCCATGGCGATGGCGACGATGACGACGAAGGCGCCGAAGTCCGGCTCGCGCAGCAGCAGGAAGCCGACCAGCAGCATGACCGCCGCCATCGGCGCGAAGCCGCGCTTGAAGGAGCCCATGTCGGCCAGCTTGCGCGAGGTGTAGTCGGCGGCGTAGAGCACGGCGAACAGCTTCATCAGTTCCGATGGCTGCAGATTGATGAGTCCCAGCGGCAGCCAGCGCTGCGCGCCATTTACCGAACGACCGACATGGGGAATCAGCACCAGGATCAGCAGTGCGAAACCGACGATGAACAGCCACGGCGCGGCGAACTGCCAGGCGCGCAGGGGCATCTGGAACGCCACCACGGCGGCGATGATGCCGATCGTCAGGAACACGCCATGGCGCACAAGGAAATAGGCCGACTGGTGACCGAACGCCCTGTTGCCCTCGGCGGTGGCGATCGACGCCGAATACACCATGACCAGCCCCAGCATCAACAGGGCCAAGGCCGGCCAGAGCAGCAGCGGGTCATACTCCTGCTGGAGACGCTGAGCGCCGTGGGCATGCATCACGCGCCGCCTCCTTGCCGAGCCAGCGCGCGCACGGCGGCGATGAACGTCTCGGCGCGGTGCACGTAGTTGCGATACATGTCGAAGCTCGCGCAGGCCGGCGAAAGCAGCACGGCATCGCCGGGATGCGCGGCAGAAGCTGCGGCGCGCACGGCGCCGTCCATGTCGGCGGCGGGCAACAGGGGCACGCCGCAACCTTGCAGGGCCGCCTCGATCTTCGGCGCGTCGCGACCGATCAGCACCACGGCGCGGGCATGCGCGGCGACGGCGGGATTGAGCGGGGAAAAGTCCTGTCCCTTGCCATCCCCCCCGGCGATAAGGACGATCTTGGGATCGCCCTTATCGCCGATGGCGAATTGTGAGCCCTCCCTCCCGACCTCCCTCCCGACCTCCCTCCCCACGGGAGGGAGGCGACTGGACAGGGCGGCCATCTGGCCGCCGAGCCCCGTCAGTCCGGCGACCGTGGCGCCGACATTGGTGCCCTTGGAGTCGTCGTAGTAGCGCACGCCGGCGATCGCCTCGACCAGCTCGACGCGATGCGGCAGGCCGTGGAAGCTCAACAGGCCGTCGATCAGCCGGGTCAGCGGCAGGCCCAGCGCATGGCACAGCGCCAGCGCCGCCAGCGCATTCGCCGCATTGTGCAAACCCGGCAGCGGCAGGCGCGACAGGGGCAACAGGAAGTGGTCGCCCTGCACCAGCCAGAACTCGCCGCCACGCTCGCGCAGACCGAAATCTTCCAGCATGCCCGGCGCATCGAGACCGAAGCTGATCAGCCAGCGGCCCGGCAGCGCCATGCGCTTGACGCGCGCATCGGCGCGGTTGAGCACCTGAACGCCGTTGCCGGTGAAAATGCGCGCCTTGGCGCTGGCGTATTCACCCAGATCGATGTAGCGGTCGAGATGATCGTCGCTGATGTTGAGCACCGTCGCCACGTCGGCATTCAGGGTATCGAGGGTTTCCAGCTGAAAGCTCGACAATTCGAGCACCCAGATCTCCGGCAGCTTGCCGGCGTCGGCGTCGAGCCGCGTCATCAGCGCATCGAGCGCCGCCGGCGAGATGTTGCCGCCCAGCTCGGCATCGCGCCCGGCGGCGCGACACAGGTGCGCCGTCAGCGTCGTGGTGGTGGTCTTGCCGTTGGTGCCGGTGATGGCGATGATCTTCGACTGGTCACGCACGCCGAGGTCGCGCAACGCCTGGGCGAACAACTCGATCTCGCCGACCACCGGAATGCCGCGCGCGCGCGCCTCGAACACCACCATCTGGCCGGCCGACAGGCCCGGCGAAAGCGCCAGGAGGTCGACGCCTTCGAGCAGCGCCTTGTCGAAGGCGCCGGCAACGAATGCGGCGTCGGGCAACTGCTCGCGCAACAGCGACAGGCCTGGCGGCTCCGCGCGCGTGTCGGCAACGCGCAGTGTCGCCCCGCAGCGCGCGCACCAGCGCGCCACGGCGAGACCGGACTCGCCGAGGCCGAGGATGAGGACGCGTTTGCCCTTGAGTTCCATGCTTACCTGATCTTCAGCGTGGTCAGGCCGAACAGCACCAGCATGATGGTGATGATCCAGAAGCG
>CAZCPD010000138.1:0-8361 GCA_964500425.1 uncultured Rhodocyclaceae bacterium
CGCCCCGAAGCATGAAAGTCATGTCCGTTTCCCTCACCCCCAACCCCTCTCCCGCTTGCGGGCGAGGGGAGCTTTCAGAGTCGCTTGCGCGACTTTCACGTTAACAGCTTCATTCCAAGGCAGATGAATTTCGGGGTCGACAGCTTGATGCAGGCAGCGGGTCGCGGCGCGGCGCACGGGAGGCGACATTGAGTCCAGCCCGGCCGGACCCGCGCGAATTCGCCATGGCCATCGCCATTTCGCTGCTGCTGCACGCGCTGCTGCTCGCTGTCGTCATGCGCTGGCAACCCGCCAGGACGAAGGTCCCTCCACCGCGTCCGCCGCTGAAGGTGCTGGTCGTGCCGGCGGCGCGCCAGGAGCCGCCGCCACCGCCACCATCACTGCCGGCGCCGAGACCATCCGACGCGGCCCAGCCGCAGCCGAAGCTCGCAAGGTCGGCGCCCGCGCCGACGCGCATCCCACCCGAACCGCAGCCCGCGCCAGCCCCCGAGCCGGCGCCGCAACCCGGGCCGCCGCAACACCGGATGAAATCGGCGAGCGGCGGTTCCGCTGCGCCGGGCGCCGCCGGCGCGGGCTCCCGCAAGGGCGGCGGCGCCGTCTACGCACCGCCCGACTACGCCGAGAAGGTCAAGGCGCTCGTCAATCAGGCCATCGTCTACCCCGCCGACGCCCGGCGTTTTCTGCAACAATGCTGGGTCGAGTACACGCTGACCGTCGACCGCGACGGCAACATGCTCGGCTACAAGATCGAAAACTGCGGCGACGACCGCCTCGACGCGGCGGCGCGCGCCGCACTGATCAAGGGCGGCCCCTACCCCCCGCCACCCGATACCGGAGCTTCCAGTTATGAAATCCACGGCGCCTTCGTCTTCACGTTGCGCTGAAGTTGCGCCGATCGCCGCCGTGAATGTGCGTTGCGTACTCGCGCGCGGGCTCGCGGCAGGCGTCGCATGCGCCGCGCTGCTCACGCTGGGCGGCTGCCAGACGACGAAGAAGGTCGCCCCGCCGCCCGTGGCGCCAGCGCCGGTGCCGGGTTTCGTCTGCGACACGAGCGCCCAGGAAATCCTCTGCAGCAACGAGACGCTGGCCCGGCTCGACATGGAGCTGACGAATCTCCATCGGCGCAATTTCCGGCGCCTCGACGGCATCGGCCGCGAGCAGCTGGTCGCCGCGCAGAACCGCTGGCTGATCGGCCGCGCCAGCGCCTGCGCCGCACCGACGCTGCGCCTCGACCCGACACTGCCGCCCCCGCCAGCGCTGCTCGCCTGCCTGATCGGCGCCTACGCGGAACGCATCGCCGTGCTGCGCGAGTGGCCAGCGATCACGGCACGAGCCGCGTCGCAGGCCACGCCGGCGACGGCGCATCCGGTCTCGGCCTATGTCGAATTACGCCCGGCCGGCGCCGGGTCCGCCGATCCGCAGCTCTGCGCCGCCCTGGCCAACGCCTTCAACGCCGGCCTGCGCGCCCACGGCACGCTCGATATCGCGCGCAACGCCGGCATGAGCCTGATCGCCGGCACGCATGGCGCGGCGCGCACTGCCGGCTATGCGGTGGAAGTGCACGAGGCCGGCCCCTACGCCGGCCATGCGCTGCGCGCGCGCACGCTGAAGGGCGGCGACGGCCGCTTGCTGCTCGACGAGAACTCCCTGGGCCAGTGGATCCGCCGCCTGCCGAATCACGGCGGCCGCCCGAACAGCGCGGCCTCGCAAACCGGCGACTATGCCAGCATCGACGTCTTCCGCACCTCGGCCGCATCCGGCCGCACGCTGGCGCTCGTCGCCGAGCCCTGGGGCAAGTACGCGCCCGGCGCGCAGGGCGAATGGGCCTACGCCGGGGTGTATCAGCTCGACGGCGTCGCCACCCCCGCGCCGCTGTGCCTGTATCGCACCTACATGACGCCACCGCTGAAGAACGCGCTCGACGCGCTGCCCGCCTACCAGGCGTTGCAGGCCGCGCTCATGGCGATCCACGGTCCCGCATCGCGCGAACTGGTCGGCCGCGACCTGCATGACGATCATCTTTTCCGCATGGAGCAGCAGTGGGCGACGCAGAACATGCCGCTGCTCGCCCTCGGCGAAGCGCGTCGCAACGGCTGGAGCGGCTGGTTGCGCAAGCGCCACGATGCCGTGCTCGATGCGCTGTTCGCCTGGTCCGAACGCAGCCTGCACAACAAGACGGCCTACCGCCGCCTGCTGACGCTGCCGCCGGTCGCCGCGAGCGAGTTGATCGAGCTCTACCAACGCACCCAGCGCCTGAGCATCGACGATGCGCGCGACGCCGCCGACCTGGCCCTGATGCGCCTGCTGGCCCGCTACGCCAGCGACCTGCCGGGCGCCACGGTCGTCATGCCGAATGCGCCGCTGCCGGAACCAGCCGGGACCGGCTACACCCCGAAATACCCGCTGCTCGCCACGGAAGAAGATATCCAGCGCGAGCGCGCCTACAGCGGCCTCTACAGCGCCGCCCTGAACGGCGCCGATGCCGAGGTCATCGCCGATTATCTGCGCTATGAATACGCCGATCCGCAAACCCGCGCCGCGCGTCTGACGCGTGGCGTCGAAGGCGAAACGGCGCTGATGGCGGCCGTGACCACGCCGGCCATCGTGCGCCAGCTGCTGGCCGCCGGCATGTCGGCGAATGAAACCGATGCGATCGGTCGCACGCCCTTGATGAACGCCGCCTTCGCCGGCCAGACCGAATCGGCGCGCCTGCTGATCGAGGCCGGCGCAAACGTCGGCGCACGCAGCAAGGCGGGGGCCGCTGCCTGCCAGATGATCGATGCCAAGCTGCCCGCCGCGGACCGGGCCGCGCTGCAAGGCCTGCTATGCAAATAGCCGCCACCGGCCGGCGCCTTCCCGGAAGCAGCGGCATCTGGGTCGGCATCACCTGCGAGTTCGTCGAATTCGCGGTGCTGTTCTGCGTCTATTTCATCGCCCGCGCCCATTTTCCCGAGGCCTTCGAGGCCGGCGCCGGACGGCTGTCCAAGCTGGCCGGCACGGTCATCACCCTGCTGATGGTGACGAGCAGCTATTTCATCGCCTGCGCCGTCGTCGAGATGCGCGCCGGCCAGCGGCGCCGCTCGATCCGCTGGCTGGTCGGCGGGCTGCTGCTGGCACTCGGCTATCCGCTCGCCAAGCTGCTCGAATTCCAGTGGAATGTTTCCCAGGGCATCACCGGCGAATCCGGCATCTTCTTCACCACCTACTACTACCTGACGCTGACCCACATGGTGCACGCCGTCTGGGGCATCCTCGGCATGCTGTGGGTGCTGGCGCGCCACCTCGCCGGCGTCTACACGGCGGAGGACTACAGCGGCCTGGAAGCGCTGGCCTGCTACTGGCACGCCACCGACATCATCTGGCTGGTGATCTTTCCCTTCTTCTACGTTCTGGTCTGAATCATGAAACCCGCCGATCCGCTGCCCGGCGCCGCACTCAAGCCATTGACCCTCGCCTGGCTGACGCTGGTCGTGCTGACGCTGCTCAGCCTCGAACTCGGGCAATGGTTTCACGGCGCCCGCTGGCTGCCGCTGCTGGTCGCCGCCATCATCTGGGTCAAGGGCACGCTGGTCGCGCACGTCTTCATCGAAGCGCGCATCGCCCATCCCTTCGTGCGCAACGTGCTGCGCGTGTTCATTGCCTTCGCGCCGCTGGCGCTGATCCTGCTCGCCTTCTTCGGTCGCGAGTTCGCGCGCTGGGCTACGCTTTAGCGGCCGCTTCCAGCAGCCCCGGGATCGCCAGAGGATCGGTCACCCGGCGCACGGCCGCCTGCAACTCTGTCGCCTGCGGCCAGGTGCGCCCCCAGTAGCCCAACAGCAGCTTGAGGCGGCCCGGCGCATGACAGGCGAGCACGCGGTCATGCACCTTCACCCAATAGCTGGCGATGTGCGGCAACAGCGCGCGCCAATCGTCGGGCGTCGGCGTCTCGCCCATGGCACCCCTGATGCGCAGCGCCAGATACGGATCGGCCACCGCGCCGCGACCGATCATCACGTCGGCGCAGCCGGTCACTTCACGGCAGCGGCGCCAGTCGGCGACGCTCCACACCTCCCCGTTGGCGATCACCGGGATGCTCACCGCCTCGGCAATGCGCGCGATCCATTCCCACTGCGCCGGCGGCCGGTAGCCCTGCTCCCGGGTGCGCGCATGCACGACCAGCGCGGCCGCGCCACCCTCGGCCAGCGCCCGCGCGCACTCGAGGGTGCGCGAGGTGTCGTGGATGCCCAGGCGCATCTTGGCGGTCACCGGTATCGCCGCCGGCACGGCGGCGCGGACCGCGCGCAGGATGCGGCCAAGCAGTTCGGGATCGCCGAGCAGCATCGCCCCGCCGCCATGCTTGTTCACCAGTTTGGCCGGGCAGCCGAAGTTCAGGTCGATGCCGTGCGGCGAGAAGTCCGCCGCACGCGCCGCGTTGCGCGCCAGCCAGTCCGGATCGCTGCCGAGCAGCTGGATCACCGTCGGCGTGCCCGCCGGCGTATGGCAGCCGTGCAGCAGCTCGGGACAGATGCGCACATAGGCGCGCTTCGGCAGCACCGAACCGGTGATGCGCACGAACTCCGACACCGTGCCGTCGTAGCCGCCGATGACCGTCAATACGTCGCGCAGGACGTAGTCGGCAAGGCCCTCCATGGGGGCGAGGATGAGGCGGGACATGGGCGCGGCGGCGGGCGGAGACTGCGGAAAGGCCGCCAGTGTGGGGCAAAGCGCTACCGCTGTCGAGCCGGGCGGCAGGCATGGAAGGTTCCTGTGGGAGCGGCCTCCAGGCCGCGAATCATCGATCATCGCAGCAGTTCGCGGCCTGGAGGCCGCTCCCACAGGAGGCCGCATGCTTGCATGCACGCTCGGTTTGCCGATAGCATGACAGCCTTTTCCTGGCGGACGGAGGCGGTCCATGAGTCTCAAGCAAGCGCGATCTGGTGTGTGGCGCAATGTCCTGAAACACCGACGTTGGCCCATCGTTCTGGCGCTGCTGGCCGGCCAGGCCATTGCCGATCGTGGCGTGTTTTCTTCCGCTCTCGACGTAACCGAACCGTTGCTGTTGGCAACTGCCGCTACTGCGCCGGTCCGTTTCGGTCAGGCGCAGCCGATCCGGTTGTGCAGCCAGGTCTATAGCCCCAACACCAACTATGATCCGCGCAGCCTCGCCAGCTTTAACGTGCTGACACCACAGGATTGGGCGATATACGCCATCCTCAAGCTGCGACGCAATCCGGTCACCGGAAATCCGACCGAGGAATTCTTGAAAAAGCACCACAGCATGTTGAACGGTGCGCTGCTAACTGTGGTTACACCGCCTGCCCACGGCAAGCTATTACCGGTCAATGTCGAAGATAGTTCAGGAAGTTCTTCAGGCTATTTCTACATGGCAGACCAGGGCTATTTTGGTCGCGACTCCATCAAGATCAAGATCACCTATGGTGATGGCACTGCCGTATCGGTGATCCAGGATCTCAACGTCATCAATCTACCGACAGCCGATGCACCTGATGCGCCCTGCGCGACCAAGCCGGCTGAGTATCGCAAGCTGCGCGCACAGGATTTCGAGGAAAGCAAAAAGCTCTGGAAGGAACTCAAGTTGCCCTGAGGGCCAGACGAATGCGACTGGCAGGCGCGCTGGGCTTTGCGGGAGCCGCAAAGGGAAGCTCACTCCCCCCCTTGGAGAGCCTCACCAATGCTTGATCTCCAGGCTGGCATTGCCGGAAGCCGCGCCAGTGCTTGTTCTCCAGGCTACCATGCGGAGAGGCCCGTGGATGCTGGCTCTCCTGGCGGCGGGCGTAGCCTGCGAACGTGTGATGGTTGCTGCAGGCGCTGGGGTTCGTACCTCCCCTCTCCCCAGACATGGGGAGAGGGTCAGGGAGAGGGGATGCCTGTATGCCGCGCCACAGCGTTGGCGCGCCCGAGCGCTGCCGCTTCTTTCGCCTGCGGGGTTTCTGTCGATCGCCCTCTGGTGAATCAACTAGCCAATCGACTAAGCCCGCGAGCGGGCAAGTCGCTGGCTATCCCCCGGCCCCGCTCCCGCAAGCGGGAAAGGGGAGCAAACCGGCTCACCCCTCACTTTTCAACGAACGCCCTTTCGATGACGTAGTCGCCGGCGACGCCGATGCGCGGCGAGACCTTGAAGCCGCGCGCGTCGAGCAGGGCGCAGGTGTCCTTGAGCATGTGCGGGCTGCCGCAGAGCATGGCGCGGTCGTGCGCCGGGTCGAGCGGCGGCAGGCCGATGTCCTCGAACAGTTTGCTGCTTTCGATCAGGTCGGTGAGGCGGCCGCGGTTGCGGAAGGGTTCGCGTGTCACGGTCGGGTAGTAGATCAGCTTGGCGCGCGCCTCGTCGCCGAAGAATTCGTTGCGCGGCAGTTCGCGGTTGATGAAATCGGAATAGGCCAGCTCGCTGACCTGGCGCACGCCGTGCACCAGCACGACTTTCTCGAAGCGCTCGTAGGTCGCCGGGTCCTGGATCAGGCTGAGGAAGGGCGCGAGGCCGGTGCCGGTGCCGAGCAGGTAGAGATGCTTGCCGGGCTTGAGGTCGGTGACCACCAGAGTGCCGGTGGGCTTCTTGCTGACCATGATGGACTGGCCTTCCTGGAGGTGCTGAAGGCGCGACGTCAGCGGGCCGTCGGGCACCTTGATGCTGAAGAATTCCAAGTGCTCGGCGTGATTGGCGCTGGCGATGCTATAGGCGCGCATCAAGGGCTTGCCTTCGACTTCGAGGCCGATCATGACGAACTGGCCGTTCTCGAAGCGCAGGCCGGGGTCGCGCGTGGTGCGGAAGCTGAACAGCGTGTCGTTCCAGTGGTGCACGCTGAGAACGCGTTCGGTGTTGAGGTTGCTCACTGCGATTCCTTTCACGTGATTTCGGTCGAATTCTAGGCAGCGACGCTATATCTGTAAAATGGATTGTATTGAGGTATTACTTCGATTGGATCGATATGAAGCACACGCTGCGTCAGTTGCAGGTTTTCGTCGCCATCGCCCGCGCCGGCAGCGTTTCGCGGGCCGCCGCCGAGGTCGCGCTGTCGCAGTCGGCGACGAGCACGGCGCTTTCGGAGTTCGAGCGCCAGTTCGACTGCCGACTGTTCGAGCGGGTCGGCAAGACGCTGCGCATCAATCCGCTCGGCGAGCAGCTGTTGCCCAAGGCGGTGGAAATGCTCGATCGCGCCGCCGAGATCGAGGCGCTGCTCGAAGGCCGCACCGGCCTCGGCTCGCTGCGCATCGGCGCGACGCTGACCATCGGCAACTATCTGGCGACGCTGATCGTCGCCGGCTTCCTCCAGCGTCATCCCGACGCCCGCGTGCAGCTCACGGTGCACAACACCGCCACCATCGTCGAGCAGGTGGCGAAGTACGAGCTCGACCTCGGCCTGATCGAGGGCTCCTGCCGCCATCCGGACGTGGTCGTCGAGCCCTGGGTAGCCGACGAGCTGGTGGTATTCGCCAAGCCCGACCATCCGCTGGTCAAGCGCAGAAACGTGTCCATCGAAGCGCTGCTGCGCGAACGCTGGATATTGCGTGAGCAGGGCTCGGGTACGCGCGAGGTGTTCGAGCAGGCGCTGCATCGGCTTCACGCCGAGCCGGCCAGGCTGACGGTATGCCTGGAACTGGAGCATACCGAGGCGATCAAGCGCGCCGTGGAATCCGGGCTCGGCCTCGGCTGCATTTCGCGCCTCGCCCTCAAGGAGGCCTTCCGCCGCGGCAGCCTGGCCCCGATCCGCACGCCCGACCTCGACCTCGGCCGACGCTTCCAGTTCCTCTGGCACAAGGACAAGTACCAGACGTCGGCGCTGCGCGAATTTCTCGCTGCCTGCCGCGCGATGACGGCAGGGGCGCAGCGCAGCGATCTGATCGACCTGCCCTACATCGTCTGAAACTCAGTAGCCGCCGGCCTTCAGGTTGTCGAGGGAATAGAAGTCCGGATTCGCATAGTCGGCGCCGGGCAGGTCGGTCACCACCCATTGCGGCTTGTCCTGCGTCAGGTCGTAGGCCGTGTATTGGCCGTTACTGAAGTCGTGGTAGAAGGCCGTGTATTGCCCGAAGATGTTCGGCCCCGGCAGGTAGATGTTGTTGATCCAGTTGAAGCGCCAGATCTGGCCCTTGCTGTCGAAGGTATCGGACATGGTGAACTGCATGTTGTCCTCGTCGAGGTATAGGACGCGCGTGTGGTAGAGGTGACGGAAAGTCTCCTTGAGGCGCGCCTCAAGCACCCAGACGCGATGCAGTTCCCAGCGTACGAACTCCGGGTTCTCGTGGCCCGGCGTCAGCAACTTTGCGTACCGGTTCTGGCCGGCTTCGCGGCCTTCGAGCTTGTAGCCGTTGTCACTGTTGTCCAAAACAGGTTATGACGTTGGGTCGTCCGACGGTGTAGGGTGT
>CAZCPD010000139.1:0-2670 GCA_964500425.1 uncultured Rhodocyclaceae bacterium
CTGGTGGTGATGAGTGGACTTGAACCACCGACCCCCGGATTATGAATCCGATGCTCTAACCGACTGAGCTACATCACCGATCGCCTGCCAATTGCGCGCAGGGAGCCAATCAATCTGGCAAGGGGCGGAATTATCCTGTCTCGGGCGAAGTCTTGTCAAGTTGGCGATGCTCCGGGACAATGCCGGGATGAGCAAGCATGCAGCTTCACTGCGGAAGTTCGATGTCGTCATCGTCGGCGGCGGTCTCGCCGGTCTGGCCCTGGCCGTGGCACTGCGCGGCAGCCGCCTGTCGATCGGGCTGGTCGAAGGGCGCGTACCGCAGGCAGCGCATTCGGCCCAAGGGGGCTGGGACGCGCGCATCTACGCGATCAGTCCGGCCAATGCCCGTTTTCTGGACGACATCGGCATCTGGCGACACTTCGATCTGGCTAGCGCTCAGGCGCGCATCACGCCGGTGCATCGCATGGAAGTCTGCGGCGACAACGGGGGGCGCCTCGATTTTTCCGCCTATGACAGCGGCGTGGCCGAGCTGGCCTGGATCATCGAATCGTCACTGATGCAGCACGAGCTATGGGAGACGGCGAAACGCCAGGGCAACGTGACGCTGCTTTGTCCGGCGCGGCCGCAGGCGCTCGACATCCAGGGCGATGCGGCGCGCCTGACGCTGGCCGACGGCAGCGTGCTGTCGGCCAGCCTGATCGTCGCTGCCGACGGTGCGGATTCCTGGACACGTCAGGCTGCGGGTATCGAGGTCGCCTTCAAGCCTTACGAGCAGATGGGCGTGGTCGCCAACTTCGCTTGCGCCAAGCCGCATCGCAACACCGCGTTCCAGTGGTTTCGCCGCGACGGGGTGCTGGCCTGGCTGCCGCTGCCCGGCAATCTGATTTCGATGGTCTGGTCGACTTCGGAAAAGCACGCCAGCGAACTGTTGTCCTTGCCGGCGGCCGAGTTTGGCCAGCGTGTCGCCGACGCGGGCGGCGAGCGCCTCGGCTTGTTCTCCCTCGTCACTCAGCCGGCCGCCTTCCCGTTGCGCCTGATGCGCGCGCCGCGCACCGTCGCGCCGCGCCTGGCCTTGATCGGCGATGCCGCGCACACCATCCACCCGCTTTCCGGCCACGGCATCAATCTCGGTTTCAAGGACGCCCAGGCGCTCGCCGCCGTTCTTGCCGGCAAGCCGGAGCATGTCGATTGCGGCGATGTTCGGTGGCTGCGCGGATATGAGCGGGCGCGTGTCGAGGAGGTTGTCGCGCTACAATCCGCCACCCATGCCTTGCAGCGCCTGTTCCAGCCGGACGCCGCGCCGCTCGCCTGGTTGCGTAACACCGGATTGAACCTGACCAATGCCCTGCCGGTCATAAAGAGCGGCCTGGTGCGCTACGCGCTCGGCTAGCCGGCGAAGATATCGGGCGTCTGGCCTCGGGCATTCCGCTTTTCGTTTTTCCGTTTCCTTTGACTTTTTAATCCATTTTTTGGAGCAGACATGTTCAAGAAATTCCTCGCCAGTGCAATGCTCGGTCTGGCCGCACTCACCTGTTTCACCGGCCTGGCCCATGCCGACGAGGCAGATATCCGCAAGGCCATCGGCACACTGTTCGGCCCCAATGCCAAGGTCGACGAAGTACGCAAGGTCGAGGTGCTCGGTCTTTACGAAGTGCGCATCGGCAACGACGTGCTGTATGCCGACGAGAAGGGCAACTATGTGATCCATGGCGAAATCATGGACGTCAAGGCGCGCAAGAACCTCACCGAACAGCGTCGCAACAAGCTTTCGCAGATCAAGTTTTCCGACCTGCCGCTGGAACTGGCGGTCAAGACCGTGCGTGGCAACGGCAAGCGCGTCTTCGCCACCTTCGAGGACCCGAACTGCGGCTACTGCAAGAAGCTGGCGAAGGAAATGGTCGGCATGAGCGATTACACGATGTACACGTTTCTCTATCCGATCCTGAACGCCGACTCCAACGAGAAGTCGAAAGCCATCTGGTGTGCGCCCGATCGTTCCAAGGCCTGGCTCAACTACATGGTCAACGGCGCCATGCCGTCTTCCGCGAATTGCGAGACGCCGCTCGACAAGATCCTCGCTCTCGGCCAGAAGCTCGGCGTACGCGGCACGCCGACGATCTTCCTCGCCAGCGGCGAACGCATTCCCGGCGCCGTGCCGATCGACCGGCTGGAACAGGATTTGAATCGGGTCGCCGCGGGAAAGTGACAAATTGACTCAGTGCGGGGCAGGGCTGGCGTCCAAGCCCTGATCGCGAAAATACCGCAATCGGAGTATTTTCATTCGCCTCGCCGCGCCTTAGATTTTCCGCTTTGCGTTCCGCGCAAATCACCACGGGCGGAGAATCAAAAGTGCATACCCATTTCAAGATGACTCCTGTCGGGCGTTCGTCCCGGCAGGAACTGAAAGCCCTCGAGTCGCTCGCAAGCAGTCACCAGATCGAGGAAGCGCTGGTCAGGATCGCAGCCGGATATGGCAAGGTCGAGTCGATTTCGCAGCTGGTGCTCTCGAACGAGTATCGGCGCTCCGAGTATGTTTTCTTCATCAATTTTGCCGATCCCAGCGACGCCATGCGCGCGGCCCGCGAGCTCGACGGCCTGCTCTACGGCTTTTCGGCGCTCGTCGTCACCGTGCCGCGGAACGGATTTGGCCGTTTGTCGTAGTCCCGCTGG
>CAZCPD010000139.1:2770-8292 GCA_964500425.1 uncultured Rhodocyclaceae bacterium
GCGCTGACGACGTGGGGCGCACCATGAGTACCATGCGCGCCATGATGCTCGACAAGCCGGGGGGCAGTCCGGCATTGCGCCTGACCGAGTTGCCGGTGCCGCAAGCCGGCCCAGGACAAATCCTGATCGCAGTCGAGGCCTGCGGTGTCTGCCGCACCGACCTGCACCTGATCGACGGCGAATTGCCCGATCCGGTATTGCCGATCATCCCCGGTCACGAAATCGTCGGACGTGTCGTGGCCCTCGGCGCTGGCGTCGCGGGCTTCGCTGCCGGCCAGCGCGTCGGCGTGCCCTGGCTCGGCTGGACCTGCGGCGCCTGCCGCTTCTGCACCAGCGGCCGGGAAAATCTCTGCGACGCGGCGCGCTTCACCGGCTACCAGATCAACGGCGGCTACGCCGAATACACGGTGGCCGATGCGCGCTATTGCTTTCCTTTGCCCGACGCCGGGGATGCCGTCGCGCTGGCTCCCTTGCTCTGCGCCGGGCTGATCGGCTACCGTGCCCTGCGCATGGCCGGCGACGCCGCGCAGGCAAAGCGGCTGGGCATCTACGGCTTCGGCGCGGCGGCCCACATCGTCGCCCAGGTGGCAAGGTTCCAGGGCCGTGAGTTCTACGCCTTTACCCGCCCGGGCGATGAGGCCAGTCAGGCCTTCGCACGCGGTTTGGGCGCGGCCTGGGCCGGCGATGCGGATGCCGCGCCGCCCGAACTCATCGACGCGGCGCTGATCTTCGCCCCGGCCGGCCCGCTGGTGCCGGAGGCGCTGCGCCATCTGGAGAAGGGCGGCAGCGTCGTCTGTGCCGGCATCCACATGAGCGACATCCCCTCTTTTCCTTATTCGATCCTCTGGGGCGAACGCACGATCCGCTCCGTCGCCAACCTGACGCGGCGCAACGGTCTTGAATTTCTCGAAATCGCCGCGCGCACACCGATCGAGACGCACACCGTGCGCTTTGCACTGGAACAGGCCAACGAAGCACTGGCACAGCTGAGGCGCGGCGCGTTCGAAGGCGCGGCGGTGCTGGTCCCCTGAAAAGCAAAAAGCCGCACGGTTTATGGCCGTGCGGCTCTTTTTGTGAGCCTCAACCCCTCCCCAGCCCTCCCCTTGTCAGGGGAGGGAGTAGCCCCCCCTGACAAGGGGGCCAGGGGGGAATTACTTCTTCACCGGCTCACCCAGGTAGTCGTTGGCGACCTGCGCCGACAGGTAGCCCGGACCGCCGAGGATCATGCCGCCCGGATACATCGAGGCGCCGCCGAGGAACAAACCGTCGATCGGTGTTTCGCTGCAGGAGCACAGATCGTTGGGACGCAGGTAGCCGAGCTGCAGCGTCGAGTACGCGCCATGCTTGTAGGAACCGCGATGCATGGTGGTCAGCTTTTCCTCGATGTCGACCGGCGAGACTTCGCGGCGCAGGACGATCTTGTCGACCGTGCCGTACTGCTTGATCAGGTCGAGGCAGGCGTCGCCGAATTCCTTGGTGCGCGCGCGCCAGTTCGGGTCGTAGGCAACGATGGCTTCGGCACGGATGGTGTTGTGGCCAGGCGGCGCCATGGTCTTGTCGAACAGCGACGGCTGGGCGATGTGCAGCCATTCCGGACCGTTGGTCGACTTCGCATCGACGCGGTCGAGGTGGTCGAGCAGTTCGTCCTCGGTCTCCAGGCCGATGAACACCGTCATCGCTTCATTCACGCGCGGGTCGCGGGCAGAGTAGGTAACGGCGCCGTCGATGCCGAGGTGCAGGCCGAACAGCGAACGCTCTTCCCAGCGCCAGTTGTCCACCGCCTGATGCAGGGCGAACGGCACGTCGTCCTTGGGCAGCAGTTGCTTGAAGGTCTGCACCGGATTCAGCGTCGAGATCACGGCGTCGGCGTGGAACTGGCGACCGTCCTGAAGCTCGACGCCGGTGACGCGGTTGTCGGTGACCAGGATCTTGGCAACTTCGTTCTCGTCGATCACGGTGCCGCCGCTGCGCACGAAGCTGCGGTAGATCGCCGAGGACAGGCGATGCGAGCCGCCCTTGACGAAGGCCGCGTCCATCATGCGGCACAGATACAGCGGGTAGAGGAAGCCGAGCGGATCGGCGAGGTGGATGCCCCACATCGCCGGGAAGCTCAGCAGCGCCATACGCACGCGCGGGTGCTGGAAGCCGTAGTGGTCGATGACTTCGAGGCAGCTGAGTTCGGAGATTTCGGCCAGCTTGGCGCCGACTTCGGTCTCGCCGAATTCGGAGAGCTGGTCGAGCGCCGGCTTGGGCAGCTCGTAGGTCATCGGAATCAGATAGTCATCCAGCATCGGCTGGAATTCCGCCCACATCGCCACGTAAGCGTCGGCATCGGCCTTGCTGTACTGGGCGATCGACTCGGCGGTTTCCTTGATGTCGCGCGTGAAGATCAGCGAGCTGCCGTCCTTGAAGGGGAAGGCAGCGACGACGTGCGGATACAGGTAGCGCACGCCGAGGCTGGCGAGGTCGAGATCCTTCCAGGCCGGCATTTTTTCAGCCATCAGGTGATAGATGGCGTGCAGGTTGAAGCGGAAGCCGTAGTACTCGTCGGTGTTGAGTCCGCCGCCGGTCTCGTGGCGGCGCTCGAACAGCACGACCTTGTGGCCGGTCTTGGCCAGATAGGCGCCGCTCAACAGACCGTTGGGGCCGCCGCCGATGACGATTGCGTCGTATTGGGTATCAGTGCTCATGTTTTCTGTCCTCTTTCCTCAGGCTTTCCACTTGTCGGCGACGCCCTGGTTCATCGGGATGTTGCCCATGTTGGCCAGGAACCACTCGAACGGATTGCTGTTCCACCACGGCTGGTTGCGGCAGCCGAGATCCTCGGCCAGCTCGCTGGCGGCGATGTAGCCGGATGCCAGGTGCGTGGCGCCGAAGGGGTGGATCGAGTTGGAAAGATACAGCCCCGGGATGAAGGTGCGCGAGGCGCCATTCACGCAGACGCCGGGCAGCGGACGGTTTTCGCCGGCCTGCTCGGGAATCGCACTGCCGCCAATCATGTTGCCGCGCACCGCCGAGGGGTTCGATTGCTCCTGATTCATCGGCGTGTTGATGTGGCGTTCGATGATGAGGTCCTTGAAGCCTGGCGCCATCTGCTCGTAGAGGTTGTCCATGTTGTCGGCCAGCGCCTCGCCGAAGCCCTCGCGCCAGCTGTTCCAGCCGTTGAGCGTCTTGTTGCCCCACTTGCGCGGCGCGGGCGGCACGGTGATCCAGGTCGAGACGACGTGATGTCCGGCCGGTGCCTGCGACGGATCGGCGAGTGTCGGGTTGAACCAGCCGCCCATGGTCTTGGTGGGCACGATGCCCGACATGACCTGGGTTTGCGCTGAACGAATGTCATCGATCGAATCGCAACCGAAATAGCCGACCCAGCAGCGCTGGATGGCGGGATCGTATTCTGCCGACTTGAACACCGGCGCATCCTTCATCGCGTAGTAGATGCCCAGCAGTTGCGGGTCGTCGTAGTTGAAGTACTTGATGCGGCGCATCCAGTCGGGCCCGATGACATCTTCGCCGAGCAGCTTGGTGAAGGTCGGTGTCAGCGACAGGTTGGAGATGATGTTCTTGGCGCGGATTTCCTCGCCCGCCAGCACCGCATCGTCGCTCAGCTTGATGCCGACGGCGCGGCCGTTCTCGACGATGATTTTCGAGACGGGGCAGGTCGTCCAGATTTCGCCGCCATGCTTGACGAAGCAGCGTACCAGCGCGTGGTTCAGCGCGTGCGAGCCGCCCTTGGCGGTATGCACGGCCATCGGGTTCATGCCACAGAGGCCCAGCACGGTCGGTGCGACGCGGCGGTTGAGTGGCCACTGGCCGGTGTATTCGCCGAGGGTTCCCGGAATCATGCGCACCTTCTCGGATTCATAGACGAGTTCGAGCAGCTCGAAGCCGGTCATGCGCATCACGTCGTCGCCGTCGATCGGCAGTCCGAGGTGCTTGCAGAGGCCGTCGTTGAGCTTGGCGATGCGCTCGGCGAGCGCCATGCTGGGGCGCGCATACTGCATCTGGCCGTTGATTTCCAGCGCCTCCTGCATGTTCATCATGGCGTATTCCATCATCTTGCCGAGCAGGGCGGCGTCCTTCTCGGAATGCCGCGCGACGCTGGCCATGGTAGTGCCGGGATCGAGCGCCTGGACGGTGTTCGTGCCGTCGGCGTGCGGCATGGCGAAGATCACGTCGGTGCCCATCAGATCGAGGTTGAAGCTTTCCAGCTCGAGATCGGCCATCGCCGGGCTCATCGCCGGCACCAGCCATGTCGCATGGGTATTGAACAGGAAGCCGGGGCGGCCCAGTTCGATGGTGTCGCAGTGCGCGCCGCACTGGCCGCGCGCTTCGAACACGCCGACCGACAGGCCGGACTTCTGCAGATAGCAGGCGGCGGTCAGACCGTTGATGCCGCCGCCGATGATGATGACATCGTAGTTTTTCATGAAGGCTCCAGAAACTCCATCGCGCCGCCCGCCATCGGGCGGCGCCCAGCGTTAACGCAATAAATTATTCCAACGTAGGTTTCAACCCGACATGTCGTGGGAGCGGCCACCTGGCCGCGAAAGGGTATGAAATTCGCGGCCAGGAGGCCGCTCCCACGAGACAGTTGACGCGCCTGTATCAGGCCGCGGCCTCGATCTCGGCTTCGATGTCCTCGGCCGTCTCGACGGCGCGCAGGCCGTTGCGCGTGCGGCGCATCGTCTTGGTCGGTGCATCGAACGGGCGGACCGCGTTCTGCACGCGCTCCTGCACGGTCTTGCGAACTTCGGCCAGCGATTCCTGGCCTTCCGCCTGATGCTGGGCGCGATCCTTGCCCCAGTGATGGTTCTTGAAACGATGGAAGGCGGCGCGCAGCACGGCCTTGATGGTCTGCGGATGGAAAGCCAGCTTGACGACGGCCAGATAGTCGTCCTCGCAGAAGCGGATCGAAAAATCCCATGTGACAGGGTCGCGAATGATGCCGACGACGACCAGTTCGTCGCCCTCGACCAGGACTTCGTACTCGCGGAAATCCATCACCATTTCACGACGGCCAAGACCTTTGGATCTCAATCTCATGATGTTTCCTCCAGAATTATCAGAATCGGGCAGGCGCCCGGAAGCAAGTGACAGCCAGCGCTACAAGCAACCTTCAACGACAGTTTACATCGTACACCTTGTTTTGTGTACATTGTAAGCACGAAGTTGGAAATGTCAAGATTTTCAACTTCGATCATGCTGGCAGGTGGTATTTGCGGATGGACGATCAGCCATATCGACCCCTTCCGGAGAAGCGCGCCATTGCTTGTTCTCGGCGATGCACCTTGAAGAGCCGCGCCATTGCTAGCTCTCCGGGCAGCGAAAAGCGCATTCCAAAAAATTTCACGGCCCAGCCCTTGAAATTTCCTGTTGCAGCACAGATTATTGGCACTCGCCGAAGGAGAGTGCTAACATCCGCCTTCGTCCACGTTATCAGTGGCGGTTCAACCGCCATCTTTACTTCGTCATCAACAGGAGAAACCTCATGAAAATCCGTCCCTTGCATGATCGCGTGA
>CAZCPD010000140.1:0-8268 GCA_964500425.1 uncultured Rhodocyclaceae bacterium
ACGACCGGCCCCACCAGCATCTGCTTGGTACGATAACCGGTGCGCTTGTCGACCTCCTGGAGGAAACGCAGGCTTTGATGATGCGACTTGAGTTCGACTTCGTCGTAGACATCGCGCAAATTAACCACCTTGCGCGACAGCGCCACATAGCCGGCAATGCTCTGGTCGGCGATCGGCAGCTTGAGATCCTTGAAGGAATTGAGGCCGGTCTTGACCTTGGAAACAATGGATGCCTTGTCCTCGCTCACGGCATAAATGGTCAGACGGTCAGCATTGAACAGGCTGCAGATGTCCTGCGACAGTTCGAGCATGATCTCGTCGATATTGCTCGTCGCATGAATCTTGTTGGTGACTGCCTGAAGGTTCTTGAAGAACGCCAGCCGGGTGTTGACGTCACTCGCGCTGACGCTTTCCTGAACGGAAGCTTGTACCGTGCTCACAATGAACTCCTGAAATTTCCCGTCGCAACCGTTCGTCTCGGACTCGCCCCGTCGGGTTTGCGTGGTCGGACATATCCTTCGACATGATAACCCAGCGCCGAATCCAGGTGACGGAGCGGACGCCTGAAACTGCACGTCGCCGTCTGCCCGGCATGGCGCCAGCGCATCAAGAAATTGCGATGGCTGAACACTTTATTTCGAATCAAAAACCGTCACTCCGTTCCAGGCTTCTCCCGGCGGGTACTTGCGGTAATGGTCGATACGTTTCGCATAGAGCTGATACAAAAAGCACGGCGTCGGCGTCATCCGTGAAAGATTCAGCAGCGCCAGCTCGGCCTGCTCCCAGGCCTGGGCACGATAATGGCGCAAAGCCAGATTCCAGAGCTTGAGCTCTTCGAGTTGCTCGCCGGGCAGCTGACCTTCGAGACCCAGCGGCTGATAGATCCCCACGGGTTCCGCCTTGCCCTTGACGCGGACCCGGTCGATTTCCCTGAACACGATCACGTTCTTCAGCTGCTCGCGCGTGCCCTCGCCTACCAGAATATCGACACCGTACTGTTTCGTGATTCCTTCAAGACGCGAACCGAGGTTAACCGCATCGCCCATCACCGTATAGGACTGGCGCACCGGCGAGCCCATGTCGCCCACCGTCATGATGCCGGTATTGACCCCGATGCCGACCTTCAGCGACGGCCAGCCTTTTTGCGCCAGAACGCGATTCAGTTCAGGTAGCGCCTTTTGCATTTCCAGCGCCGCCAGCACCGCATGCTTGGCGTGTTCGTGATCCTCGACCGGCGCCCCCCAGAAGGCCATGATCGCATCGCCGATGTATTTGTCGAGCGTACCGCGCTGGTGGCGCACAATCTGCGTCATCGCGCCGAGATACTCGTTCATCAGGGTGGCCAGCTCATCCGGCTCCAGCCCCTCGGAAATCGAGGTGAAGTCGCGCACGTCGGAAAACAGCACGGTCAGTTCGGCCTTGCGGCCGGCCATGCTGTAGTTCTCAGGATCGCGACTCATTTCCTCGACCAGTTCCGGCGGCAGATACTGACCGAACAGGCCGGTCATCTGGCGCTTGCTGCGCGACTCGACGTAGTAGCCCCATGACATGTTAAGGGCGAACAGGGAGAACACCAGAATCAGGCCGGCCGCCAGAGGCAGCACGAAATTGGCCTGTTGCCAGAACGCCAGATTCCCCGCCACCAGCGCCGCCAGAACCAGCAGGGACAAGAGACTGGCACGCACCGGCGTCAGCATGGGAACCAGGAAAACCATCAGGCTGCCAGCAACCAGCAATTGAAAAAGGTCGATCGCCATCGCATATTGCGGCTTCAGCTTGAGATTGTCGTCGAGCATGCCGGCAATCAGGTTGGCATGCATCTCGACCCCCGGATAGGCTTCGCCGACCGGCGTGGCGCGTTGGTCCTTGAGACCTGGCGCTGTGGCGCCGATCAGGGCGATGCGCCCCTTCAGCCGATCAACAGGAATGCGGCCGGCCAGCACGTCGGCAATCGAGTAATAGTGAAAGCTGCCCTCGTAGCCGCGATAGGGAATCAGGGCCGCCGCATTTTCGTCCACGGGAATGCGCAGCACGCCGCGGGGAGCGGTCAGGTCAAGCCACTCCATGCCGCCGGGGATTTCTTTCGCGCCCTCCTGGTCCTCGGGAAACCCCGGAACGACCGGCGGAAAATCAAGGTATGCGCGCACCATCGCCAGCGACAGCGACTCGTAATAAGCCCCCTGGTGCTCGGCGAGCATCGGCACGCGCCGCACGATGCCGTCGAAATCGACGATGGGATTGAAATGTCCGCCTCCCGCCGCGTTCTTCTGGAACTCAGGCAGATTGCCGCCGTAAGCTTGCCAGCGGGTAAACGAGGCCTGCGCGCCTTCGAATGCCCCGGCCGGCAGGACTGGCGCCGGCAACACGCCACTGCTGGGATCCTGCCCCTTGCTAGACATGTAGTAGCCAAGAATGACCGGCTTGCCATGCAGGGCGCGCGCAAAACGCGCATCGTAATCGAGGCGCGGTCTCAGCTCGCGCAGCGCCGCCTGGAACGCCGCATCGCCTTTCAGGTCCCTGGTGGCCAGGGTTTCCATCTGGCGCAAACCCGAACTGTTGTCAGCCTCGGCGAACACGACGTCAAAACCGAGCAGACGAATCTCGTAGTGATCGAACAGCTTGGCGACCAGCGCCGCCATGCGTTCGCGATTCCAGGGCCAGCGCCCGATTTCGGCGAGTGATTTTTCGTCGATATTGAGGATGACCACGCGCTCATCGGTGGTTTGCGGCATGGTCAGCCGCAGCTTGGTATCGTAGATGATCGCGTCGAGACGGCTGACGATGTCGAGCGGATAGAGCTTCACCGCATGTCCGAGCATCACGAGCAGAATGGCCAGACCAAGTGCGTAGCGAACAAGATAGCGTTTCAATCTGCCTCCGCGTGCGGCGTCCGTTCAGAACTGGCAATCAACCCTTGATGAAGAACTCCATCTTGACGCCGGCCAGCTCGATGATGTCATGGTCATTCAGCGCATGTGCCTGGGCATCCAGCGTCTTGCCATTGACCACCGGATAGTTGGCGCCCTCGACATGCGTGAGGAAGTAGCCATGCGGCCGCCGCGCGATCACGGCCACCTGAACGCCCGGTTTGCCGATCTTGCTGAGCGACTTGGTCAGTTCCATTTCCTTGCCGGCATTCGCGCCGCTCAGGATCTGCAGCGCCCCGCAGGACGGCGCGGCGGCAGCCGGCCCGGGCGCGGGCGATGCCTGCGGCGCCGGGGCGACATGCAGCCCGGCCGAGGTCTTCAGGTGAGCGGCCGGGGCAGGCTGCATATCGGCCATCCCCGTCGTTGCCGCGGAAGGCTGTATCGGGTTGCGCAGCGCGTCAGGGCGCATGATCATGGTCTTCTCGAAGTCCTCGGCCTTGGCCTGCGGCGGAGCTTCGTTAATGTACTTGAGGCGATATTTGCCCAGTTCGATGACATCACCGTTCTGGAGAAAATGCTTCTTGACCGGATGACCATTGACGTGAGTGCCATTGGTGCTGTTGAGATCTTCCAGGAAGGCATCGTTATGCACCGCCACGATCACCGCATGCTCGCCGCTGATGGCCAGGTTATCGATCTGGATGTCGTTGTGCGCCTTGCGCCCGATCGTCGTCCGTTCCTTGGCCAGCGGAATTTCCTTGAGGACCATGCCTTCCATGCTGAGAATGATTTTTGCCATCGTGATTGTCCCGTCTGACTAATCCACTCGATCACTTGAACCAGGCCAGCAAACGGGCCAGCCAGCCCGTTCCGCCGCGAGGCGCCGGAAATTCGTTCTTGATGCGGACCAGAATAACCGAAACATTGTCGCGGCCGCCATTGTCGTTCGCCATGTCGATCAGCTGATTGGCCGCCAGTTCGAGATTGGCGGACAGCATCTGCAGCGTCGAGCCGATCTCCTCGTCCTCGATCATGTCGTTGAGACCATCCGAGCAAAGCAGATAAATGTCGCCGGGCAGCACGTCGTGGCAATGGATCTCGGCTTCCACTTCCGGATCGACGCCGACCGCGCGCGTCACCAGATTCTTGTTCTGCGAATGGCGTGCCTGCTCCGGCGTCAGCAAGCCGCTGTCGATCTGCTCCTGAAGCAGGGAATGATCGCGCGTGATCTGCTCGAAAGCCTCGCCACGCAGACGATAGAGCCGGGAATCGCCGATGTGCGCGACCATCATCGTATTGTCGAAGAATGTCGCCATCACCAGCGTCGTGCCCATGCCGGCATATTGCGGCTGGCTCTGCGCGGCCTGATAGACGGCGCCATTGGCGCGGGCAATCTCCGCCTCCAGCGTCATCCTGAACTCGGCCTGAGCCGCCCTGGTCAGCGACGCCGCATCGGTACTGGCGAAAACTTTCTCGAGCTCGCTGCCAAGCAAGGTCGTCACCATGCCACTGGCCACTTCGCCGGCGTTGTAGCCACCCATGCCGTCGGCGAGGATCGCCAGTCCGCAGGCGAGGTTGGCATACACGGCATCCTCGTTGTGCGAGCGCACCACGCCGGCATCGGTGCGACTGACGATTTCGAGGGACTGACTCAGATCCATACGGTTTCCCATTGCCGGTATCGAAAAATGCGCCGGTCTAACCGGCGCTGCCCGTCTTCATTTGCGCCAACAGCACACGCAGATCGCGCGCCATTTCCGCCCCCGTCTGATAGCGCTGCTCGATATCCTTGCAGAGCGCCTTGTCGATGACCGCCGCCAGCGAATCCGGGATGGCGCGAACGATGCGACGTATGTCCGGATGCGGTTCATTGGCGATCTTGAACATCAGCTGCGCCATGGACTCGCCGTCGAAGGGCAGGCGCCCGCAAAGCATCTGGTACAAGGTGACACCCAGCGAGAAAAGGTCGGAACGGCCGTCGATCTTCTTGCCCGAAAGCTGCTCGGGCGACATGTAGCTGGGCGTGCCGAGCACCATACCGGTCTTGGTCTTGCTCGAATCGGTGATGCGCGCGATGCCGAAATCGGTGACCTTGACGATGTCGCTTTCCGGCTCGTACATGATGTTGGCAGGCTTGACGTCGCGATGCACAACCTGATTCTCATGGGCATACGAAAGCGCCTCGGCGACGCGGGCGACGATACTGATCACGCGATCCGGCGGCAACAGATGATCCGGCTTGGTGTAGCCGACCAGGTCCTTGCCCTTGAGGAACTCCATGGCGATATAGGCGAGATCCTGCTCCTCGCCAGCGTCGTACATGGTGACGATGTTCGGGTGATTCAGACGGCCGGCCGTCTCCGCCTCACGGAAGAAACGCTCCTTGGCTTCGGCAAGCTCATCGCCCTCGAACTCCTGCGCCAACGCCATGGTCTTGATGGCGACGGTGCGATTGATCTTCGGATCGCGGCCGAGGTAGACGACCCCCATCGCGCCCTTGCCGAGTTCCTTTTCGACCTGATAGCGGCCGAGCATCGGCTTCTCGACATTGCCGTTGGCATCGAGCAGGCTGGCGTTGCCGCGCCCGCCGCTGCCCAGCATGACCGTTTCGGCCATCTGCCGGGCGCGGTTGAGGCGCTGTTCGAGATCGCGGAACTTCGGGTCAAAGTCGGCCATGTGGCGGAACACCGCTTCGGCCTTGTTGAACTGGCGCTTGCGCTCGAAGTCCAGCGCCAGATTGTAGAGATTCTCCATCAGCCCCTTGTCCATCGAGCACTTGCGGAACTTGTCGAAGGCCATGTCGAGCTGACCCTGGCCCTGAAAGGCGAGCGCCAGCATCCGATTCGACTCCGACGATTCGAGCTCGGACTTTTCCTTGCCACGCTCGGTGAGCAAAAAGTGTTTGGTGGTCAGCAGCAGATGCCCCAGAAGCAGCAGGGTCGCAGGCAACATCAGCTGCAGCCAGATCAGCTGCGTCGTCATCAGGGCGAAATGGGTCGCCAGCAGCACGGCAAGAATGCCCGCCGTGATGGCGGCGCCCATGCCGGCACTCAACCGCGGCAGGAGGGCGATGAGGTAGATGGCCACCAGCAGCAGCACGCCCTTTTCCGCCCAGTACGCCCAGTCCGGAATCACGAAGAAATGCTCGGACAGCAGGCTCGACACGGTGTGCGCCAGCACCAGCACGTCCGACATCGCCGGCGATACGGGCGTCGGATGCACGCTGCCGACGCCGGCGGCGGTCGGCCCGATCAGGACGATCTTGCCGCGGTACTTGTCGTGGGGAATGCTGCCGCTCTGCACGTCAAAGAACGAATCCACCGGGAACGCCGGGCCATCGGCATGATCCTTGTAGAAGAAGGTGTTCATGCGCGTGTATGCGTCGGCGCCTATGCTCAGCTTGCCGAGCCGGACCGAGCGGCCCGGCTCGACCTGGATGTCGGCGGGCCCGAGATTGAGGCTCTTCGCCGCCACCATCAGCGACAGAGCCGGGTACAGCTGATCGAAGTAAGCCACCACCAGGGGTTCGCTGCGTATGCCGCCATCGACATCCGGCGTCGTGTTGAGATGACCGATGGCCGCCGCGGCCTTGCCGAGCGGTTCGATCAGCAAGGCATCGACATCCGAACCGGGAATGGCCCCCTCCGCGCCGCCTGGTGCGGCTGGCACGGCGTGGCTCCTGACATACTCCGGCAACTCATGATCGGGCCTGCCGCGCGGCCGCTCAAGCCTGAACAGCAGCGGCAGCGCCACATTGCCGGCCTTGGCGAAGCTGTCGGCGAGGCGACGGTCGGTGTTCAACTTCTGCTCGGCCTCTGACAGCAGCGCGCCCATCCGGACGAGCGGCGGGATCTCCGTGGTCTCCGATGGCGTCAGCGAAGAAGAAGAATCCGCCGCCGCTGCGCCCGGCGCCGCCATGTCGATCTGGCGATAGAGTTCCTGTAGCTGATTGATGTAGTCGAGTCCGGCATCGCGCTGCGGCTCGGAATAGAACACCGTGGTGGCGATCACCTTGGCCTTGGCGGCGGCCAGTTGGTCCACCATGCCGGCCAGGACTTCGCGCGACCACGGCCAGCGGCCGATGTTGTCCAGACTGCGCTTGTCGATGGCGATGACGGCCACTTCGCTGCTCGCCGTGCGCGAGGTCGCCGCAACGCCGAGGTCATACGCCTTGCGTTCGAGGCTTTGCAGCAGATCGCTGCCGCCAGCGGCGAGCACCACGAGGCTGATCGTCAGGCCAAGAAACCAGTCGGTTTTCCAGAAACTTGCCCAGCTCATGTCGCCAGCGTCCCCTCATGGTCAAGCAACCTCTGCCATCGGACACTTTTTCACATAAAGTGAAAAAGCCCGCATGAAAACAGAATCATGGTGTCAATTCTTACAGTCAAACATCAACTTAGTCAAATGTTTTCGACTAAAACTGCAAGATTTGCCACAGGGGAGATCAGACGACGCGATGATCGGTCGCAGCCGCGCGGCGCCTCGCCAGATACAGGCCGATCGACACCACCAGTACCGCCCCGACGACGCCGGAGAGATGCCGTGCGGCGGGAATCGCCGCATTCGCCCAATCGGCCACCGCGCCGTCGGTGACGATCATTTCGCCAGCGACATAACCGAGCAGCCCGGCGCCGAGGGTGACGACGATCGGAAAACGCTCCATGAACTTCAGCATCAGATGGCTCGACCAGATGATCAGGGGAATGCTCACGGCGAGGCCGAACAGGAGCAGGAACACGCTGCCCTTGGCGGCCGCCGCGACACCGATCACATTGTCCAGACTCATGACGGCGTCGGCAACGATGATGGTCTTCACCGCCCCCGCCAGGTTCGAAGCGCCCTGGATATCGTGGCCATCGCCCTCTTCCGGCAGCAGCAGCTTGACGCCGATCCACAGCAGCAGCAGCCCACCCACGAGCTTGAGATAAGGATAGCCAAGCACGCTGGCGGCGAACGCCGTCAGCAATACGCGCAATCCAACCGCGCCGGCGACGCCATAGAGCACGCCGCGTCGACGCTGCGCATCGGGCAGGTTGCGGCAGGCCAGTGCGATGACCACGGCGTTGTCACCGGAAAGGACGAGGTCGATGGCGATGATCTGCAGCACCGCGACCCAGAATTCGGGAGAGGAAATATCCATGACCGGATTTTACGCATTAAAAAAGCCGCGCCGACAGGTCGGCGCGGCTTTTCGGTGCAGCAGGTAGCGGGTACTGCGGCAATCCGCAACCGGATCAGAGCATGGCCTTGAGCAGCTTGCCCATTTCCGACGGATTGCGCGTCACCTTGAAGCCGCAGGCTTCCATGACCTGGAGCTTGGCATCGGCCGTGTCGGCGCCGCCGGAAATCAGCGCACCGGCGTGACCCATGCGCTTGCCGGCCGGCGCGGTGACGCCGGCGA
>CAZCPD010000141.1:0-344 GCA_964500425.1 uncultured Rhodocyclaceae bacterium
CCCGCCTGCGGAACGGTCTGACCGCCACCCGCGACGGCCTGGTGAAGCGCCTCGACGGGCTGGTCGGCGGCCGCGGCGCGGTCGACGAACAGCTGATCGGCCAGATCGAGGAAGACCTGATCGCGAGCGACGTCGGCGTGCGCACCTCCGGTTGCTCCGGCATGGCCTACAAGCTGGAGTTCGTCGATGCCGTCAATCCCGAGGACATCGTCTTCGAGAGCCATGGCGTCAAGATCATGGTCGATCCGAAGAGCCTGCCCTACATCGACGGCACAGAACTGGACTATGTCCGCGAAGGCCTCAACGAAGGCTTCAAGTTCAACAACCCGAATGCGTCCGCGACC
>CAZCPD010000141.1:354-8266 GCA_964500425.1 uncultured Rhodocyclaceae bacterium
AACAACCCGAACATCAAGGATCAGTGCGGCTGCGGCGAAAGCTTCAACGTCTGACTATTTTGCGCCGTCATTCCCGCGGAAGCGGGAATCCAGATCTTCTCGGAACGTCATGGACTTCAACCAGGATCATTTCTCGCTGTTCGAGCTGCCGCGCCGCTTTGCGGTCGATGGCGCGGAACTCGACCGACGCTTCCGCGACATGCAGGCGCGCGTCCATCCGGACCGACACGCCCATCTCGGCGATGCCGAAAAGCGCCTGGCGATGCAGTGGTCGACGCGGGTCAATGAGGCCTACCAGACCTTGCGCAAGCCGCTCGCGCGCGCCGAATACCTGCTGCTGCTCGCCGGCATCGACGTGCATCGGGAGCGCACCATGCCGGCGGAATTCCTGGTCAGCCAGATGGAATGGCGCGAGGCGGTCGAGGAAGCGCGCGCCGGCGGCGACGAAGCCGAGCTCGACAACCTGCACCGGCGCATCAAGAAGGAAATGCTGGCGCAGTACGGTCGGGTCGAAGCGCTGCTCGACGCCCAGGATACGGCGGGCGCGGCCGGTCTGGTGCGCCAGCTGATGTTCCAGGAAAAGCTGCTGGCCGAAGTCGATGATGCGCTGGCCGCGCTCGATGTCTGAAAGTCCCAACGAAAACAAAAAATGGCCTTACTCCAGATTGCAGAACCCGGCGAATCGACTTCCCCGCACGAACACCGTCTTGCCATCGGCATCGACCTCGGCACCACCAACTCGCTGGTGGCCACTGTCCGCAGCGGCATGTCCGTGGTCCTCAGCGACGCCAAGGGCCGTCCGCTGCTGCCTTCCGTGGTGCGCTACACGCCCGAGGCTGAGGGCGGCGCGGTGGAAGTCGGCTACGCCGCGCAGGCCAAGCAGGCGCTCGATCCGAAGAACACCATCGTTTCGGTGAAACGCTTCATGGGGCGCGGCCTCAAGGACATCGCCCACGTCGAGAGCATGCCCTACGACTTCGTTGAAGCCGAAGGTGGCAAAGGCGGCATGGTCAAGCTGCGCACCGCCGCCGGCATCAAGACGCCGGTCGAAATCTCGGCGGAAATCCTCAAGGTGCTGCGCGAGCGCGCCGAAGCCTCGCTTGGCGGCACGCTCTCCGGCGCCGTGATCACCGTGCCCGCCTATTTCGACGATGCCCAGCGTCAGGCGACCAAGGACGCCGCGCGTCTGGCCGGTCTCAATGTCCTGCGCCTGCTCAACGAGCCGACCGCCGCTGCCATCGCCTATGGCCTCGACAACGGCGCCGAAGGTATCTACGCCGTGTATGACCTCGGCGGCGGCACCTTCGACATCTCCATACTCAAGCTGTCGAAAGGCATCTTCGAAGTGCTGGCCACCGGCGGCGATTCCGCGCTCGGCGGCGACGACTTCGACCAGCGCGTGTTCTGCTGGATCATCGAGGCCGCGCAGCTCGCGCCGCTATCGCATTCCGACGCACGCCTGCTGCAAACCTGCGCGCGTGAAGCCAAGGAATCCCTGACCTCGCACGGCGAGGCGCCGATCACGGTGCGTCTTGGCAGCGGCGAATACGTCGACGTCACGCTGACCACGGAAATCTTCGGCGAGATCACGCGCAACCTGGTGCAGAAGACGCTCTCGGCGACGCGCAAGGCGCTACGCGACGCCGGCCTCGCTCCGGAGGAAATCAAGGGCGTGGTGATGGTCGGCGGCTCGACGCGCATGCCGCAGATCCAGCACGCCGTCGGTGAATTCTTCGGCCAGGAACCGCTCAACAACCTCGACCCGGACAAGGTGGTTGCGCTTGGCGCGGCGACGCAGGCCAATCTTCTCGCCGGCAACCGCGCCGCCGGCGACGACTGGCTGCTGCTCGACGTGATTCCCCTGTCGCTGGGCATCGAGATGATGGGGGGGCTTGCCGAGAAGATCATTCCGCGCAACTCGACGCTGCCGATCGCGCGCGCCCAGGAATTCACCACCTTCAAGGATGGCCAGACAGCGATGGCGCTTCACGTTGTCCAGGGCGAGCGTGAGCTGGTTTCCGATTGCCGCTCGCTGGCGCGCTTCGAGCTGCGCGGCATTCCACCGATGGCGGCTGGTGCGGCGCGCATCCGCGTCACCTTTCAGGTCGATGCCGATGGCCTGCTTTCCGTCACCGCGCGCGAGCAGACCACCGGACACGAGGCGCGCATCGAGGTCAAGCCTTCGTACGGTCTGACCGACGACGAGATCACCGGCATGCTCAAGGACAGCTTCAATCATGCCTCCGAGGATGCCTTCCGTCGCGCCCTGCGTGAGGCCCAGGTCGAGGCGCAGCGCCTGCTCGAAGCCACGCAGACAGCGCTCGCCGAGGACGCCGACCTGCTGTCCATGCTCGAACGCGCGCACATCGACAGCAACGTGGCGAAGCTTCAAGCCGTGCTGATCGGCGACGATCGCCGCGCCATCGACGACGCCATCAAGGCCGTCAGCCAGGCCACCGCCGAATTCGCCGCGCGACGCATGAACCGGAGCGTGCAGCGCGCGCTGTCGGGCAAGAAGGTCGCCGAACTCTGATACCGAACATTCTGGAATCATCATGACCCGCATCGTTGTACTCCCTCACGTCGAACTCTGTCCCGAAGGCGCCGTCATCGACGCCAAGCCGGGCGAGACCATCTGCGCCGCGCTGCTCGAACACGACATCCCCATCGAGCACGCCTGCGAACAATCCTGCGCCTGCACCACCTGCCACGTCATCATCCGCGAAGGCTTCAACGCGCTGGAACCCGCCGAGGACGACGAGGAGGACCTGCTTGACAAGGCCTGGGGCCTGGAGCCGAACTCGCGCCTCTCCTGCCAGGCGGTGGTGAATGAAACCCCGCTGGTCGTCGAGATTCCGCGATACACCATCAACATGGTCAGCGAAGGGAAGAAAAAATGAAGTGGACCGACACCCTCGACATCGCCATCGAACTCGCCGAACGGCATCCCGACGTCGACCCGAAGAAGGTCAATTTCGTCGACCTGATGCGCTGGACGATGGAACTGCCCGGCTTTGCCGAAAACGAAAAGCACTGCGGCGAGAAGATCCTCGAAGCCATCCAGATGGCGTGGATCGAGGAAGTGGCGTAGTCGGGCATCGAGACTGAACTTCTCCCCTCTCCCTAACCCTCTCCCGCAGGCGGGAGAGGGGACTTGTGTGCCCGGTGCATACGGTAGGGGCCGGGGGATAACCCGCAATTTGCCCGCTTGCGGGCTTGGTCGAATGGCTGGTTTGTACATCAGAGGGAAATGTCCGTGGAACAACGTTGCACTCGCAGCCACACATTCATCGACACCCACTGCCATCTCGACGCCGCCGAATTCGACGCCGACCGCGACGAGGTTGCGGGGGGCGCTGAAGCGGCCGGCGTGACGACCATCGTCGTTCCCGCCATCGAGCGCGCCAACTTCGGCGCCGTCGCCTCGATCTGCCGCACTTACCCGGCCTGCCGCGCGGCCTACGGCATCCACCCGCTGTATGTCGGCCGCGCCCGCGAGGACGACCTCGACACGCTGCGCGAGATGCTGCGCGCCAATCCGGCCGCCGCCATCGGTGAAATCGGCCTCGATTTCTTCGCCGAGAACCAGGCTCTGCATCGACAGGAGTTCTACCTCATCGAGCAGCTGAAGATTGCCCGCGAGTTCGACCTGCCCGTGATTCTGCACGTGCGCCGCGCCATCGACGCGGTGCTCAGGCAGTTGCGCCGCCTTCCGGTATCCGGCGGCATCGCCCATGCCTTCAACGGCAGTCGCCAGCAAGCCGACGAGTTCATCAAGCTCGGCTTCAAGCTCGGCTTCGGCGGCGCCATGACCTTCCCGCGCGCCCTGCGCATCCGCGAGCTGGCGGCAACGCTGCCACTCGACGCCATCGTCCTCGAAACCGACGCCCCCGACATTCCGCCGGCCTGGCTGAATGGCGGGCGCAACGCCCCGCAGGAATTGCCGCGCATCGCCGCCACGCTCGCCGAACTGCGCGGCATGTCCCTCGATGAGGTGGCGCGCGCGACGACGGCCAATGCCGATTCGGTCTTGCGGCTCGGCTGAGTTTGTCGCATCGCGGTATGGCGGAATGGCATGCCTGTCGAAAGGCGCCCCACCCTCAGGGAGGGGCGCCTTCGGCTTGTTCGACCTGAAGAAACCCTCGCCATTGCATTGACATAGCCGGCCTGCTTGTCGATACTGCCCCCTCGACCCATTCATTGATTTACCCAACGACGAGGAATACGCGATGCAATGTCCCTACTGCCAAGGTGAAACCCCGGATGGCTCCACCCGCTGCACCCGCTGTGGCTCGGCCATCAACGCACCGGCGACGACGGCTCCCGCCGCATCGTCGTATCAGAGCAACTTCGGTGACCAGTTCAACGCCGCGCTGATCATCTGGAAAATGAACCTCGCCGATCTCGCGGTGCTGACGCTGGTATTCCTGCTCGTGTCCTGGATTCCGATTGCCAACATCGGCTTCATTGCCGGCTACATCCGGTCCACCCTCAAGGTCGCGCGGGGCGAGGGCAGGGCGGAAGTCGGCGATCTGTTCAACGCCTGGGACTGCTTCGGCAACCTGCTCGTCTATCTGGTCGTGCTGGTCATCGCCGGCGCGATCCTCGGCCTGGTGCCGATACTCGGGACCATCGCGGCGATGGCCTTGGGCTTCCTCGCCATGCCTGGCATGTACGCCATCATCGACCGCAAGCGCGACCTCGTCGGCGCCATCCAGTGGAGCATTTCGACCATAAAGGCCAACCCGGCCAACTGGCTGCTGTCCTATATCGTCAGCTATGTGATCACGGTGGTGGGTTTCATCCTGCTGATCATCGGCGCCATCGTCACCCTGCCGCTGGGCTCGCTGATCCTCAATCTCCAGTACGAGAACAACAAGCCGGACTGAACGAGGTCACGACGCTGATGCAGGAAAGAGCAATCCCCGGCATGCCGGGGATTGTTCTTTTTGGGGTGGGCTTGCCCTGGAAGGCGCATGGATATTGGCTCTCCGGGCGGTGGGTGGGCAGCGGGCAGAGACGTTCAGCGCGGATCCTTGTTTCGGCTATCGCCCCCGAACTGCCTGACCCCGTGTCAGACGCTCTATGGCCGGTGACTGACCGGAAACGCCATTCGTCACCGCTGATCACTGACGAGTCGTCGGCCATTGCGGCCGTTGGCGTCCGGTGAGTTGAGTGACCGGTGTTGTACGGGTTCCAGTCGCAGACTGGCTCCTGCGTTTGAACAACTGTTTTCAACAGCACCGCAGGAAGGCACTCTACCCACGCCAGCCGTGCGTCGCTTCGACGTCCGAAGGGTACGTGCGAAGCAGGTCGTTGGCCGTGTTGGGGAAGATATGGCGATAACTCACCTGGAATGATGAATTATGTAGGACGTTGCTATACACTTGCGGACTCTCGCCGTTCAAGAAAACAATAGTTCAGGGAGTGACAGGTTGGCTGCCAAAGAAGCCAAGGCCCGCATCAAGATCAACAAGCTGCTCGAGGAGTCCGGCTGGCGCTTCTTCGACCAAGCGACTGGCAAGGCCAACATCGTGCTCGAACCCAAGGTCAAGCTGACCAAGGCAGCCATCGACGCACTCGGCGAGAACTTCGAGCAGGCCGGTAAGGGTTTCATCGATTTCCTGCTACTCGACGAAGCCGGCTTTCCGCTGGTTGTCCTCGAAGCCAAGTCGGAAGACAAGAATCCATTGGTCGGCAAGGAGCAGGCACGCAAGTACGCCAGGTCGCAAAACTGCCGCTTCATCATTCTCTCGAACGGCAACCTGCATTACTTCTGGGACTTGGAACAGGGCAATCCGCACATCGTTACCCGCTTCCCGACGCCGGATTCCATCAAGGGCTATCACCGCTTCCAGCCCAACCCGCAGCGACTGATCACCGAGCCTGTTGGCAAGGACTACATCGCGCTGACCCAAATGCCGAGCTACGTTGCCGAGGCCGGCTGGAATAATCCCGCGGAGCGCGATGCATTCATCCTGAAGAACCGTTTGCGCTTCCTGCGCGACTACCAGAAGCGCGCCGTGCAGGCGATCCAGGATGCGGTTGCCGAAGGAAGCAGTCGCTTCCTGTTCGAGATGGCGACCGGCACCGGCAAGACCCTGACGGCGGCGGCCGTCATCAAGCTGTTTCTGCGCACCGGCAACGCGCGCCGGGTGCTGTTTCTGGTGGATCGGCTCGAACTCGAAGATCAGGCCAACAAGGCATTCATTGCCCAGCTCAAGAACGATTACACCTCGGTCGTCTACAAGGAACGGCGCGACGAGTGGCGCAAGGCCGATATCGTCGTCACCACGGTGCAGTCGCTGCTGTTCAACGACAAATACCGGCGCCTGTTTTCGCCGACCGACTTCGACTTGGTGATTTCCGACGAAGCCCACCGCTCCATCGGCGGCAACGCCCGTGCCGTGTTCGAGTATTTCGTCGGCTACAAGCTGGGGCTCACGGCTACGCCCCGTGACTACTTGAAGAAATACGACGCCACGAAGCCCAGCACCCGCGATCCACGCGAGACCGAGCGCCGGCTGTTGCTCGATACCTATCGCACCTTCGGCTGCGACTCCGGCCAGCCGACTTTTCGCTATTCATTGCTTGACGGCGTGCGCGATGGTTTCCTCATCAATCCCGTGGTGGTCGACGCCCGTACCGACATCACCACGCAACTGCTGTCCGAGCAAGGCTACGCCGTCACCAGCACCGATGAAAATGGCAATGTGGCCGAAGACAACTTCGTTCACAAGGATTTCGAGAAGAAGTTCTTCTCCGAGGCAACCAACCGCCTCTTCTGCCAGACCTTCCTCAACAACGGCCTGCGCGATCCGATCAGCCACGAATACGGCAAGTCCATCGTGTTCGCCGTCAGCCAGAACCACGCCGCCAAGCTGACGCAGATACTCAACGAGCAGGCCGATGTCCTCTGGCCGGGCCGCTATCAGTCCGATTTTGCCGTGCAGGTCACCTCGCAAATCCCCGATGCGCAGCAATACACCATCAACTTCACCAACAACAACCTGCTGGGCTCGGCCAATTTTCTGGATGCCTACAAGACCAGCAAGGCGCGGGTGTGCGTCACCGTCGGAATGATGACCACCGGCTACGACTGTCCGGACATCCTCAACCTCGCGCTGATGCGCCCGGTGTTCTCACCCTCCGATTTCGTGCAGATCAAGGGCCGGGGCACGCGCAAGCACGGTTTCCTCGAACAGCTTTTCGACAAGCAGCTCAAGGAACAGATTGGCAAACAGGAAAAGACCCAATTCAAGTTCTTCGACTTCTTTGCCACCTGCGAATACTTCGAGGAGAAGTTCAACTACGACGAAGTGTTGAAGCTACCCAGGCCGGGTTGTGGCACAGGTGACGGCGAAGGCGGCGGCACGACGATCAACCCGGCCGGTGAATACGTCCATGGCGGCGGGGACGCCATCGCCCATCTCGCCGAGCAGCCCGTTGGCCCGCAGGGCATGAAAATCGACCGCATGTTCTTCGAAGCCTTCGAGAACACCGTCAAGGCCGATGTCACCCTGCAAACCTACGTCGATAACGAGCAGTGGGATCACGCTGTCGACTACGTCGCTGCGGAAGTGCTCAACAAGCCCTCGGAGTTCTTCACGCTCGACAAACTTCGTCGCGCTGCCGGCGTGGATCGGCGCCTGACCCTGCGCGAGATTCTGGAAAAGATCTTTGGGCTGATCCCGTACTTCAAGAGCAAGGACGAACTGCTCGAAGACGAATTCCGGAAGTTCCTGCTCGACCAGTCGCCGGAAGACCTCGCCAAACACGCCGACGCCATCGTCGCGCTTAAATACTTCTTCAAAGCCTATGCCACCGACGGCCGCTTGCGTGACATCATCGAAAAGCGCCGGCTGACCGAACTCAACGTCAATCCCGCCTTCAGCATGGCCGACTTCAAGGC
>CAZCPD010000142.1:0-8184 GCA_964500425.1 uncultured Rhodocyclaceae bacterium
TGTCGATCATCCTGCAGCAGGTCGCCATGATGTTCTGGAGCCGCAACACGCTGGCTTTCCCGCAGATATTTCCGGTGACCGTCCATGAGGTCGCTGGCGCCAGCATCTCCTCGCTGCAGATCGCCATCATCGCCCTGTGCCTGACGATGATGGGCGGGCTCGCCTTCGTCGTCTATCGCACCCGGCTCGGCGCGGCGATGCGCGCCACCGCCGAGAACGCCGACATCGCGCGGCTGATGGGCGTGGACGTCGATCGCGTGATCGCCGCCACCTTCGTCATCGGCGCCGCGCTGGCCGCCGTCGCCGGCCTGCTGGTCGGCATGTATTACGGCGTCGCGCACTACACCATGGGCGCCCTGCTCGGCATGAAGGCGTTCTCGGCGGCGGTGCTCGGCGGCATCGGCAACATCCCCGGCGCCATGGTCGGCGGCATCCTGCTGGGCCTCGTCGAAGCGCTCGGCGCCGGCTACATCGGCGACATCAGCGACCTCTGCCAGTATCGCCTTCTCGCCGACATGCTCGGCGAACGCTGCGCCGATGGCGGCCATCTGGTGCTGTTCGGCAGCAATTACCAGGACGTCTTCGCCTTCGTCGTGCTGATCCTGGTGCTCGTCTTCCGTCCTTCCGGACTGCTCGGCGAACGCGTCGCGGATCGCGCCTGAGGTGAGACACATGAACATGTCGCGCCTGCCCGCCCGCTTCGGCTTGATCATGATCGCCGTGGCCCTGCTCGCCCTGCCCTTCGCGCTGTCGGCCGCCGGCACGGCCTGGGTACGCATCACCAACCTGGCGATCCTCTTCGTCTTCCTCTCGCTGGGCCTCAACATCGTCGTCGGCTTCGCGGGGCTGCTCGATCTCGGCTACGTCGCCTTCTTCGGCGTCGGCGCCTACGTCTATGCCCTGCTCGCCTCGCCACACTTCGGCCTGCATCTGCCTTTCTGGGCGATCCTGCCGATCGGTGCGGCGGTGGCGGCGCTGTTCGGCGTGCTGCTCGGCGCGCCGACGCTGAAGCTGCGCGGCGATTACCTGGCCATCGTCACGCTCGGCTTCGGCGAGATCGTGCGCATCTTTCTCAACAACCTGTCGCGCCCCGTCAATATCACCAACGGCCCGCAGGGCATCAGCCGCATCGACCCCGTGCAGATCGGCGGCATCGGCTTCGGCCAGACCGACACCCTGTTCGGCCTGACCGTCAGCGGACCGATGAAGTACTACTACCTGCTGCTGGCGCTGCTGCTGCTGGTCATCGTCATCAACCTGCGCCTGCAGAACTCGCGCATCGGCCGCGCCTGGGAAGCGATCCGCGAGGACGAGGTCGCCGCGCGCGCCATCGGCATCGACACGGCGCGCGTCAAGCTGCTTGCCTTCGCCATGGGCGCCAGCTTCGGCGGCGTCGCCGGCGGCATGTTCGCGGCGATCCAGGCCTTCATCAGCCCGGAGAGCTTCATCCTCACCGAGTCCGTGATGATCCTCGCCATGGTGGTGCTCGGTGGCATGGGCAACATCTGGGGCGTCGTCGCCGGCGCGCTGCTGCTTTCCTTCGTGCCGGAAATGCTGCGCTACACCGTCGAGCCGCTGCAGACCGCGCTGTTCGGCAGGCAGCTCGTCGAACCCGAGGTCATCCGCATGCTGCTGTTCGGCCTCGCGCTGGTGCTGACCATGCGCTTCCGACCCGCCGGCCTCTGGCCGCTGCGCGCGCGTCGCCGCGAATTCGCCGCGGAAACCGAACGATGAGCCCGGCGAACGTGCTGCTCGCCGCCCATGGCATCGGCAAGCGCTTCGGCGGCGTGCGCGCGCTCCATGACGTTGCACTGACCATCCGCGCGGGCGAAATCTACGGCCTGATCGGCCCCAACGGCGCCGGCAAGACCAGCTTCTTCAACGTCATGACCGGCCTCTATCGCGCCGACCACGGCCATTTCACTTTCGCCGGGAAGCCGCTCGACTGCTCTGCACCGCATCGCGTCGCCGCCGCCGGCATCGCCCGCACCTTCCAGAACATCCGCCTCTTCGCCAACATGACAGCACTCGAAAACGTCATGGTCGGACGCCACCTGAAGAGCCGCAGCGGCGTGCTCGGCGCGATCCTGCGCACCGCCGCGACGCGCGCCGAGGAGGAAGCACTGCAGCGCCGCGCCGTCGAGCTGCTGCATTACGTCGGCATCGGCGACCGCGCCAACCAGCTCGCCCGCCATCTGTCCTACGGCGATCAGCGCCGCCTCGAAATCGCCCGCGCCCTGGCGACCGAGCCGTGCCTGCTGGCGCTCGACGAACCCGCCGCCGGCATGAACGCCACCGAGACCGCCGCCCTGCGCACACTGGTGCAAGGGTTGCGCAACGACGGACTGACCGTGCTGCTGATCGAACACGACGTCAAGCTGGTGATGGGCCTCTGCGACCGTGTCGCGGTACTCGACTACGGCGAGAAGATCGCCGAGGACGCCCCCGCCGAAGTGCAGCGCAACCCGAAGGTCATCGAAGCCTATCTCGGCGGCAGCGTCGGAGAAGTCCATGCTTGAGGTCGGCCAGCTCGAGGTGCATTACGGCGGCATCGCCGCCGTGCAAGGCATCAGCTTCAACGTCGGCGAGGCCGAGACGGTGGCCTTGATCGGCGCCAACGGCGCCGGCAAGTCGAGCACGCTGAAGGCGCTGGCGCGGCTGCTGCCCGACGGCGAAACCCGTGGCAGCATCCGTCTGTGCGGCGAGGAAATCGGCGCCCTGGCGACGCACCGCCTGATCGACAGAGGCCTCGCGCTGGTCCCCGAAGGCCGCGGCGTGTTCGCGCGCCTGACGGTCGCCGAGAATCTGGCGATGGGCGCCTACAGCCGGCGCGCACGCCACGACAAGGCTCGGGTCGCCGACGATCTGGAGCGCATTTACACCATGCTGCCGCGCCTCAAGGAACGCAGCCGCCAGCTCGCCGGCACGCTCTCCGGCGGCGAACAGCAGATGCTCGCGCTCGGTCGCGCCCTGATGGGCAAGCCGCGCCTGCTGCTGCTCGACGAACCGTCGATGGGCCTCGCCCCGTTGATGGTGCAGAAGATCTTCGAAGTCATCCGCAGCGTCGCCGCGACCGGCGTCAGCATCCTGCTCGTCGAGCAGAACGCCCGCCTGGCGCTGGAAACCGCCAGCCGCGGCTACGTCATGGAAAGCGGCCGCATCACGCTGGCCGACAGCTCGGACAATCTGCTCGCCGACCGGCGCGTCCGCGAAGCCTACCTCGGCGAATAAAAAGGGCGGACCGCAGTCCGCCCTTTCGATGCCGCGGTCAGGCAGCCCGCATCACCACTTGTAGTTGAAACCCAGCCCGAGCATGCGCGGATCCGTCCAGCCCGCGATGCGGTAGAAACCGGCAATGTCGATGTGGGTGGTCTGCTTCTTCACGTTGGTGAGGTTGCGCGCCCAGAGCGAAAGCTCGCCCTTGCCGGGGCCGCCGACCGGCACGCGGGAGAGCAGCAGGCGCGCATTGATCATGGACAATGCCGGCAGCGTCGATTCCTCGACCGAGTTGCCCACCGCCACATTGGTGCCGATCGGGCTCCTCTGTCCGTGATAGTTCAGATAGGACGAGGTGAAGCTGTAATCGACGATGCCGCGCAGCGTGCCCCAATCGGTACGCGCCAGACGGCCGTCGAGATTCAGGGTCAGCTGGTGGCGCGGCGCATACGAGGCGACCGTGTTTTCGGCAATATTCACCGTCGCGCCATACTGGTTGAACGTGTCGTACTGCTTGAAGTTCATGTGCAGGTAACCGTAAGTGGCCTGCAGGCGCCAACCGTCGGCCAGCTGATAGAGGCCCTCGACCTCGACGCCCTCGCTCTTCAGCTTGCCGGCATTGACGGTGACCGGCGAGACGCCGCCCGGCGGCAGCTGATTGATGTGGTAGTCGCGCACATCCGTGCTGAACAGCGTGGCGTTCAGTTGCGCCTTGCCATCGTTGAAGCTCGACTTCACCCCAAGCTCCAGCGCGGTCGAGGTCTCCTGGTTGAATGGCCGCATGGCCAGCGCCGCGTAGTCGGCCTCGAGCGGGAAGCCGCCGCTCTTGAAACCCTTGGCGACGCGACCGAACACCGTCAGGCCGTCCTTCAGCTTCCAGGACAGCGCCGCCACCGGGGTCGTCGAGGCGAAGTTGGCCGTCGCCCCCTGCTGGGCGAAGTCGCGGTACTGCGCGGCGTTCGGATTGCCGACCGGGCCCATGGTGCTCCACAAGGCGCCCTGCTTTTCCTCCCAGCTGCGGCGCACACCCAGGGTGCCGGTCAGACTGCCGGTGATCTTGTAGTCAATCTGGCCATAGGCTGCCTTGGCGTTGGTCTTGGTCTGATAAGCCAGCTGGCGGTGCCTGGCGCCGGCGAAACCGAAAGTGAAGTATTGGCCGATCTGGTCGGTCAGGGTCGTGCCGTCATCCTTGAACCAATAGAGGCCGGCCACATAGTTCATGCGATCGGTACTGCCGATCCACTGAAGCTCGTGGGATACCGTGTCGTAGTAGGTGTTCTTCCCGGCATTGAATACATCGACCGGCGTGCCATCGAGATCCATCATCTCCTGATAATGCATCTTGCGCTTGGAGCCGATGTATTTCACGGTGTCCGTCGGGTTCAGTGCATAGCTCGCCGTAATCGAGTGACCATTCACATCGAGCCGGGTGAAGTAGTCGCCGCCGGCATCGGCGGTGATCGAGGTCGGATAGCTGGTGCTGGCGTAGGGCGCCATCGCCGGACGCAGGCTCATGCCGAATACCGGATTCAGCCCGCCGACGTAGGAGGACGGATACAGCGACGCATAGCCGTTCGGATTGAGCAGACTGATCGCCGTCGGGACTTCGTTGATGCGCGTGTGATCGTAGGCATAGTCGATCTTGACATCCTTACTGATGTCGAATCCCGCGGCCAGGCGCTGCGCTTCGCGGTTCCGGTCGCTCCATGAGCGGCCGTTGGGATTGTCCACGGTGCCATCGCGCGTCTCGTCGCGCAGCGAAAAGCCCAGGCGCATGATGCCCATGCGCGGCAGGTCCATCGAAGCCTTCGCCACCTGGTGGCCGTGATTGCCGATCTCGAAGCCGACGTTACCGCCGAATTCGCCGGACGGCTTGCGTGTGATGAAGTTGATCGCGCCGCCCTCGGTGTTCTTGCCGAACAGCGTGCCCTGCGGGCCGCGCAGCACTTCGACGCGTTCGAGGTCGAGCATGTCGAGCAGGGCGCCCTGAGTCTTGCCGATATAGACGCCGTCGAGATACATGCCGATCGCGCTGTCGGACCAGATGCCCGGCTGGCCGCCGCCGATGCCGCGCACGGATACTGCGGCGATCAGGCCGGAGCCCGGCGCGGCCGCCTTGACGGTGACGTTCGGCGCCAGGGCATTGAGATTGGCTGCGCCCTGGATGCCGCGATTCTCCAGCTGGCTGCCGGAGATCGCCGTCACCGAAATCGGCACGTCCTGCAGGCGCTCAACGCGTTTTTGCGCCGTGATGACCACTTCCTCAAGCACTTCGCCGGCGGCGAAAGCATTGCAGGAAAATGCCGCACCGATCAGCAAAGGCAATGTCCGTGCTGCGAAATATTGTTTTCCGTCCATGTAACTGTCCCCCATCCGGATGTATCGATTGTCCTGTCGTTCTGCGATTGGCCGAAAGTCACTAGACTACAGGGTGACGATACAGGCCGCAGCCCGACAATCCCTTCGGGATACTACCGTCAATACCTGGCCGGTGCAATTTGCCGGACATGCAAAAAAACAACACTGGAACGATCGCCGTGCAGACCCCCATGAATCAAACCCGGGAACCTTCAAATGACGCGACGGAAGCCGTCGCACAAGCATGCCTTGTCGAGTCGCTGCGCGCCCCTGCGTGCTATCCGCATGCGGTCGAGACCGTCGAGCAACTGGAAACCCACATTTCCCATGTCCTGCTCGCCGGCGAGTTCGCCTACAAGCTGAAGAAGCCGCTCGATCTCGGCTTTCTGGATTTCAGCACCCTGGAAAAGCGGCGCTTCTACTGCGAGGAGGAACTGCGCCTCAATCGCCGCCTGGCGCCTCGGATCTACCTTGAAGTCGCGGCGATCCGGGGGAGCCGCGACGCACCGCGGCTGGGCACGACCACGGGCCCCGTCATCGAATACGCCGTCAAGATGCGGCGCTTTCCCCAGGAAGCGCTGTTCGACCGGCTGGCGAGGGAGAGCGCCCTGGATGACGGGCACATCGACGCACTGGCGCAGTGCATCGCCGCCTTCCACGCCGGCATTGCCCGCAGCGATGGCGATACGCCGTGGGGCAGCGCGGCGAGCATCGAAGCGCCGATGCGACAGAACTTCGCCCAGCTGCGGCCCCTGCTGAGCGAGCCCGCCGAGCTGCGCGTGCTGGAAGGCATCGAACATTGGAGTTGCCGCGCCCATGAGCGCCTCGCCGACCTGTTCGAAGCGCGCCGCCGCGGCGGCCACGTGCGCGAATGCCATGGCGACCTGCACCTGGGAAACGTCGCCTGGCTGAACGACACGGCCCAGCCGTTCGACGGCATCGAGTTCAACGCCAACCTGCGCTGGATCGACGTCATCAGCGAAGTCGCCTTCATGGTCATGGATCTTCACGCGCACGACCTTGCACCGCTCGCCTGGCGCTTTCTCAACGGCTGGCTGGAACACAGCGGCGACTTCGCCGGCGTGGCGCTGCTTGACTACTACCTCGTCTATCGAGCCATGGTTCGCGCCAAGATCGCCCGACTGCGAGCTGCGCAGCCAGATATCGACACGACAACGCGACGGCAGGCGCTTGCCGATCATGCCATGTACATCGCCCTCGCCAGCCGCTTCTGCGCACCGCACCAGCCAGCGCTGCTGGTCATGCAGGGGCTGTCGGGCTCGGGCAAGAGCGTTCTGGCCGGCGCCCTCTGCGGGCATCTCGGTGCGATTCGGGTGCGCTCCGACGTCGAACGCAAGCGCCTGCATGGACTCGCGCCGCTGGAGCGCAGCGCGACCACCACCGGCAACGGCATCTACGACCCGGCGACGACCCGGGCCACCTACACGGAACTGGCGCGCCTCGCCGGGCTGATCCTGGCGGCCGGCAGGCCAGCCGTGATGGACGCCGCCTTTCTGAAGCGGACGGAACGCGACCAGATGCGCGCGGTTGCCGCCCATCAAGGCGTACCCCTGCTGTTCCTGGCCTGCCAGGCCGACGAAACGACCCTGCAACACCGTGTCGCGAAACGCCATGAGGCCGGCAGCGATGCCTCGGAAGCCGACCAGCGCGTTCTGGCGCTTCAGATGCAGTGGCAGGAGCCGCTCGACGAGCCGCCGCAACCGGGCGAACGGCGCCTGACGATCGACACGGCACGCTCCTCCACGGCGGACGCCGTCGACCGGGTCATCGCGTCGCTGGCCGATTAACGTGAGAGTCGCGTATGCGACTCTGGAAGCTCCCCTCTCCCTCTCCCTCTCCCTCTCACGGGAGGGGTTGGGGTGACCGAAGGAAATCCCTGTGGGAGTGAGCGAAACGGACATGACTTTCATGCTTCGGGGCGTTTTCTTCAAAGCCATGTCCGTTAGCCCTTCGCCCCCCTCACCCCCTCAAGGCAGCCTGCTAAAATCGCCCGATTGCCATCAAGGAGTCATCATGCCCAACCGCCAGAAAACCCTGACCCGCTACATCATCGAACAGGATCACATGCACCCGGGCGTCTCGGGCGACTTTTCCGGTCTGCTGAGTTCGCTGGCGACGGCGATCAAGATCATCTCGAACCAGGTGCAGCGCGGCGCCCTCGTCGGTGCGCTGGGCAACGCCAACGGCGGCGGCGAGGTCAATGTGCAAGGCGAGGTGCAGAAGAAGCTCGACGTGCTCAGCAACGACGTGATGCTGCGCGAGAACGAATGGTCCGGCCACATCGCCGGCATGGCTTCCGAGGAAATGGAGGACATTTATCAGATCCCTCCGCAGTTCAAGCGCGGCAAGTACCTGCTGATCTTCGATCCGCTCGACTGCAGCTCCAATATCGACTTGAACGTCACCGTCGGCACCATCTTCTCGATCCTGCGCACCCGGCACCCGGGCGAAGCGCCCACGCTCGAGGACTTCCTGCAACCCGGCGCCGAGCAGGTCTGCGCCGGCTTCGCGCTGTATGGCCCGGCGACCATGCTGGTACTGACCACCGGCAACGGCGTCGATTGCTTCACGCTCGACCGCGACGTCGGC
>CAZCPD010000143.1:0-8042 GCA_964500425.1 uncultured Rhodocyclaceae bacterium
AGCTTTCCGAGTCGGTCGCGGAAGCGACGCTGGTTTCGTGGCACAAGAAAGCCGGCGAAGCCGTAGCGCGGGATGAAAACCTGATCGACATCGAGACCGACAAGGTCGTCCTTGAACTGCCCGCGCCGGATAGCGGCGTATTGGTTGAAATTGTCAAGGGTGATGGGGATACGGTGGTCGCGGGTGAGGTGATTGCGCGCATCGACACCGCGGCGCAGGCAGGTGCCATCGCCGCACCCGCAGTCAAGGTCGCCGCCGGGAAGCCTGAAGCAGCGGCAGTATCCACATCGGTCGCGGCGCTGGTTATCAAGGCCGCTTCGGCAAAGGTGGAAGTCGCCACATCAGCCACGGCCTCAGGCGTAGCAATGCCGGCGGCGCGCAAGATCCTCGAGGAGAAGGGGGTGGCTGCGGCTGAGGTGGCGGGTACGGGTCGTGGTGGTCGGGTTACCAAGTCCGATGCACTGGCGACGCAGGCGCCGGCGCCGAAACCGCCTTCGATTCCAGTCGCTGCGCCAACCACCAGTGCCGCTCCGGCATTGGTGCCGGCCCCAAGCGTCATGGTTCCTCTGGGCGACCGGCCTGAGCAGCGCGTACCGATGTCGCGCCTGCGCGCCCGCGTCGCCGAGCGCCTGCTGCAGTCGCAGGCCAGCAATGCCATCCTGACCACGTTCAACGAAGTCAACATGGGTCCGGTCATGGCGCTGCGCAAGCAATATGGCGACCGATTCGAGAAGGCACATGGCGTTCGTCTGGGCTTCATGGGCTTCTTCGTCAAAGCCGCCGTTGCCGCGCTGCAGAAGTTCCCGGTGATCAACGCCTCGGTCGATGGCAACGACATCGTCTACCACGGCTACTTCGACATCGGCATCGCCGTGGGTTCCCCGCGCGGCCTGGTCGTGCCCAGTCTGCGCGATGCTGACCAGCTCTCGCTCGCCGAGATCGAAAAGAAGATCGCCGAGTTCGGCAACAAGGCCAAGGACGGCAAGCTGACCATCGAGGAACTCACCGGCGGCACCTTCTCGATCTCCAACGGCGGCGTGTTCGGCTCGATGCTGTCGACGCCCATCATCAACCCGCCGCAATCGGCGATCCTCGGCATTCACGCCACCAAGGACCGTCCGGTCGTCGAGAATGGCCAGATTGTCATCCGGCCGATCAACTATCTCGCCATGTCCTACGACCACCGCATCATCGACGGCCGCGAAGCCGTGCTCGGCCTGGTCGCCATGAAGGACGCGCTGGAAGATCCGGCGCGCCTGCTGCTGGATCTTTGAGGAGCTGAACGCCATGTCCAATCAATTCGATGTTGTCGTCATCGGTGCTGGCCCAGGCGGTTACGTAGCGGCGATCCGCGCGGCGCAGCTGGGTTTCAGCGTCGCCTGCATCGAGTCGGAAAGCTACGCCGATCCGAAGGGTGAGGTGCGCCTCGGCGGTACCTGCCTCAACGTCGGCTGCATTCCGTCGAAGGCGTTGCTGCAATCCTCGGAGCTCTATGATCAGGCCGGTCACTCGTTCGTCATGCACGGCATCAGCGCCGAGAACGTCAGGATGGACGTGACGACGATGGTGCGTCGCAAGGAAAACATCGTCACCCAGCTCACCACCGGCATCCGCGGCCTGTTCAAGAAAAACAAGGTGACGTTGCTCGCCGGCCGCGGCAGCTTTGCCGGTCGCGAAGGCGAGATGTGGCAGGTCAATGTCGCTGGCAAGGCGGGCAACGAAGTTGTCCTGGCGAAGCACGTCATCGTCGCCACCGGTTCCAAGCCGCGCCATCTTGACGGCATTCCGGTCGATAACAAGCTGGTCTGTGACAACGCCGGCGCGCTGTCATTCGACGCGGCGCCGAAGCGCCTCGGTGTGATCGGCGCCGGAGTCATCGGACTGGAGCTCGGCAGCGTCTGGAAGCGTCTCGGCGCCGAGGTGAACATTCTCGAAGCGATGCCCGACTTTCTCGCCGCCGCCGACCAGGCGGTCGCCAAGGAGGCCTGGAAAGTGTTCACGCGCAAGCAGGGGCTCAACATCCATCTGGGCGTCAAGATCGGCAAGGTCACCGTGGGCAAGAAGAGCGTCAGCATCGAATACGAGACCGACGAAGGCGCGCAGACGCTTGAGTGCGACAAGCTGATCGTTTCGGTCGGCAGGCAGCCGAATACCGACGGCCTCGGCTGCGAGAACGTCGGCCTGGCGATCGACGAGCGCGGGCGCATCAGGATCGACGGTCATTGCCGCACCAACCTCGAAAACGTCTGGGCGGTCGGCGACGTCGTGCCTGGTCCGATGCTGGCGCACAAGGGCATGGACGAAGGCATCATGGTGGCCGAGCTGATTGCCGGACAGGCCGGTCACATCGACTACAACACGATTCCCTGGGTCATCTACACGCATCCGGAAATCGCCTGGGTCGGCAAGACCGAGGAGCAGTTGAAGCGCGAGGGCGTCGCCTACCGCGTCGGGCAGATTCCGTTCGCCGCCAATGGCCGCGCGCTGGGGCAGGGTGACACGACGGGCTTCGTCAAGATGCTCGCCGATGCGCAGAGCGACCGCATCCTCGGTGTTCATGTCATCGGCAACAACGCTTCCGAGTTGATCGCCGAAGCGGTCGTGGCGATGGAGTTCGGCGCGTCGTCGGAAGACATCGCGCGCATCTGCCATGCGCATCCGACGCTGTCCGAAGTGATGCACGAAGCCGCTCTGGCGGTCGACAAGCGTCCGCTGCATTTCTGACGCCGCATCGACGGGGATAGTCCTTTGCCATACCGGATACTGGGTGTTCCCAAGAACGGCATGATCGACGCGTTCGAGGCCGCGCTGAAGGAGCGTGGCAGTGTCGCCGATCCGGCCCAGCACGCCGCTGCGGAGCGGCTGCAGGAGTTCTACGACGGGTTGATCGCCTTCAAGGCCTCGCGGCGCAGCGCGCTGCGCAAGCTGCTGGTGCATCCGAAGCTGCCACGCGGCGTCTGGTTCTGGGGCGGCGTCGGTCGCGGCAAGAGCTTCCTGATGGATTGCTTCTACGCGGCTGTGCCCTACCAGCGCAAGCGGCGCGTGCACTTCCACGCCTTCATGCGCGAGGTGCATGAGCGCCTGCGCGACTGCAAGAGCGAGGCCGATCCGTTGGCCAGGGTCGCCGAACAGGTGGCCAAGGAGACGCGTCTGCTCTGCTTTGACGAATTCCACGTATCCGACATCGCCGATGCGATGATCCTCGGCCGTCTGATGCAGGCGCTCTTCGATGCCGGCGTGATCTTCTGCATCACGTCCAATTACGCGCCGGATGACCTCTACCCGAACGGCCTGCAGCGCCAGCTTTTTCTACCGGCGATCGCGCTGCTCAAGGAGCGTCTCGACGTCATCAAGGTCGATGCCGGCATCGACTACCGGCTGCGCACGCTGGAACAGGCTGAGACCTTCCTGTCGCCCAGCGATGCCGAGTCCGACCGCAAGATGACCGAGACCTTCCGCCAATTGGCCGGCGGTGAAGGTCACATGCGGTCGATCAAACTGCTCGACCGCGAGGTTCAACCGTTGCGTCGCGCTCCGGGGGTGATCTGGTTCGACTTCGCCACGCTGTGCGGCGGCTTTCGCTCGCAGAACGACTACCTCGATCTGGCGCAGCGCTTTCACACGATCTTTCTTTCCGGCGTGCCGCGCATGGGGGCGGACCAGGCCAGCGAGGCGCGACGTTTCACCTGGCTCGTCGACGTCCTTTACGACCATCGTGTCAAGCTGATCATCAGCGCTGCATGCCCTGCGGATGAACTCTATGTTTCAGGCACGCAGGCGAGCGAGTTTCATCGCACGGTCAGTCGCCTGATCGAAATGCGTTCGCACGACTATCTGGCCAGCGTGCACCGGCGCGACGAGGTCGCGCCGGCCGAACACTGAGGATGGCGTCGGGGGTGGGGCTATCGCCCGCCCAAGGTTTTTCGGATTTTTCAAAATACGTCGGGTAAAATCGCCGCGTCGCTTGTCGATCGTGGGGAAAAAGATTGTTGAAAATCGGCCAACCCGCTCCCGTATTCACCTTGTCCGACGCAGACATGGAGACCTTTTCGCTGGCGTCGCTGCGCGGCAAGAAGCATGCGGTGCTGTTCTTCTATCCGCGCGATGACACGCCTTTCTGTACGCGCGAGGCGATCGACTTCAGCGATCATGAGGAGGAGTTCACCCGGCTTGGTTGCGTGATTCTTGGCGTCAGCCGCGATGACTGCCTGAAACATGCCGAGTTTCGCGACAAGCACGGGCTGTCGGTACGATTGCTGGCCGACGACGACAGCGAAGTGAGCCAGAGGTATGGCGTCTGCCAGATGAAGGAGAAGGACGGCGTGCAAAAACTGTGCGTGGTCAGTTCGACCTTCATCATCGACAGTCAGGGCATGTTGCGCCACGCGCTGTACGACATCAAACCCCGCGGCCACGCCGCGGAAGTATTGCAACTCGTCAAACAACTGGAGAAGCCATGCAAATTGCAAAAAACACCGTCGTAACGCTTGACTACCAGGTCCATGACAGTGACGGAAACCTGGTCGACGACGGCGCGGAAAAGCTCGTCTATCTGCATGGCGGCTATGACGACATCTTCCGCGACATCGAGGAAGGCCTGGAAGGCAAGAACATCGGCGACAAGCTGCAGGTCAAGCTGCAACCGGAAGAGGCATTCGGCGAATACGACGCCGACCTGGTCAATGTCGAACCGCTCGAACTGTTTCCGCCGGACGTCAAGGTCGGCATGCAACTCGAACGCGAGGACGGCACCATGGTCATGATCACCGATATCGAGGATGGCAGCGTCGTCGTTGACGGCAATCACCCTCTGGCCGGTAAAGCGCTGATTTTCGTTTGCAGCGTGATGGAGGTGCGTTCGGCCACGGCCGACGAGATCGAGCATCGCCATGCTCATGGTGCGCACGGCCATCATCACTGAGCAAGCTGAGCAAGCTGAATACGTTTTGCTGGCGCAAGCCGGCTGTCAATCAAATTTCTTGCGGAGAACCTGCATGTCCAAGTCCATGATCATCGCCATGCCTGTGCTGGCAGGCCTGCTTCTCGCGCCGGTTGTCGGCCTCTGCGCCGAAGGCGACATGAAGTGGGGCGCTTCTGAGCAGGCGGTGCGCACGCCGGCGGTCGGGACGAACGGCTTTTACGAACCCGAGAAGGTCGAGCGCGATGGTGATGTGATCCGCTTCAAGATGTACACATCGGTCGATCCGGCCGACAAATCCGTGATCGACGAAGTCGCCATCAACTGCGATACGCGCGAGGGCTCGACGCGGCCGGCGAGCGGCGAAAAGCGGGAGTGGGACACTCCGACTCGCTTGTTCGCGGGCGACAGACTGTATGCTCTGGCGCGCGAGTTGTGCGGTTGGGGGCCAGGTTTCTGGAAGAGGTTGGCAGATTGATCGACCGGCAAGCGACGCGGTGGTCGCTGCGGTCGTTCAAGGCAACAGCGGATAGCGGCAACCACTTCCGCAACCACGACCTCGTCCTGCGGAACCAAAACAAAAACGCCCTGACTCGGCAGGGCGTTTTGTTTTTTTGCTTCAGTATTTTTTGGTGCCCAGGAGAGGACTCGAACCTCCACAGTGTTGCCACCACTAGGACCTGAACCTAGCGCGTCTACCAATTTCGCCACCTGGGCAGTGCGAAAATCAAGAGCCGCGAATTATATAGGGAATTCCAGAATTGTCAAAGAAAAATAATCCAGCCTCGCCGAAACTGAGCAAGGTGCGCCGCGCCGACCCCCATCTGGCGCGGGAGATGGCGAAGTATGAGCATCCGTTGCCGAGCCGCGAATACATACTCGAAACGCTCGAGAAGGGCGGCGTGCCGCTCGAGTTCGCGCGCATTTGCGAGGAACTTGGTGTGCGTGTCGATGAACTGGAAGCCTTCCGCCGCCGCCTCGACGCCATGGCGCGCGCCGGCCAGTTGATGCAGAACCGCGCCGGCGCCTGGCTGATTCCCGGCAAGGCGGCGTTGATTCGCGGCCGTATCGAAGGTCATCCGGACGGTTACGGCTTCCTGGTGCCCGAAGACAAGACCGATCATCCGGCCGACCTGTTCCTCGGCCCCAAGGAAATGGAAAGCGTGATGCACGGCGATCGCGCCATCGCACGGGTGATCGGCGTCGATCGGCGCGGCCGCCCCGAAGGCAAGATCGTCGAAGTGCTCGAACGCGGCTGCACCAAGGTGGTCGGCCGCGTATTCAACGAGCATGGCGTCTGGTTCGTCGTCGCCGAGAACCGCCGTATCAGTCAGGACATCCTGCTGGCCGCGCCGGAGAAGGGCAGCAAGCTGCCCAAGGCGCAGGCCGGTCAGGTGGTGATGGTCGAGATCATCGAACCGCCGCGCTATCACGCTCAGCCGATTGGTCGCATCATCGAGGTGATCGGCAATTACGCCGATCCCGGCATGGAAATCGAGATTGCCCTGCGCAAGCACGAGTTGCCCTTCGAGTTTTCTTCCGAGGCGGCGGAAGAGGCGAAGAAGCTGCCGCTCAAGGTGCGCAAGCTCGACTGGAAGGGGCGCGAGGATGTCACCCATCTGCCGCTCGTCACCATCGACGGCGAGACGGCGCGTGACTTCGACGATGCCGTGTATTGCGAGCGGTTGCCCGGCAGCGGCAATAGCACCGGCCTGTTCCGGCTCCTTGTCGCGATCGCCGACGTTTCGCATTACGTCAAGCCGGAGGGTTCGCTCGACCTGGATGCACGTAGCCGCGGCAACTCGGTGTATTTCCCGCGTCGCGTGATACCGATGCTGCCGGAGAAACTGTCGAACGGCCTCTGCTCGCTGAATCCGCAAGTCGAGCGCCTCTGCATGGTCTGCGACATGATCATCACCAGCAGCGGGCGCATCGACAGCTACCGCTTCTATCCGGCGGTGATGTTCTCGCATGCGCGCCTCACCTACACCGAAGTCGCTGCGGCGCTCTACGACAGGGATGCAACGACGCGCGAAAAGCACGCGGCGCTGCTGCCGCACCTCGAAAACCTCGACGCGCTTTACCGCGCTCTCGCCAAGGCGCGCGAGAAGCGTGGCGCCATCGACTTCGAGACGCTGGAGACGCGCATGATCTTCGATGACAACGGCAAGATCGAGCGCATCGTCGCGACCGAGCGCAACGAAGCTCACCGGCTGATCGAGGAATGCATGCTCGCCGCCAACGTCTGCGCCTCTGCCTTCCTGCAAAAGCAGAAGCATCCGGCGCTGTACCGGGTGCATGAAGGCCCGACCGCCGAGCGCCTGCAACGTTTGCGCGATTTCCTCGGCGGCTTCGGACTGCAGATCGGCGGTGGCGATGCGCCGAGCGCCAAGGATTATGCCGAGCTCCTCGAAAAGCTGCAGGGGCGGCCCGACAAGCAGCTCCTGCAAACCGTCATGCTGCGCTCGCTGCGCCAGGCCCAATACAGCCCGGACAACGTCGGCCACTTCGGCCTCGCCTACGAGTCCTACACCCACTTCACATCGCCGATCCGCCGCTATCCGGACCTGTTGATCCATCGCGCCATCAAGGCGGTGCTGACGCGGACGAAATACCAGCCCGGCGCGGGCGGCATGGCGGCGCAGGAGGAGGGCGGCTGGGCGAATGTCGGTCTGCACTGCTCGATGACCGAGCGGCGCGCCGACGACGCGACGCGCGATGTCGAGGCCTGGCTCAAGTGCTACTACATGCAGGACCGCATCGGCGATGAGGTCGACGGCAGCATCGCCGCCGTCGTGCCCTTCGGCATCTTCGTCGCCCTCGACGACGTTTTCGTCGAAGGCCTGGTGCATGTCTCCGAACTCGGCGCCGATTACTTCCATTTCGACGAGGCTGGCCACGTCATGGTCGGCGAGCGCACCGGCCGCCGCTTCCGGCTTTCCGACCGGGTGCGCGTCAAGGTCATGCGCGCCGATCTGGAAACCAACAAGATCGACTTCCGTCTCGTTGAGCTCAAGCCGGCGGATAAAGCCGGGAAGCCGGGGTTATCCGGCCAGCAAGGTGCTGCAGGGAAGAAAGTGACGCCGATGCCGACGCCGAAACTGGTCGAGCCCGTCACGACGAT